>JASHSV010000060.1 GCA_030038535.1 Candidatus Acidiferrales bacterium
TTCTTGCGGATGTCCTCGGCGGCCATGTAGGACTCGAGGCTGCGGTCCACCTGTTCGGCAACCTGGCGGAGGGCGAGCTCGCGGAGGGCGATGAGGTTGCCGCGCCGGAAGAAGTGCTTGAGGGCCTGCTCGATTTTCTGGGGCATGTACACGTCGCCGCGGCGCATGCGGTTCTGGAGGGCCTCGGGAGTAAGGTCCACCATGACGGTTTCGGCGGCGGTGAGGGGAACCCAGTCGGGGACCGTCTCGCGGACGGTGATGCCGGTGATGGCGTGGACCTGCGGGGCGATGCTTTCGATGTGCTGGATGTTGAGGGTGGAGAGGACGTCGATTTTGGCGTCGAGCAATTCCTGGACGTCTTCGTAGCGTTTGCGATGGCGGCTGCCAGGGATGTTGGTGTGGGCGAGCTCGTCGACCAGAGCGACTTGGGGCTTGCGGGCGAGGACGCTCTCGAGATCCATCTCCTCGAACAAAGTGCCCTTGTACTCGACCTGTTTGCGGGGAACGGATTCAAGCTGGGCGGCGAGCTCCTGAACGGCTTTGCGGCCGTGCGATTCCACGACGGCAATGACCACGTCCTCGCCGCGGCTGTGGCGGCGGATGGCCTCGCTCAACATGCCGTAAGTTTTTCCCACGCCGGGCGCGTAGCCGAGGAAGAGCTTGAGAATGCCGCGAGTCTTCTCCGGCGGGGAGACTTTTTCGAGCCATTCTTCGGGCTTCTTAGTCAAAGAGCGGGCCTCCTGGGCGCTCGCCATTCGGGCTAAGGTAGAATACGAATATGCGGCCGCGGCTGGTCGACCGGGTATTGCAGCTTGGCGTCTCCCTCGCCATCGTGGCGGGGATCACGGAGGCATTCCGCCGGCTTGTGGAAGTGAACGAGACCACCGTTGCCCTCACGTTTCTGCTTGCGATTCTAGCAGTTTCCGCGCTGTGGGGGTTGGCGGTTGCAGTGGTGATGTCGCTGGTGGCGGTGACGACGTTTAATTTTTACTTCATCCCGCCGGTGGGGTCGTTTGCGGTGGCGGACCCGAAGAACTGGGTGGCGCTCGGGGCGTTTCTGGTGACGGCGATCCTGGGGAGCCAGCTCTCGTCGCGCGCGCGGAAAGAGGCGGAAGTAGCGGACCGTCGGAGGAGAGAAATCGAGCGGCTGTACACGTTCAGCCAGAAGCTGCTGGGCGAGGGGAACGTGATCCAATTGATGAACGCAATTCCGAACCACATCGTGGACACGTTTGAGGTGGGAGCGGCGGCGCTGTTCCTGCCGGAGAAGCAAAAGTTCTACCGCTCGGGGCTGGGGGCGCCCCAGATAGACGAGGACCGGCTGCGGGATGCGTTCAGCCGGGACGAGCCGAACATCAGCGCGCACTCGGGAGCGTGCTTCGCGCCGGTACGAGTGGGTGTGCGGCCGATCGGGAGTTTCGGGATCTCGGGAGTGCCGCCGTCGCGGCAGACGCTGGAAGCGCTGGGAACGCTGATCGGGATCGCCATCGAGCGGGCGCGGAACGTGGAGCTGCTGGGGAAAGCGGAAGCGGACCGGCAGGGCGAGCGGCTGAAGTCCGCGCTGCTCGATTCCATCACGCACGATTTCCGGACGCCGCTGACCTCGATCAAAGCTTCGATCACCACGCTGCTCTCGAACGGGGCGGCGGGCACGGCCTCGCAGAAGGAGCTGCTGGTAGTAATCAACGAGGAGTGCGACCGGCTGAACCATCTGGTGGAAGAGGCGGCAGAGATGGCGCGGCTGGAAGCGGGCGAGGTGGAGTTGAAGCTCGAGCCAGTGACGGTGCGGGAAATCGTGGAGGCGGCGCTGGCGCACAACCGGAACGCGCTGGGGGCGCGACAGGTGATCGTGGAGATCCCCGCGACGGTGCCGCCGGTGCGCGCGGACCGGGAGCGGGCGCGCGAAGTGATCGGGCACCTGGTGGACAACGCGCACCACTACTCGCCGATCGACCGGCCGATCCGCATTGCCGCCGAAGCCGTGGGCGGGAACGTGGTGGTGAGCGTGGCGGACCGGGGAGCGGGGATCGAGGAAATCGAGCAGGGAATCATTTTCGACAAGTTCTACCGCGGAAAGGACCAGCGCTACCTGGTGCAGGGGACGGGGATGGGGCTGCCGATCGCGAAGGCGCTGGTGGAGGCGCACGGGGGCACGATCAGCGTGACGAGCCAGATCGGGCACGGCTCGGTGTTTTCGTTTACGCTGCCGGTGGACCGCAGCCCGGTCGAACGCATATGACGTCGGCGAAAATCCTGGTGGTGGACGACGCGCCGCAGGTGCGGCGGGTGATGCGTACATCACTTTCGGGGCAGGGATATACGGTGTATGAGGCGCGGAACGGAGAAGAAGCGCTCGAAGGCCTGCGCAGCAGCCCGCCGGACCTGATTCTGCTGGACGTCAACATGCCGGGAATGGACGGGCTGACCACCTGCCGGGAAATCCGGCGGAGCTCGGCCGTGCCGATCATCATGCTGACGGTGCGCGAGGGGGAGCGCGACAAGGTGGCCGCGCTGGATGCGGGGGCAGACGATTACGTGGTGAAACCGTTCGGGATGCCGGAGCTGCTGGCGCGCATCCGGGCGGCGCTGCGGCGGACGACGCATGCCGAGGAGTTGCCGCCGCTGGTGACGGCGGACCTGAACATCGATTTTGCGGCGCGACGCGTGGCAGTGCGCGACAAGCCAGTGCATCTGACGCCGAAGGAGTTCGACCTGCTGCGGCAGCTTGTGGCGGGGCAGGGAAAACCGCTCTCGCACCGGCGGCTGCTGCAATCGGTGTGGGGGCCGGACTACGGCGACGAGACGGAATATCTGCGCGTGGTGATCAACCAACTGCGGAAGAAGCTGGAAGCGGACCCGGCGCATCCACGGTATATCCTGACGGAGCCGTGGGTGGGGTACAGGTTCGAGATGCCGCGGACGCGGCAGCGCACGGGATCCGCGACGGCTTGATCGCCCCGGGCTGGCCGCTCGTTCACGAAGCTATTGTTACCGATTGCCGCTTCTGGTAGTCTCCGCGCAACACCAGCTCAGCACAGAAACAAAAGGAGGGCTCGTATGGCTTTTTGTGCCAAATGTGGAGCGCAACTTGCGGCCGGCGCAACGTTCTGCTCGAGCTGCGGGACGGCGCAGGGGTCGGGCAGCGGCGGCGGAAGCGCGGCGGCGGGAACTTCCGGACTGGAAGAAAATGTGGCCGGTCTGCTTGCCTACGTCCTGGGGTGGCTGACCGGGATCATTTTCTTCGTGATCGACAAGCGTCCGTTTGTGAAATTCCACGCGGCGCAGTCCATGGTGGTTTTCGGCGCACTGTTCATTATTTCGATCGTGCTGAACATGTTCTTGGGCATGAGTTGGATGGCGGGCTCAGCCGTGGGGATGATGGGGACGATGGTGCACTTTCTCTTTGGCACGTTGGTGTGGCTGCTGAGCCTCGTGATCTGGGTTCTGTGCATGGTGAAGGCATACCAGCACGAGCGCTACAAGCTTCCCTTCCTGGGCGATATCGCGGAGAATATCGCCGGAAAATAGGCCCCCGCCGGAGCGAACGGCAGCGAGTGGGGGTACGCCCGTTCGCGAGCGGCTGCGGATCAGGATTGCGTGTGTGACCGCGGCGCGCATGGGCCGAGGAAGCGCGCATGGCGGGAATTTCGCGCAGAAAGCTTCTGAAGGCGATATCGGCGGGCGCGGGGGCGCTGGCGCTGGGCCGGATCGCCGAAACCCCAGCCGCGGGACAGAACGCGGGAGCCGACCGGCTGCCCACGTTCACAGGCCCCGGTGAGAATCCTTACTGGACTTCGGTCGGACCGGTAGCGACGTATCCTCAGAAGTATCCCCTGGTGCTGCTGACCGACCGGCCGGTGCAGCTCGAAACTCCACGGCACTACTTTCAGACCGCATTCACGCCGAATGGCGCGTTCTACGTGCGCTGGCACCTGGACGAAATTCCCAACACTGTGGACCTGGCGGAATGGCGGCTGGAAGTCACCGGAAACGTGGAGCAGCCGGTGAGGCTGCCGTTGAACGCTATCGTTTCGAAGATGCCACGCATCAGCATTGCGGCGGTGAATCAGTGCTCGGGGAACAGCCGCAGCCGGTTTCAACCGCGCGTGCCGGGAGGGCAGTGGGGAAACGGGGCGATGGGCAACGCGATTTGGACGGGCGCGAGCCTGCGCGAAGTGCTGGACGCGGCGAAGGTGAAGCCGGGATCGGCCGCGGTGCAGTTCCAGGGAATGGACCGGGGGAAAGGGCCGGAGGGGCTGGGGTCGCATGAATTCCTGAAGTCGCTGGAACTGACGGACCCGGTGCTCGAGGAATGCATCCTGGCCTATGAGATGAATGGCGAGCCGCTGCCGATGCTGAACGGGTTTCCGTTGCGGCTGGTGGTGCCGGGCTACTTCGCGACGTACTGGGTGAAGGCGCTGACGACGATTCGCGTGCTCGAGAAACCGGACGAAAACTTCTGGATGAAGACGGGCTACCGCGTTCCGGACACGCCACGGGGAAATACCACGCCGGAAGAGGTGAAAGCGGGGAGTGTGAAGACGGTTCCGATCTCGCGGATGCCGGTGCGGTCGTTCCTCATCACGCCGGAAGAGGACGCGAAGATTCCGATGGGAATGAGCGTGATGCTGCGGGGCATCGCGTTCAGCGGGCATGGCGGAGTGACGCGCGTGGAAATTTCGGACGACGACGCGAAATCGTGGGCGCCGGCGCGGCTGGGAGAGGACTACGGTCCCTACAGCTTCCGCACGTGGGAGTACTCGTGGAAGCCGCAGCGGGCCGGCATGCACGTGCTCGCGGTGCGAGCCACAGACGCGAAAGGCAACGTGCAGCCGGACGAGCCGGTGTGGAACCCCGGAGGCTATCTGTGGAACCGCATCGAACGGCAGCAAATTATGGTGGGAGCGGCGGAATGAATCCGGGCGGACGGAAGCGGCCCTCGGCAGTGTTTCTCTCCGCGGCCGCGGCGATCACGATGGCCGCTGCGACGCTGCTGTTCGCGCAGTCGGATAGGGGGGACTATTCTCAGCGCAACCTCGGCTCGCTGGCGCAGCCCGTGATGCCTGCGCCGGACGCGAGCGCGAAATATTCGGTGGGCAGTTATCCGCTTTATTGGCCGGAACTGGAAGCGGGGGAGGGGCGCGAACTGGTGACGGGATACTGCAACGCGTGCCACAGCCCGCGATACATCCTGATGCAGCCGCCGTTGACGCACGATCAGTGGGCGGCGGAAGTGACGAAAATGGTGAAAACATTCGGCATGCCAATCCCAGAATCGGACCAGACCATCATCATCAACTACCTGGCAACGCATTATTCTCAGGAGACGCGGAAGAGGTAGCGGCAGAGCGGCGCGGGCAGGAAAAACAGAGACGAAAAGAGAAGCAGCCTTTCGAGGGGCATCCGCCGCGGCGGATCGTGCCCCTACGGGCACGCGCGCGGAGAAGCGTGGCGCCGGACACGCGAAAAGCGAGTTAAAATCCATGCCCGCAACCAATCCAATGCGCAGACAAAGGGAACCGT
>JASHSV010000061.1 GCA_030038535.1 Candidatus Acidiferrales bacterium
CGATTATCGGCCACGACTGGGGCGCTCCTGTGGCTTGGCATGCCGCACTTCTGCGGCCCGACCGCTTTCGCGCCGTGGTGGGCCTGAGCGTGCCGTTCATTCCGCGGCTGCCTGCGCAGCCCACAAGCATCATGCCGCAAACTGAAGATGAAATTTTCTACCAGCTCTATTTCCAGTCTCCTGGGGTAGCCGAGGCAGAACTGCAACGCGATGTCCGCCGGACGCTTCGGAGCATTCTCTATTCAGCCTCCGGCGACTCACCGCGGCGGGAACAAAGCGCCGGCGGGGCGGGCGGAGCCGGAATGCTGCCGCGTCAGGGCGGTCTCCTCTCCCGGTTGCCGAACCCCGCCACGCTGCCGGGTTGGCTCTCCGAAGCAGACGCAGAGTTCTACACGGCTGAATTTACGCGCACCGGTTTTCGCGGCGGGCTGAACTGGTATCGGAATATCGACCGCAACTGGGAACTTCTGGCGCCCATGGCCGGAGCGCGTGTTACGGTGCCGGCGCTGTATGTGGCCGGCGACCGGGATCTCGTGGTCGGGTTTCGCAGCATGGATCACCTGATCGCAGGCCTTTCCCACTTTGTGCCCCAGCTTCACGGAACGCTGATGCTGCCGGGATGCGGCCATTGGACGCAGCAGGAGCGCGCCCCCGAGGTCAACACGGCCGTTATCGATTTTCTGCGTAAGCTGTAGGCTCTCTAGCGCGATCCTGAGGAACGAGGGCGCCTACCGCCCCCAAACTTCCTGGGCCACCTCGACGCACAGGCGCAGCTTGGCAAACTGGTCTTCTTCGCTCACGCGGTTTCCTTCGCTCGAGCTCGCGAAGCCGCACTGCGGGCTGATGGCGAGCTGGTCGAGGCCGATATACTTCGCGGCTTCCTCGATGCGCCGCTTCAGAGAATCCTTCGATTCCAGTTGCGGCAGTTTGCTGGAGACCAGGCCCAGCACCACCGTTTTGTTCTTGGGTACGAATCGCAAAGGCTCAAAGCTGCCGGCGCGCGCGGTTTCGTATTCCAGAAAATACGAATCCACCTGAATTGTGTTGAACAGGACCTCGGCGATCGGATCGTAACCTCCCTCGCCGAACCACCCGCTCTGATTGTTTCCTCGGCACAGATGCATGGCCAGGTGGAGCGATGGAGGGCGATTGGCGAAAGCGCGATTGATCTTTTCCGGATACAAACGGGTGAGCGTGTCGAGGGGATCGTCGCCGCGCGCCTTCATCATGCCCTGAAACCTGGGGTCGCACAGCGTGGCCATGGGCGGGTCGTCCACCTGGAGGTAGCGGCAGCCGGATTCGTAGAGCGAGCTCATCTCCTTCTGGTACGCGTCGGTTACATCGGACCAGAACACGTCGATGTCGGGATACGCGCTCTTGCAAATCGCCGCGCTTCCGCAGGTAAAGTGGAGAATGATCGGCGAAGGTACGGTCACCTTGGGCGTCCCCTTCGTCACGGACTGCAAGAATTTGAAATGTTCCGCGTATATCGGTTTGCGCCACTGCATGCGCGAAACCACCTGCGTCCAGGGAACGGGAATCTTGCGCCCTTCATGATCCACGAAATACGCGGCAGTGCTTTCCATCCTCACTTCCACGCCGCCAAGCCCGCGAACGTAAAAATCGGTGTAGAAATCCACGCGCCGCAGCTCGCCGTCCGTGATGGAGCGCAGCCCGGCTTGCTCCTGCTGCCCGATGACCCGCCGGACAGCCGCATCCTCGATGGCTTGGAACTCGGCAGGCGAGACCTTTCCTTCCACGCGATCCAGCCGCGCCTGCTTCAGCTCGGGCGGCCGCAGGAAGCTGCCCACGTGGTCGGCGCGGAACGGAGGATCGTGCGGTGCCGAGGTAGCCATGGACGCCTCTTCTATCACGAACGCGTCTCGAGAGAAAGCGGGAGAAGCCGTCCCGGCGGAAAGCACGAGCCGTGCATTCCGGCTACAATTGGGACTGCGAGGAGAACTCATGCCGCCGAGCGCCGCCATCTTCAGCCCCGAAATCTTCCGCTTCTTCCGCCAGCTTTCGCGCAACAACCACAAAGCATGGATGGATGCGAACCGCGAGCGCTACGAGCAGCACGTGGTCGAGCCTTTCCGCGCGCTGCTCGAAGCAATCATACCCGCGGCGATGAAACTCGATCCGGGGTTCGACCTCTCCGGCCGCACCGGCGTCAATTTCTCGCGGATCAACCGCGACATCCGCTTCCGGCCGGATACGCCGCCCTATCACACGCACTACTACCTCACGCTAAGTGGCTCCGGTGGAAAGGGACGCAGCGCGGGCCAGCTCTACGCGGGCATCAGCGCAGACACGGCCACGGCGGGTTTCCGCATTCATGGCGGACCTAAGATGGAAGGCGCTCTGGGCGCCATCGCCGCTCCGCGCGCGATCAAGCACGCCGGGTGGCTCGCACGGCAGAGGAAGCGGCTCGGCGGCCGCTACGAGAGCTACTGGTATTCCATGGAAAAGCGCGAATGGACCAAACACGACGGCTGGCCGCTCGCTCCAGAGGAGTGGAAGAAGATCGGCGGCTGGGTGGTGCGCCGCGTGAGTAAGCCTTCCGCGGCAACCCGCGCCTCTTTCCCCGCGGAACTGGCCAGAATCTTCCGCGACCTCTACCGGCTCTATTCGTTCACCTCACAGCCGAACTGGAAGCCCTGAACGCAGCCGGCCGCGGGTATCGCGACGAGGCCTAGAAGTTCTCCTCCGGTAATTCTTCCTGGCTCTTCATCGTCTTCAAGCGCATGGTGATGCGGATACCGCGTTCACGCGCGCCCGCCAGCACGTCGCGCCGCACCTCCGGCGGCAACTGCTCGGGAGGAAACACGCCGGCCTCCTCGCGCGGAAAATGCTTCACAAACAGCGTGGTCATAGTGGCCGTGGCCCAGGCGATCGGCGAGCGGTGGAATCCCTGCCGCCGGATCTGGAACAGGGAAGGCACAGCGACGTCCCAGCGGACAAGTGCAGGCTGCTCGTCCTTCACTCCACGCACCACGACCGCGGCAGCAAATCGGGCATTCGCCAGCCGGCCGCGCTTCACCAGTCGCGTAAGGCCCCTGGGCGTCGGCGTGGCCGGAAACCGCGCGCGCGAGATCCCTCGTGAGCGCGAAAGTTTGCCCTGTCGATACCAGCGCCGAAGCGTCTCCATCTCTCCACCGCCGATTTTTACGTCCATTTCGCGCATGGGGATGAAATGCGGAAGCGTGGCTACCTCGTCCTGAGCCGCAAGATAGACGGGCACCTCGCCGATGGGCGGACCGAAGCGGAAATGCTCGCGCTCGTCGAACCTTTTCGCCAGATGGAATCGACCATCGCGGTAGATTCGCGGCCGCGACGTGGCTTCATCGAACGAAACCTCCGGCGACCACTGCGACACCGGGTCGTCGCTTTCCGTTTCCTCAAAAAGCCGGATGTGCACGGAATGGAGTTCGTCCAGGATTTCGCTCGCGCGCCGGACAAGCAGATTGGTCAGCCCCGGCGCGATGCCCGCGTTGATCACCGCGGCGCGGCGTTTCGCCTCGAACCGTTTCGTGTAGCGCAACTGTTCGGCACGAAACGGGTTCCGCGTCAGGTGTGCGGCCATGTCCAGATAATGCGCCTTCAGTCGCAGAGCCGCGCGCAGGATGATTTCGTTGTACACCGCGGGTGAGGCGTTCACCAGCAACTGGCAGCCGCGCCCCGCGCGTACGATGGCCCACAGATTCCGCGCGTTCACTTCAACAACGGGGATTTCACTACCCTTGCGGAAAAAGCGTCGCGCCCGCTCCGGGTTGCGGTCTCCGCACGAGACTTCGTGCCCCTGGCGTTCGAGGAGTTGCGCGAGCAGGGATCCGGTGGCCCCGGCCCCCAGAACAAAGATGCGCATTTCGACGGCAATCTATCACAGGTTCCCAGCCTGCCAGAATCGCGAGGGGCTATCGTTCGATGGCCTTGCGCGGCAATCTCTCGTCGCGCATCGCCAGGTCGTAGAGGAGCGACGCGGCCACCGCCGCAGACTGCTCCAGATCCTCCAGCATCACGTGGTCGTACACGTCCATGTTGGTGTGCGCCGAGCGGGTGCGAAATTCCATGTAATCACGGATAAATTGAAAGCCGGGCAGCCCAACCTCGTCGAACGAGATGTGATCGCTGGAGCTGATGTTGGCAATCGTCAGCGTCGAACAACCCAGATCCGCGAGCGGCGCGAGCCAGTCGCGAAAAATCGGCCGCACCGCCTCGTTTCCCTGCATGTAAATGCCGCGTAGCTTCCCCGTTCCGTAGTCGAGATTGAAGTAGCCTGCAAACCCCGCGTATTCGGGTTTGAACTCGAAGGCCGCGTTCGCCGCCGTAGTTCCGGTGTGTGCCCTTCGCGCCGCCAAGTGTCCGGCCACATAGGCGCGCGAGCCCAACCTGCCCTGCTCCTCGCCGCTCCAGAGGGCAAAGCGCACCGTGCGCCGCGGCTTCAATTTCAGCTCCTGAAAAACGCGCGCCACTTCGAGCGCCACGGCCGCTCCCGCCGCGTTGTCCGTCGCCCCCGTCCCGGTGTGCCAGGAATCGATCGGGGCGCCGAGCATCGCGGTCTCGCCCGCCAGGTCTGTCCCCGCGATCTCGCCGATTACGTTGTAGGCCATCGTGTCGGAGTCGTGGAATCGCACGGCCACGTTGACTTCGAGCTGGACGGCGGCGCCCCTGCCGATCAGGCGAATCATGCGGTTGTATTGCTCGGCGGCGATCACCAACTGCGGAATTATCTTCGGCGGCGCAAGGTCCCAGGGATGCGCGCGTTGCTCATCCGGCGTATCCGGCGGGTTGGGAATGATTGCGGAGGTCACGTAAACCGTACCCGCGTCTTTGAATCCCGGCTCGAGCACCGCCGCTGCGTCTTCGTCAACGGCCAGTTTCCACTTCGCGTACGAAAGCTCGGAACGCGCGCGTTGTTCCGCGTTCATGCGGAACGGCTGCGGCGGATTCGGCGGCGGCCCGGCATTGGCGAGTTTGAGCAGCTCCTCATCACTCATCCGCTCGTCCGGCGGATCAAAATTGGGCTGGAGCCCGCGCGCCGGCGCGAGCAGCACGATTTTCCCCTTCAGTTTTCCCCGGTACTTTTCGACCTCGGCAGGCGTGCTCGCATCCAGATAGACCGCCTCCCCGCGAACTGTTCCGTTGGTCCCCGGACTCCAGGCTTTGGGATACGCGATGATGGGGCTGTAATCCGGCTGGGTCATGCTCACGGTGACGGCTTCCATCGTCCAGCCGCGGCCGAACGGGCCCCACGCTTCGCGATGTGTATCCGAGATCCCCCAGCTCTTAAGCCGTTCTATGGCATAGTCCTGCGCCTTCCGGATGTTGGGCGAGCCGGTGAGTCGCGGGCCGGTAACGTCCGTCAGATACTCAACGAGTTCCGGAATCTGCGAGTGCTGGAGCGCCTCTTCCCGTATGCGACCGAGAGTCGCACTATCCAGTTTCTCCGTAATGCCTTGGCCGCCGATCGGCACAGTTACGAGGGCGAAGGTCCAGCACGCAACGAAGGCGCGTAGCGCCGTGGTGCGACCGATAGCAGTTCCACGCATAAGCGCCTCTCCCCTGGAAATCACGCGATTGGGCGTATCTTCAGGACGCGAATACACAGCGGGCTGTTAACAAACCAGTGAGTCTGCTCCAGCCTATAGCGTCAGTCGCCGTTGGCTTTTCCGGGCGTTCCGGCCGCATTCCCGGGAGGTGGTATTATCGCCGCCACTATGAACACCACATATCGGCTCTGTGCGCGTGTGTCTCTCTTCGCTCTGTTCTTGGCGATTCCACTCTCTTCGCACACAGAGGGGCAAACGACATCGCAGGCCCCGAAGCGCGTCATGGTGCTGCATGCGGCCCGCTTGCTCGATATCGAAGCTGGAAAAATCATCGCGCCGGGCGAGATTATCGTCGAGGACGAACGCATCGCGGAGGTCGGCGCGTCCGTCCGCCACCCACAGGGGGCAGAGGTCGTCAATCTCGGCGAGTCCACGCTGATGCCCGGATTGATTGACGCCCACGTGCACCTGTTTCTCCATCCCGGCGCGGAAGACCTGCAAACGGTCGAAGAATCGGTGCCGCAGCGCACGATCACGGCCACGCTGGCGGCGCGGGACGACCTGATGGCCGGCTTTACCGCCGAACGCGACATGGGCACGGAGGGCGCGGGCTCGGCCGACACTGCTGTTCGGAACGCCATCAATCGCGGCGAAATTCCCGGGCCGCGCATGCGGATTAGCGGCAACGCCATCGACATTCTCGGCGGCCACGAGGACGCAAATCACTTCAATCCCGAGCAGCACGTGCTCTCCAACGCCACCTACGCAAACAACGCCGCGGAGCTTGTAGCCGTAATCCGCCAGCAGGTGAAAGAAGGCGCAGACTTCATCAAAATCTACGAAACCGGGCGGGACAGTCTGCACGACGGCCAATTTTCCACGCCGTTCCAGTACACGGAAGCGGAGCTGCGCGCGGCCGTCGAAGAGGCGGCGCGGACGGGGCGGCGCGTGGGCGTCCACGCTACCGGCGAGCCCGGAGCGGGGTACGCGGCCCGCGCCGGAGTGGCTTCGGTGGACCACGCCTTCCAACTGAGCGACGAGACCATGCGCGTAATGCACGAGAAGGGCATCTTCGCGGTCCCCACGTTCACAATCATCGAGTACTTCGCCGATCACGCGGCTTCTCCCGCGCAGGCCGCCCGCGAACGCGAAATGCTCGAATTCCACGCGCGTGAATTCCGCAAACAGCTCGCCGCCGGCGTGCCCATGGCCGTGGGCTCGGACGTAGGCCCTTTTCCCCACGGGACGCAGGCGCGCGAACTCGTCCTGATGGTCAAATACGGCATGACCCCGCTGGCCGCGCTTCAGGCCGGCCTGCTGAACGGCGCGAAACTGCTCGGATGGCAGGACCAGATTGGCACGCTCAAGCCGGGGTATATGGCCGACGTGATTGCCGTGCCCGGAAACCCCTTGGACGACATCAGCGTGGTGGGGAAAGTCAGCTTCGTAATGAAAGGCGGAGTCGTTTACCGCGACGGCCGTCAGTGAAATCGCTGGATTTGAGGCCCGGCCCGAGCCAGCCGGAGCGATATCCTGGATTCAGACATGGAATTGCTCCAGCCGCTCGCCAGGCGTAAAATGAACATGTTCCTCCGACCCCTGTGGCCTGTGGGAGCGTTTCCTATGGCTGCTGGGGCGGTGTCCCGTCCTGTCCCGCGAGGCACGGAACGGGGCCGAGGGTGATGGCGGAAACGCTGTCGCCTCCCGTGCTTGGAAAGGAGAACGCCCGGATCGGTCACGCCGCTCGGGGCTGACTGTGCCGTATCCGCCAGTCCTCTCCCTTCCCTGTGCTCTTGGAATCCGGCGAAGCATGCCCCTACACGACAAATTCGGCCGCCGCATCACCGATGTGCGCGTCTCGGTAACCGACCGCTGCAATTTCCGCTGCGTCTATTGCCGCTCGGCCGATCCGGAGAATTATCGTCCCGAGGACGAACTGCTCTCCTGGGACGAACTCGTCGGCGTGGCGCGGGTGCTGCACGGCCTGGGGCTCGAGAAGGTGCGCGTCACCGGCGGCGAGCCCATGGTGCGTCCCGGCGTCATCGAATTCATCTCCCGGCTGCGCGACCTCGGCTTCCACGACCTCTCCATGACCACCAACGGGCAGTTGCTCGCCGAAAGCTGCGACCGCCTGATCCGCGCAGGCCTCCATCGCATCAATATCAGCCTCGATTCGCTCGACGCCGAAAAATTCGAGCGTGTCACGCGTACCCGTAAATTCCAGAGCGTGATGGACGGCATCCACGCCGCCCAGGCCAGCTCGCTGCGGCCCGTGAAGGTCAACGCGGTGCTCGTCCGCGGCCTGAACGACGACGAGGTGGAGGCGTTCGCCGAACTCGCCCGTTCCGCCGGCATCACCATGCGTTTTATCGAATTCATGCCCCTCGACGCGGACCGCCATTGGTCGCGTGCAGTTGTGGTCCCGGCCGCCGAGGTCCGCAGCCGCATCCACGCGCGCTGGCCCCTGGTCCAGGTCCCCCACGCCCCGAGCGAAACGGCCCGCAAATACCGCTTCGCAGACGGCGCCCCGGGCGAGATCGGCCTGATTGCACCTGTCACCGAACCCTTCTGCGGCCACTGTTCGCGCATCCGCATCACCGCAGACGGAAAGCTGCGCACCTGCCTGTTCAGCCTGCAGGACCATGACCTGCGCCCGTTCCTTCGCAACGGCGCGAGTGACCTCGACCTGGCCGATTTCATCAAAGAGAAGGTGCTCGAAAAGGAGCATGGCCATCGCATCAACGAACCCGATTTCGTCCCTCCCTCGCGCACCATGGTGTTTATCGGAGGTTAGCCAGCCGCGGCGCTTTTCTGCTGGCGCAGGGCCGGGGAGACTGGTATAACGCCACGCTTCGAGAGACAATAGATACAGCGCCGCTCAGGGACACTCCTCGATATGCCGCAACTGATTGAACTCGGAAGGCTCACGTCTCAGGCACAGCCCTCCACGCTGCGTGTGCCCGAAATGGAGAAGGGCGTCGGCTGCGACTTCTCGAGCTATCTGCTCGTCCCTGATACGTCTCTCGACGAGCGCATCGGCGCCGCCGTCCAGAAGCTGGGCTCCGACCTGGTGATCCTGGGCCATCACTATCAGCGAGATGAGGTAATTCGCTTCGCACGATTCCGCGGCGACTCGCTGAAGCTGGCTCAGCAGGCCGCCGAATGCGACGCGAAATACATCGTCTTCTGCGGAGTGCACTTCATGGCGGAGAGCGCGGATGTGCTCCGTCGCCTCGGCCAGGTGGTGATTCTTCCCGACCTGAACGCCGGCTGCTCCATGGCCGACATGGCCGAGATCGGCCAGGTGGAAACGTGCTGGGCCGAACTGGAGGCCGTCGGCGGTCTGGACGTCGTGCCCGTTACCTACATGAATTCCACCGCCGCAATCAAAGCGTTCACCGGCCTGCACGGCGGCTCCGTGGTCACCAGCTCCAATGCCGCGCGTGTGCTCCAGTGGGCTTTCACAGAGGGGCAACGCGTTCTCTTTCTTCCCGACGAGCACCTCGGCCGTAACACCGCCTACAGTATGGGAATTCCGCTCGATGAAATGATCGTCTGGGACCCTGAACAGGAACTGGGAGGCAACACGGAGCTGTCCATCCGCCGCGCGAAAATGATTCTTTGGAAGGGCTACTGTTCTGTCCACCAGCGCTTTTTGCCCGAGCACGTGGACCGCGTCCGCGCCGAACATCCTGGCATGCGTGTGATCGTCCATCCGGAGTGCCGCTTCGAAGTCGTGCAGAAGGCGGACGACACCGGCTCGACCGAGGGCATCCTGAAAAAAATCACCGCCGCTCCCCCTGGCAGCTCCTGGGCCGTGGGCACGGAGGTCCACCTCGTCAATCGCCTGGCGAAGACGCTCACCGACCGCACCGTGATCTCCCTCGACCCGCACGTCTGCGTTTGCACCACCATGTTCCGCATCACGCCGCAGCACCTGCTCTGGACGCTCGATAACCTGCTGGAAGGCACGGTGGTGAATCGCATCAGCGTTCCGGAGAACGAGCGCCGTTGGGCCCGCGTCGCCCTCGACCGCATGCTGCAACTCGGTTAATCTGAACCTCATGGCTGACGAGTTCCGTCATTTCACCCTCACTGAAGCAGAACGCACCCGCCACGAGGTCGAGCCCATCCTCATCGAAGCGATGGAAGGCCGCCGCGCCCTCGCGGAAGTGGAGGAAAGCCTCGCCGGCGTAGCGCGCCGCATCGGGATGCTTGGTGGCTCGCTGGTTTCCCAGTCCGAGGTTTCTGATCTCCGCACTCGATACAACCAGATCGGCATGAAATTGCAGCGCGCACTCGAAACCATCCACGCCACCGGCTGCCTGGTGAAGGACCTGGAAATGGGGCTGCTCGATTTCCCCGCCATTCTCAACGACGAGGAAGTGCTCCTCTGCTGGAAGCTGGGTGAAGACCGGATTCGCTTCTATCACGGCATCAATGAAGGATTCCAGGGACGCAAGCCTCTCGACCCGCTCGATTCCGGAGGCTCGGCGCCGATTCAATAGCGATTGCTCCCCGTGCCGCCGGCCTGAACGCGGCAGGATTCCGCCGACAACTGTTGAAAGGGTTTCTCCATGACCGCAACTCCCGGCAACCGGCTGGCCAATTCCGCGAGCGCCTATCTCCGCTCCGCGGAACATCAGCCTGTCCACTGGCACGAATGGGGGGAAGAGGCATTTGCTCGCGCCCGCGCGGAGGACAAGCCCATCCTGCTCGACATCGGCGCCGTCTGGTGCCACTGGTGCCACGTAATCGACCGCGAGAGCTACGAGAATCCCGAAATCGCGACCCTTATCAACCAGCTCTACATTCCCGTCAAAGTGGACCGCGACGAACGTCCCGATGTGGACGCGCGCTACCAGGCCGCCATCAGCGCCATCTCCGGCCAGGGAGGCTGGCCCCTCACCGGATTTCTCACCCCCGATGGCCGGCCGTTTTTCGGCGGCACGTATTTTCCTCCCGACGACGCTATGGGCCGTCCCGGCTTCCGCCGCATCCTCTCCGCCGTTGCCGAAGCCTATCGTGAACGCCGCGCGGAGGTGGATCGTTCCGCACAGACGCTCGCCGATGCCGTCACGAAGGCCGAGACGTTTCTCGAAGCCCGCGCCTCACTCTCCCCGCACCTGCTCGACGAAATGGAGGACTCCACCGTCCGCCAGTTCGACATCCGCAACGGCGGATTCGGCCGCGCCCCCAAATTCCCGCATCCCGCCGCCATCGATTTCCTCAGCGAGCGCTTCCAGGCGAGCGGACATCGTCATCTGCTGTCCATTGTGCAAACTTCGCTTACCAAAATGGCCTGCGGCGGCGTGTACGACCAGATTGGCGGCGGCTTCCATCGCTATTCCGTGGATGAGCGCTGGTGCGTCCCTCATTTTGAAAAAATGAGCTACGACAACGCGCCGCTGCTCGCCAACTATGTGCGCGCCTGGCAGATCACGGGCGATCCGCTGTTCCGCCGCACCGCCGAAGGCATCATCCGCTGGACCAGCGAACTGCTCTCCGATCCCGCCGACCGCGGCGGCTTTTATTCGAGCCAGGATGCCGACATTTCGCTCGATGATGACGGCGACTATTTCACCTGGACACAGGACGAAGTGCGCCAGGCGCTCCCGCCCGACGAGGCCCTGGTCATCGAGCTCTATTACGACGTCGAGCCGGTGGGAGAAATGCACCACAACCCCGCCAAAAACGTCTTGTGGGTTGCGCGCGAGTTCGCGGAACTCACCACCCGCATGGGCAAGACGGAAGCCGAGGTCGAAGCCCTGCTCGCCAGCGCTCAGAAGCATCTGCTCGAGGCGCGCGCGAAGCGCCCCACTCCCGCCATCGACCGCGCCATATACACCGGATGGAACGCCATGTACGTTTCCTCCTATCTCGAGGCCGGACGCGCGCTTGGCCGCGACGATTGCCGCGCCTTCGCGCTCAAATCCATCGACCGCCTGCTGGCCGAAGCCTGGAACCCTGCGCGCGGCTTCGCCCATCGCGTCGGCGGCCCGAGGCTCGTAGGGTCGCTCGACGATCAGGTCTATGCCGCCGCCGCACTTCTCGATGCCTTTGAAGCCACCCTTGACCGCCGCTACTTCGACGCCGCCGTCCGTGCCGCCGATCTCGCTCTCGATCTCTATGGTGATGCCGAGGCGGGCGCCTTCTTCGATCGCTCGCGTCTGGCCGCGCCCATGGGCGGCCTCGAAGTCCGCCGCAAGCCGTTCCAGGATTCCCCAACACCGTCGGGGAACTCCTGCGGAGCACTCGTGCTCTCGCGCCTGTACGCTTACACGGGCGAGCAGCGCTACCGCGAACGCGCCACGGCCACGCTCGAATCCTTCGCGGGCGTTGCGCCGCAATACGGCCTGTTCGCGGCGAGCTACGCGCTCGCATTGGGCGTGCACCTCAATCCCCCCGCGCAGGTCGTAGTGCTGGGCCGCGCCGGCGACCCGCACGCCGCTCGACTCGAACAGGCTGCGCTCGCCGTGTTTCGTGTCGCAAAGGCCGTCTTACGCGTCACTCCCGAGCATCTCGCGGCAAATCTGCTGCCACCCGCGCTCGCCGCCACGCTCCCGCATCTCGACGCCAACGTGCCGCAGGCCCTTGTCTGCGCCGGCGGCATGTGCCATCCGCCCACCTCCGATCCCGCCGCGTTGCCGTCACTCCTGGTGCCCTCCCGATCTTCATAGGGATTCTGGCTTCGTCCCCTCTCGCGTGTTTTCCCTCCCCGTATTCCCTGCGGACTCCGCCACGGTGCTGTATCCTATCTGTTTCTCTCCGCCCGGTTCAGGAGCCTCGATGCTGAAAGTGCGCGACTCTGTCCTTTCTATCCCTCAGATTCCGCAGCTCACCACCGGCCGCTCCGGCCTCTGCCTCGATCTGAACGAAAACACCGCCGGCTGCTCCCCTCGCGTGCTCGCCAAACTGCGCAGTCTTACCGCCGCCGACATTTCCCTCTACCCCGAACGCGCTGCGGCCGAGGCTTCGGTGGCGGCCCATCTCGGCGTGCAAGCCGGCGGACTCCTGCTCACCAACGGCGTTGACGAAGCCATCCTTCTTGCGTTCACAGCATTCCTCGGCGCGGGCGACGAAGCCCTCTACCCGGTTCCGACGTTTCCCATGTATCCCATCTGCGCGCGCGCCACGGGCGCCGCGACCGTGGAAGTTCCCACCGACCGCGATTTTCGTTATCCCGCGGCCGCCCTCCGCGCCGCCGTCTCCCCGCGCACCCGCCTGATTGCCATCGCCAATCCCAATAACCCCACGGGTGCGCTCGCTCCGCAAAAAGAGCTCATCGCGCTGCTCGAAGCCGCTCCGGACGCCGCCGTTCTAATGGACGAGGCGTATTTCGAATATTGCGGCGAGACGATGCTGGGGGAGCTGCACCGATTTCCGAACCTCTTCATCGCGCGAACCTTCTCCAAAGCCTACGGCCTCGCCGCACTGCGCATCGGCTGCCTGCTCGGGTGCGCCCAGCACATGGAAGCGATCCGCCGCCTTGCTCCGCCCTTCAACCTCAACGGCGTCGCGCTCGCCTGCCTCCCGGAGGCGCTCGCCGACCAGGACTACGTCGCCTCCTGCGTCACCTCCGTCAAACGCGAACGTGCCCGCCTCGAAGCCGCGTTCTCGAAATACGGCATCCGCACCTGGCCCAGCTACGGCAATTTCCTGCTCGCCGATCTCGGCAAATGGCACTCGGAATTCACCGCCGAGCTCGCGAACGACGGCATCCACGTCCGCGACCGCGGTACAGAGCCAGCCTGCTCCGGCTGTGTTCGCATCACCATCGGCACCTCAGCGGAAATGGACCAGTTCCACGCCTCACTCCCTGGCGCGCTACAGCGCTGCGGCTGGCACGTGGCCGTCTAAGGGTCTACTCCCGGCTCGCGAGCCCGGGCTCTCCCGCTGCGGTTGCTAGGCCCTTCCACGGGTGCCATAATGCAATCGGAACTCTGCAATTCTTCGTCACCGCTTTCGGGGGGAACTCATGGCACTCCGTGATAGCTGGATTGAACATCGTTTGGCGGCGTCTGCCGCCGCAAACGGCGGCCGGAACGTCAGCCAGATGCACTACGCCCGCCAGGGCACCATCACCGGCGAAATGGATTACGTCGCGCGGCGCGAGAAACTCTCGCCCGAGTTCGTTCGCAGCGAGGTGGCGCGCGGCCGCGCCATCATCCCCGCAAACATCCATCACAAAAGCCTCGAGCCCATGGGCATCGGTATCGCCTTCAAATGCAAAATCAACGCCAATATCGGCAATTCCGCGGTCACTTCGAAAGTGGACGACGAGCTCCAGAAACTGGCCAACGCCGTCAAGCTCGGCTCCGACACCGTGATGGACCTCTCCACCGGCGGCGATATCCCGAACATTCGCCGCGCCATCATTGAAGCCTCGCCCGTTCCCGTCGGCACCGTGCCCATCTACGAAGCGCTCTCCCGCGTCAAGCGCACCGAAGACCTGACCATCAGCCTCATGCTCGAAGTGATCGAGGAACAAGCCGAGCAGGGCGTGGACTACATGACCATCCACGCCGGCGTGCTTCGCGAATTCCTGCCCATGGTGCGTAACCGCATCACCGGAATCGTCAGCCGCGGCGGTTCGCTCCTGGCCGTGTGGATGAGCCATCACCAGAAGCAGAACTTCCTCTACGAGAATTTTGACGCTATCTGCAAGATTTTCCGCAAGCACGACGTCAGCTTTTCGCTCGGCGACGGCCTGCGTCCCGGCTCGATCGCCGACGCCAGCGACGAAGCGCAATTCGCGGAGCTGAAAGTGCTCGGCGAGCTCACCAAAAAGGCCTGGGAATACGATGTGCAAGTGATGATCGAAGGGCCCGGCCACATTCCCATGGACCAGATCGAGCTCCAGGTGAAAAAGGAAATCGAGCTGTGCCACGAAGCGCCCTTCTACACCCTCGGCCCCCTGGTCACCGACATCGCTCCCGGCTACGACCACATCACCAGCGCCATCGGCGCGGCCATGATCGGCTGGTACGGTGCTTCCATGCTCTGCTACGTCACCCCGAAGGAGCACCTCGGCCTCCCTAACGCGGAAGACGTCAAGCAGGGCGTCATCGCCTACAAGATTGCCGCGCACGCCGCCGACGTCGCTCGCCATCGCCCCGGCGCGCGCGACCGCGACGACGCGCTCAGCTATGCCCGTTTCCTGTTCGATTGGGAAAAGCAGTTCGCGCTCTCGCTCGATCCCGAAACCGCTCGCGCCATGCACGACGAAACGCTGCCCGACGATTTCTATAAAGAAGCCAAGTTCTGCTCCATGTGCGGCCCCAAATTCTGCTCCATGAACCTCACCCAGGTGGCCGATGCCAACGACGGCCTCACCCAGGCCCAGCGCGAGCGGAAATTCGTCGAACTCCTCGCCAAAGTCGAAAAGTAAGAGCAGCCGTCGCCGGAAACCAATTCCCATGCAGCGAATCTAAGCCCAGGCGCGTGGCTCGGCGCGCAGCCATTGACAACTGGCGAACGAAAAGCGAAGATATCCGGCCTCTGCCCCAAAGGAGACCCGCGATGCCCATCAATCAGTCCGTTCTTCCCGAATACGACCACGAAATGGCCATTACCCGCAAATTCCTCGAACGCGTCCCCGAAAATAAGTTCGACTGGGCGCCCCATCCCAAATCCATGAAGCTCGGCGATCTGGCCTCCCATCTCACCCATATGCCCGGGTGGCTGGAATTCACCTTCGCGCAGGACGAGTTGGATGTCGCCCCCGGCGGTAAATCGATGCCCATGCCCAAGGGCCAGAACCGTCAGGAGCTGCTGGCCATGTTCGACAAGAGCGTGGCGACGGGTCGCGCCGCTCTGGCCACGGCCACGGACGACGCCGCCTGGATGAAGCCGTGGACGCTCAAGGCCAATGGGCAGACGATGTTCAGTTTGCCGCGCGCGGCTGTGGTGCGCACGTTCGTGCTGAGCCACGTGATTCATCATCGCGCTCAGCTCGGCGTCTATCTGCGCCTCAACGAGGTTCCCGTGCCGTCCACCTACGGCCCCTCCGCCGACGAAAACAAGTTCTAGCCGCGCGGCTGGATTAGAATCGAAAAGGGAGCGGGCCGGAGGCACCGCGCGCCGGTCCGCCGTTTCCCATGGCCCAGACCACCGAGAACCAGCATCTCCGCGAAGAATTCAACCGCTGGGCCGAATCCGGCCGCGGCGAAGGGATGGAGCGGGACCACCTGCCCATCACGCTTCCCGTACTGGACCGCATGCAGCTCTCGCCCGCGGAAAGCGTGCTCGACGTCGGCTGTGGCGCCGGATGGCTTCTTCGCCTCCTCGCCGTGCCCGTCACCGAAGGCCGGGTCGTCGGCATGGATGTTTCCGACGAGATGGTGCGTCACGCTCGGAGCAATTGCGCCGATCTGCCCCACGTGATGGTCGTCCCCGGCTCGGTGGACGAAATTCCATGGGAAAACGATTTCTTCACAAGAGTGATTTCCGTCGAGTCTGCCTACTACTGGCCCGATCCCGCCGCGGGACTGCGCGAAGTCTTCCGCGTTCTGCGTCCGGGCGGAAGCGCTTGGATTCTGATCAACTATTACCGCGACAATCCTCACTGCCATCAGTGGGGCGCACTGCTCACCATTCCTACACATCTCCTCTCCGCCGACGAATGGGCCGGCCTGTTTCGCGGCGCCGGTTTCACTTCGGTCGAGCATGCGTGCATCCCGGATCCCACCGCTGGGCCCACCGAATACACCGGCCGTTGGTTTCGCGACGCCGCGCAGCTCGCCGCCTTCCGCGCTATCGGCGCCCTACTGGTCCACGGCACAAAGCCTGGATTGTAGGGGCGCCACACGTTGTGCCCGTGTAAAGGAGGCCTGCGGGGACAAGCGAGCCTGCCGCCCTTAATGGCCGAATTTGCCGACGAGTTCCGCCTGCGCCAGGACGTGATTGTTCATCGCGCGTTCCAGGTCGGATTTTGTCGCGCCCGCCTTCAGGCTCAGCTTCGCATCCAGTGCATACAGCTTGAAGAAGTAGCGGTGCGCGGGCCCTCTCGGCGGGCAAGGACCGTTGTATCCGATCTTGCCGAAATCATTCCGGCCCTGCCGCGAGCCGTCTGATAATTCGGGCTCCTTTCCCACGCCCTCCGTCAATTTCTGCGCGCCGGCGGGAATGTTGTAGAGCACCCAATGAACCCAGACCCGTCCGGGCGCGTCGGGATCATCGACAATCAATGCGAAGCTCTGCGTTCCTCCCGGCGCGTCACTCCAGGATAGCTCCGGAGAAACGTCCGCCCCGTCGCACGTGCATTTCTTCGGAATCGTATCGCCATCCGTAAAAGCGCTCGTGGTCAACTGAAGTGACATAGGAGGCCTCCGATCAGAGGCGGACCGCCAACCTTTGGGGATCTCGGAATTCAGCGCCGCGGTTTGCCCCGCATGTAGAAATGACGGTGGGAAGCTCGCAAAGGATATGGCAAGAAATGTGGCAGCCGTCAGGCCGCGCGCGGTATGCCGGGCCAATCGCGCACAAGGACTCATGCCAAATGGGAGCCTGCGATTCCGTGCGATCTTTTTGCTGTCCATTTGCTCGCACTCCTCTCGCAAAAAGTATACTGCGCGCACCCGCTGGTGGCGGCGTATTGACTCCGCCGGCGCATCCCACTAGCGTAGGAAGGTGAATCCGCTGAAAGGACAGCCCGTTGCCGCTCAAGCGTAGCGAATTCGAACCTGCCTATCTTCGCCTCCACAAATCCGGCGAATTGGCGCGGCGCGTGGAGCGTGCTCTCTCCGACCTTGCCGACTGCACGCTTTGCCCGCGCGATTGCCACGTCAATCGGCAGGCCGACGAATTTGCCGTGTGCCGCACGGGACGCTATGCGCGCGTCAGCAGCCACTTCCCTCACCAGGGCGAAGAGGATTGTCTTCGCGGATGGTCCGGCTCCGGCACCATCTTCTTTTCCCGGTGCAACCTGCGCTGCGTCTTCTGCCAGAACTACGAAGTGAGCTGGCAGGGCGAAGGCCGCGAAACCAGGCCCGCGGAGCTGGCGGAAATGATGCTCCAGCTCCAGGCGCTCGGCTGCCACAACATCAATATCGTCACTCCCGAGCATGTGGTGCCGCAGATTCTGGAGGCGCTGCCGCTGGCCGTCCGTGGAGGGCTGCGCCTGCCGCTCGTCTACAACACGGGAGCCTACGATTCTCTGGAATCGATCGAACTGATGGACGGCGTCGTGGACATTTACATGCCCGACTTCAAGTATTGGGACGCGGAAATGGCGCGGCGGTATCTGAAGGCGCCGAACTATCCCGAGGCTGCCCGGCGCGTAATCAAGGCCATGCACCAGCAGGTGGGCGACCTCGTGCTCGATGAAAATGGATTGGCGCTCCGCGGCCTTCTTCTGCGCCATCTGGTGATGCCTGGAGAAATCGCCGGAACGCGCGAGATCATGGACTGGGTCGCGCGCGAACTCGGCCCCAATACCTACGTGAATGTGATGGCGCAGTATCGCCCTGCTGGAAAAGTCTCTCGAACCGAGTATGTGGAGATCAACCGCCGCATTTCCGGCAACGAATTCAAGCAGGCTCTCGACGCCGCCCGCACTGCTGGCCTGCGCCGCCTGGATGTCCGCTCCGCTACAGGGGTTTGACAGCGCTCGCGGCCTCGGACGTTTTGGCTGGTGATTTGACTCGTTAGGGAGCGCTGGCTATACTCGGCGTTTTTCCGGGGTACAATATTCGCGTATGGGAATCATCGACAATCGCTTCGAGAAAAACTTCCTCATATCCTCCGTCGACTACGTCTTCAACTGGGCGCGCAAGAGCGCTATCTGGCCGCTCACCTTCGGCCTGGCCTGCTGCGCCATCGAAATGATCGCCTCCACCACCTCGCGGTTCGATATCGCCCGCTTCGGCGCTGAAGTTTTCCGCCCCTCGCCCCGCCAGGCCGACCTGATGATTGTCGCCGGTACCGTCACCCTCAAGATGGGCCCCGTCATCCAGCGCATCTGGTCGCAGATGCCCGACCCCAAGTGGTGCATCTCCATGGGCGCCTGCTCCGGCGTGGGCGGGCCGTTCAACGTCTATTCCGTCTTGCAAGGCGTCGATAAAATCGTGCCCGTGGACGTGTACATCATCGGTTGCCCCCCGCGGCCAGAGGCGCTTTTCTACGGTCTGCTCAAGTTGCAGGACAAAATCGACCAGATGTCGCTCGCCAAGCGTCCCACCGAGGTGCGGTTGACTCCGGCCATGGTGGACAATTTCAAGCAGGGCGTCATGGTCGCCCAGACACCCC
Organism: Candidatus Acidiferrales bacterium; assembly: GCA_030038535.1. Taxonomy (GTDB): domain Bacteria; phylum Acidobacteriota; class Terriglobia; order Acidiferrales; family UBA7541; genus JOPF136. The sequence goes on from JASHSV010000061.1 coordinate 18,798, forward strand.
AGCCGCGGTAAGTAGCGCAGTCCGCCGCGGCGGGCTGTGCCCTGAGGAGACACCACAAGATGCCCTTGCTTCGCGCCACCAAGACCACCGAAATCGCCCCCGGCCAGATCCGCGAATTCCAGATCGACGGTCATACCGTAGCCATCGCCAATCTCGGTGGCACCTTCTATGCTATTGATAATACGTGCCTTCACCGTGGCGGCCCGCTCGGCCAGGGCGTTCTCGACGGCCAGAAAGTCACCTGCCCGTGGCATGGCTGGCAGTTCGACGTAACCACGGGAAAGGCCGCCTTGAACCCCGCCGTGGGTGTCGGCTGCTACCGCACCGAGGTCCACGGCGACGACCTGTTCGTCGAGTTCCAGTAGCCAGCCACATTTTTTTAACGCCGACCCCAAAAACCGTTCTCCCCCGCGCGCGGTTTTGTGTATAGTCCCCCGCCGGGGTGCGCCCTTTTTGAAGACAACGCCGCCTGTCAGCCATCGCCGCTACTGGCTCTTTGCCACCGACCCGCACCACTACCATTGGGACACCCTCTTCGTAAAAGGCAAGGAGATGTACCGCACGCCGCGCGCGCGCCCCGAGACGCAGCGGATGCTTAAGCAAACTCGTCGCGGCGATCGCGTCCTGTGCTACCACGCCGCTCCCGAACGGGCGCTCTACGCCATCGCTGAGGTCGCACGCGACCCCTATCCCGATCCGCACGACCCCAGCAGCAAGAACGTGGTCATCGACCTTCGCGCCGTCGAACGCCTGCCCCAGCAGGTCGCGCTCGAGCACATCCGCGGCAATACCGCTCTCCGCCGCGTCAAGTTCCTGAAAAATGTCCGGCTGGTCATTTCGCCGATCACGGAAACCGACTATACGGAAATGCTGCGCATGGCTGGACTCGTCGCCCAGCCCGGAATCCCGCTGCCCTAGCAACCTCCTCCAGTCGTGTCCTTCTGTCTGCCCTGAACGTAGTGTGAAGGGAATCCCGGCATCTCGCCGGGATGAGGAATCTGCTGTGGTCCGGGTATTCCGTCTTGCGCAGCCACCTGCCTTCCCGGGTTATCCTAGCTCCCGCATTTTTGAGTTCCCGGAGATGCTGATGGCTCGTCCTAACCGTGTTGCATTCTGGGCCGCCTTGCTGCCTATCGTCCTCGCCGCAGCCGTGCTGGCCGGCGCGCTGCACGTCGGGGGCGCATCGCCCGCGGCGTCTGCGGCCGGGGAACCGTTCGACATCGTGATCTCCGGTGGCCGGGTGATCGACGGTACTGGCAATCCCTGGTTTCTCGCCGACGTGGGCATGCGCGATGGCCGCATCGCCGCCATCGGCCAGCTCTGTCCGCCGGCTGGCGATAGTTGCCCTGCCCGCCGCCGCATCGATGCCACGGGCCTCTACATCACTCCCGGATTCATCGACATGCTCGGCCAATCGGAATTCACCGTACTCGTGGACGGCCGCGCCGAAAGCAAGATCCGCCAGGGCATCACCTCGGAAATCACCGGCGAGGGCGAAAGCGTCGCGCCGCAGAACGAAAAAACCCTGCCCGAGGCGCAGGAAGGAGTCGCCCGCTTCGGCATCCAGATCGATTGGCGCTCGCTCACCCAGTATTTCGCCCGCTTCGAGCGTCAGGGCAGCGCCATCAATCTGGGCACCAACGTCGGCGCAGCCCTGGCGCGAAAATCCGTCCTCGGCAGCGAAAAC
>JASHSV010000062.1 GCA_030038535.1 Candidatus Acidiferrales bacterium
CAGATTTGGGAGCAGCACCGCCACCGCAAACCCGCCGCCTCGTAGGGGCACGACCTGCCTGCGGCAGGCAGGCATGTCGTGCCCCTACACCCAGCGCGTTCCTCTCGCTCGCCACTCGTCACTGCTTTCGAGTTTTCCACAGCCGGTTTTGAACGCGCCCTTCCGAAGCGTAGAATGGATTCTTCTTTCTTCTGCCAGGGGCCTGCATGTCTGAGCCATCCGAGCACGCGAGGCAATCGCGCGCGGGTTTACGTTACTGGATGCAACGCGTCCCGCGGGAAGCGCGTCGCGCCCTGCGCGACCCTTCCGCCGGCGCCGTACACGATCTCCGCGTCGCCCTTCGCCGTTGCCGTTCCATGGCCGGCGGCCTCGCGGAAGTGGATCCCTATCCCTCCTGGAACGAAATGCGCAAAGCCAGCCGCAAGCTCTTTCGCCGCTTGGGCGAGCTCCGCGACCTCCAGGTCCTGCAGGACTGGCTCAATCGCCTCTCCGATGAAACCGATCCGGTGCGCCAGGCTCTGGGCGAAGTTTTCACCGCGCGCGAGCCGGAGCTGAAAGACCAGGTCTCAAAGGCCATCGCCGCTTTTGACCGCGCGCAGTGGATGCTCTGGTCCCGGACTCTCCCCGACCGCGCCCGCCGCCTGGTTCCCGACGGCCTCGTTGCCCAGCACCTCGCCCTGCAGCGCTGGGAGGAAGCCCGCGCGCTCCATCGCCGCGCACTGCGCAACCGCAATCCCGCTTCCTGGCACGCGCTTCGCATCGGCATCAAACGCTTCCGTTACACCGCCGAGAATTTTCTGCCCGGCAAATACGTGTCCTGGGCCGCGGACCTGAAACATATTCAGGACCTGCTCGGCGACGTCCACGACCTCGACGTTCTCTCCGAAGCGCTCCGCGAGGCGGGCCCGGCTCTCGACGACGCCGCCGAGGCCCGCTGGCGCGCCGCAATCGATCACGAACGCATCCCGCGTCTCGACGAATATCGCGCGCGCATGGCCGGCCGCAACTCGCTCTGGTCCGTCTGGCGTTCCGGACTGCTTCGCGACGAACGCCTGGAAGACGCCGCTATCGCCAAACTCACGCTGTGGGCTATGGCTCTCGACCCCGAAACCGCCCATTCGCGCCAGGTCGCTCGCCTCGCCCTCGAACTTTTCGACGGCCTGGCTGCAGCGGGCTTCAACGGCACGCTGAGCCTGCCGCGGGCCCGTGTGCTGCTCCACGCCGCGGCGCTGCTCCACAACGTGGGCCGCTCAGAAACGGCGAAAGGCCACCACAAAGCCTCTTACCGCTTGATTGCTGCGCTCGATCCGCCGCTCGGCTGGACCAGGGAGGAAATCGAACGCGTCGCCGTGGTCGCGCGTTACCACTGCGGCGCCGAGCCGCGCGAAAAGCACACCGCCTACGCCGCGCTCACGCCGGAAGCGCGCAGCTTCGTCCGCACGCTGGCGGGCCTGCTCCGCGTGGCCGACGCTCTCGACGACACGCATGACTCAACCGTGCGCCGCCTGGAAGTCCGCCCTCACCCCGAATATGTCTTGATTCGCGCTCTCGGCTGGCCTGAAACCGAACAAAGCGCCGCCATCATCGGCGGACGCAAGCATTTGCTCGAATCCGCCATCGGGCGCCCCATAATCGTTCGCGCCGCCATTCTCCGCGACGCCACCGTCCTCACGCGCCCCGCCCCGCGCGCCGTCTCCATCGTCGCCGACTGAATTCCTGCGTCCGCTCGCTCGCGCCGGCTGCTCTTCCCTTCGCCACTCGCGGCTCCTCACTCCCCGCTTCCTGCGATCGCCGTCAGTTTGTCCACCCTCGCTGCCAGCGCGTCAGGCGCGAATATCGGCGGCGAACACGTCCGGCTGGTGCAAATGAACGCCGCCGCCTTCTGCATTTCCGGATACTGCACGTCGGGATTCGGCAGCCGACCTTCGCGCGTGTCCCACCATTCCAGCCTTTTGTACGCCACCGGATACCGCAGCGCCACCTGGAAGAGCGCCTGCGCAGCGGGATCGTCTTTGTGCCCCACGATGGTCAGGTGCAGCGGCGGCCGTGACAGCTCGTAATCCGCCAGCAGCGTGCTCGCCACCGGCAGCCTGCGCGCGACCGGCCCCGCGGCCAGGTACCGCATGGCTTCTTGCGCCATTTTTTGATAGTCGGCGTTTCCCGTGTAATAGAAAAGCAGGTTCGCAGTGCGCGCTACTTCCACGTTTTCGTCCCTCTGCGCGTGGACCACGTACGCCCGGTCCGTCGGCGCCTTCGACGTCAAATAACCCGCCGCGTCTTTCCCCGCCGGCGCGCGGAAATTGTGCTCGATGAAGCGCATCGTCTTCTCCGCGCTGGCCAGCAGCGCGCGGTCGCTCGTCGCGCCATAGACCGACAGATACGCGCGCGCCATGGCGATCGAGTCGCCCAGATACGGCCCGGCCGCGTCCTTCGCGTCGTGCCGGAATCCTGCGTCCGGCAGCGCCCGATTCGCCTCCACCCACGCGAGCGTCCGGCGGGCCTCGGCCAGCGCCGGTGCGTCTCCCGTGGCCGCGTAAAACGCCGCGAGACCCGTCACCGCCCAGCCGTTTTCGCGCGCGTACTCGTGCGTGTCCACCCGCGGAACGCCCTGCTTCCGACGCCCCGCGTCCGTCAGCCGGAAATACGCCACGCTGTGTTCTCCCGGCTTCACGTCCGCGTCCTGGCTCGTATAGAACGCCCCGTCCGGGCTCAGCAGGAACGTGGCCAGGAAGCGGTGAATGTCCTTTGCCGCCTTGAGCGAGGCCGCGTCCTGGAATTGCGCATAGCCCATCGAGAAAATCCGCAGGTTTTCCGACTGCATGGACATGATTTTCTCGAAGTGCGGATTCGACCACACGCCGTCCGTCGAATATTGATAGACGCCGCCCCACACGGGATCGATCAGGTGCTCCTCACCCGCCAGCGTCTGACGCACCATGCGCTCGGCGCGTGCGTCGCCGCGCTTGGCGCGCACCATGGCCAGTTCCACCGAGTCCCAATCCAGGTATTTGTGCCCGAACCCCCAGCCGCCCTCTTTCGCGTCGTATCCCGCCAGGTAGTCCTTCTCGAGTTCGTCGCGCAGGGGCGGCGTGATCGCCGCGCTCGAATATTCCACCGGCTCCTCCGGCACCACGGAGGGTCCCGGCGTGGGATCGTCAATAATCGCCTGCAGCATCGACGACATGTCGCCCGGCGGCAGATATCCCTGCCGCTTGACGATTTCTTTCCCCTGCCCGTCTAACACAATCGTCGCCGGCCATCCGTAATCCTCGTAGCGGTTCGAAAGGTCGGGCCGCGAATCCTGGTCCACGCGCACCGCGATGTAGCGCTCGTGCAGAAGGCGAATTACCTCCGGATCGCGGTAGGTGGTTTCGTCCATCACATGGCACCAGTGGCACCACACCGCTTCCAGGTCGAGCAGCACAAACCTGTTTTCTTTCCGCGCCTGCTCGAAGACGCCCTCCGACCAGCCCACCCAGTTGATCGCTGATTTCTGGGCCGCGGCGCCGGCAGTGTTGGACCTTGCCGGCTTTTCCGCCTGCTGCCTGCCCGCTGTGGCGGGACCGCCCGCCCAGGCAGCGCCGCCCAGCGCTGCAGCGATCGCGATTCCCGCAATCCATCCCCGTGCTCGTTTCATGGTTCCCTCAGCCTTTTTGGAGTTTACGCTCATTCCGATGCCTCAGGGGTTCACGGCGTGACGTGATTACCTTCGATGCGGTCGGAGATTTCAGGGGGCCTGCCTCTTGCCTGACTCAACTCGGCGGGGTCTCCTCCGGCTTCAGCGCTATGCTCACGGCCGACCCCGCCAGCGCGATCGCCGCACCCACGTAACTCAGCGCCGCCAGCTTTCCTTGACGGTCCCACATTCGGTCCACTCCCAGCGCCAGCACCGACTCCGCAATGATGAGCGTGCTCGACGTAGCCACTCCCACATGCCGTATCAAATAGAGGTAGCACGCAAACGTCAGCACCGTTCCGGCCACGCCCAGATAGACGAGCCCCACCGTGGCCCTCACCGGCAGCGGCCAGGGAATCCCCTGCCGTCCCAGCGCCAGCGCGAAGCACCACAGGCCCGCGCTCGTCGCCGCCAGGAACACGCCGGTCGTGGCCATCGAGGGCTCGTGGTGAGCCTTGCGCTTGAGCAGCAGCAGATACGCGGCATTCGCCAGCATCGAAACGATCACCAGCGCCACGCCCGTCGCCTGTTCGCGCGACACGTGTAGCCGGTCCCAGAAAATAGTCGTGATTCCGCCGAGCGCCAC
>JASHSV010000063.1 GCA_030038535.1 Candidatus Acidiferrales bacterium
ATTCGATGCCGCCCCGAACGCGCTCGGGGCCGACGACCCGAAACTCCGGCGCGGTTTCCTCGGGAACATCCAGTACTTCCTTGATCCGCCCGATGGAAACCAGAGATTTTCCCATTTCGGTCAGCACCCGGCCAACTTCGCGGATTGGCCAGATGAACATCTGGGCGTACGAGACGAACGCGATCATCGTGCCGATCGTCATCCACCCCTGCGATGCGCGCCAGGCGCCGATGAACACGATCGCTGCGAACTGCGTGAAGCACATCAGGTCGGACATCGACCAGTAGACCGCCATCACCTTGATCAGCTTCCAATTGCGGTCGCGAAACTCGGCGTTCTTTTTCGTGAATCGCTCGATCTCGAATTCCTGCCGGGCGAAGGCGCGCACCACGCGGATGCCGGTGAGGTTTTCCTGGACGCGGGCAGAGAGCGCGGCCAGAAGGGCCTGGATTTTTTCATAGCGGTCGTGGATAACCTTACCGAAGTACCGCACCGCCAGCGCGACCGCCGGAACGGGCAGAAACACGTAAAGCGTGAGCTGCGGCGAAATCCGCACCATGATGCTGATGGCCATCACCATGATGACGATGGTGTTGAGGCTGTACATGATTCCCGGACCGAGGACCATGCGCACGGCGTTCAGGTCGTTGGTGCACCGGCTCATCAGCTCCCCAGTGCGGTTGCGCACGAAAAAGGCGGGCTCCATGCGCAGCAAATGGTCGAGCAGGTCATTGCGCAGGTCGTATTCGATGTCGCGGGACACGCCGATCAATATGTTGCGGGTGAGAAACGAGAAAATCCCTTTCACCAGCACGATTCCCAGCAGAGTGAGGCTGAAGAAAACCAGCGTTTCGCCGCTCAGCGGACGGTAGAAGGAGAGAAGAAACCGCTCCAGCGGGCCGGGCAGCGCGCTCATTCGTTCGATGAGCGAATGCTCCCCGGAAATCGAGTCGATGATCGTGCCCATGACCAGCGGCAGCATGGCGCCCACCAGGCCGCCCGCCAATAGCGTCGCGATCCCGAGCGCGGTTCCCGCCCGATAGCGCTTCACATAAGGGAGGAGGGCACCAAGATTTTTGAGTGGGGTTGCCTTTTGCACTGCGGCGGGAACTGCTGCCGCCACCGGCGCTGCTGCCGCGCTCATTTCTCCACCTTCATGGGCCCGCCGGGTGCGGACTGGGGACGCAAGAAAAGAGTTCCCGTGGGGTCCAGAGCATCATACTCCTTTAGCTTGGAATTCCAGGCCACGCGAACGTCCACAGGTTTCGATCCCGGCGGCAGGTTCAAAGCAGTGAATTCGAAGCGGAAGCCATTGTCGGCCGTCTTTTCATAACTCATGCGCCATGCCGGGATCGTCATAGAGCTTCCGTCCAGATATCCGCGCATATTCTTCAGATGCCCGTCGGCGCGAAAAGCTTCCTTCCAAGCGTCGCCTTCCCGCGCCAACACTGAGACGCGGATCACATCCAAAGCGGTTTCCGGTTTCTGCGCCGGGGATGCCGGAGTTCCCGCCGGCTGGGACGCCGAAGAGAGACGGTGAACGACGAGCACCTGGCGCCCCCCGGCACCGGGGAAATCGCCAAAGGCGAGTGCTTCTCCTTCGGGGCCGAATGGAGCCATCGCCGCGCTCTTCACGTCATCGGGCAGAGCGGCGGCTGGCGCCTGCTGGGATTGCTGCGAACTCGATCCTGAATCGGGGCACGCTATAGAGAACGCGGCGAGCGACACGGCCAGCACTACGAGAGCGGCCGGGGCCGGATCATTTCCCCGCTTCGATGGCATCGAGACGAGCCTCAAAGTCCGCTTCTCCTTCGGAACTGAGCGCAAACCGTTCGAGAGGCAGCGCCAGCGCGATACGCTTTAACCAAGCCTGCAAACGCCGGATATTTTCACGCGTGCGCTCGCCGTACTCGCGGAGCATTTCTGGCTGCGCCATCCGACGAAGAAATTCCTCTTCGGCGGGATGCTGCGGAGCTGCAGGCGACGAGCCGTCCCTGCCCAGCAGTCCGGCATGCCCGGTGAACAAATGCTCGAAGCCCAGATCGGCGCTCAGGTGACCGGAGTCGCGCCAGAGTCCGTCTTCGAATTCGGGAGCGTAGCAGACCAGTTCCAGCCGCTGGGGCCGTTCGGCCCCTTCGCCGGTGGCGGAGTCGAAGACCCACAAATCCCACCAGGCCTCGAGTTCTACCGCGGAGTCCATTTCGAAGGAGTCTCCGAGAATTTCCGCGATTTCCGCGGAGGTCGCAGGAGAAAAGCGGAAGTCGCGCTCAAGAGCGGGAGCTTCGGAAGTATCGATTGCACGAATCACCAACTGAGTGAAGCCCGGCCGGGTAGGCGAGAAGGGCACCGTGTCCAGGAATCCGCGCAGCAGGGGCAGGAGCGTCTTAGAAGTTACGTCACGGCACCAGACTTTGAGATATGCGTGGTTCGCCATTGGACGATTAGCGAGGCTCTTTGCGACTGGTGCCTGAAGCGAGGTCGGCCAGCATTAGACGAGCTCAAACTTTAGTTCACCCAGCTTTTCCAGGCTGCAGGCGATTTTGTCTCCAGCCTTGAGCCAGACCTGCTTCTCCTTGGGCATGCCCTGGATCACGCCCTGGGGAGTGCCGGTGAAAATAATGTCGCCCGGCCTGAGCGTAATCACCCGGGAGATGTAATGAATGATCTGGGGGCAACTGAAAATCATGTCGGAGGTGTTGGAGGATTGCCGTGTTTCGCCGTTTACGCGGCATTCGAGACTCAGGCGGTCGGGATCGATCTGATCCGCGGTCACCAGATAGGGGCCGAGCGGGGCGAACTGGTCCGGCGTCTTGCCGACCATCCACTGGCCGCCCGTATCGAACTGCAGGTCGCGCGCCGTGAAATCGTTTCCCGTGGAGTAGCCCGCGACATAGGAAAGCGCTTCCGCCTCGCTCACGTTGTGCGCTTCCTTTCCGATGACCATCACCAGCTCGACTTCGTAATCGAATTTCTGCGCCGCCTCCACCGGCAGCTTAATTGCGCCGTTATGATGGTTCAGCGCGGTGTTGAATTTGTTGAACAGCACGGGCTGCTTGGGGACGGGCGCGCCGATTTCCGCAGCGTGGCGGCGGTAGTTCAACCCCACGCAGACAATCTTTTCCGGGCGGGTGACCACGGGCCCGTATTCGATTTCCTTTTCGTTGAGAAACGCTCTGGACAGCTCCAGCGATCTGGCCGCTCTTTCGACGAGAGCGTTGAGGCTGGGGCCGTCCTGGTTTTGCAGCAGATCGTCCATGGTGGCCGGAGCGCGCATATGAAGAATCTTGGCAGCCTCGCTGACGTCCAGGATCCCCGCCGCCGTCTTGACGCCGAGCCGATACTCACCCGTGCGGCGGATGGTGAGCAGGGTAAGTCCTTTCGCCAAACCCTGCGGGCGCGGCTGATCGGGCCCGGATGATTCCCCACCTGCGGTGCTCCACGCGGTTGTGGCCGCCACGGCGCACGCGACACTCGTTCCTTTTAGAAAATTCCGTCGATTTTGCTTCATAGGGATTGCTCCCTGAGGTCTCCAGCGGATGGTAACCCCGAATCAGCCTTCGAGTCGACCAGCGCGAAGCCCTCTCCTCATTTTTGTGGTTTCGATTTCCTCGATCGCGGAGATTCCTGGCGGCGTTGGCCGCCGGGCTGCGCGCTCCACTTCTTTTTCTGAATTTGCCGGGTTTTCCAGGGCTGAGTCACTTGTGGATGTCGAGGCTTGTCCATGATCGTCCCCCCCCATCTAGTCTATCCCCGCACCCCCAGCGTGCGGAGTGGCCCGGCAAAGTGGCCGCTCTGCGGCGCCGTGGCGTTGGGTGTATGCTCATCAGGGGCAGGTTGGGTTTCCGCGCGAAGCCGGAGCACCTCGCGCGGATATTTTGAGGTGCGAAGCTCCAGGGGTTACAGGTCATTCCGAAGAAGGTCGGCAGATTCGAAATCTTGGGCGAATTGGGCCGCGGGCCCATGACGGTGGACTATCGCGCCAACGACCCGGCCACCGGTCGCACGGTTGTGCTGACGGTGCCCAGCGAAGAATCCCCCGATAGTCCCATGCTGTTGGCGCGCTTCTATCGCGAGGCGCGTGCTGCCGGCGCATTGCAGCATCCCAATATCGTCGCCATCTTCGATCTGGGCGTGGATCGCGGCAGTCCCTTCATCACGAGCGAGCTGCTCGAGGGCTCAACGCTCGAGCAGGTTGTGGAGCAGGAGAAGAGCAGGGGGGCGCAAAGCATGCAAACGTCCACCACGCTGCTCAATTACATTCTGCAAGTCTCGCGCGGGCTGGCCTTCGCTCATCAGAACGGAATTCTCCACCGCGACGTCCGTCCGGGCACCATCTTCGTCACCGCGAGCGGCACGGCAAAGCTCACTAACTTCGCTCTGGCGCGGCTGCCGCAGGCCACGTCGCGTCCTTATGGGAACCTGGTTGGCACGATCGACTACCTGGCGCCGGAGATTATGTGCGGCAACCACGTGGACGGAAAGGCGGACATCTGGGCGCTGGGCTGCACGCTGTATGAAATTCTTGCATACACCCGTCCGTTTCACGGGGAGAAGATGACCGACTGGATGTTTTCCATCATGAGCCAGGAGCCGAAGCCCCTGCGCGAGCTGCGTCCGGACCTTCCGCCGGAAGTGGACGAGATTGTGCGCCGCGCGTTGAAGAAGGACCGGAACGAACGCTACAAGAACGCAGAAAAGCTGATTTCCGACCTCGAGCCCGTGGTTCTTCGACTGCAGTCGGGCACGCAGGCGCTTTAGCTACAAACGACGCTGTTCGGCCCGCGGGATCCGAACCAAGACGGAACTGACTCCCATAACCCCGGAGAGTTTTGAGGCCGCATCGTCGTGTCCCCGGGAACCGCAGATTACGTTTTTTCGGGAGGCGCTCCGGCGGACGGAGAGGCAATGCCTTTCGAGAGATCAGCAAGACGCTGCTGAAGGAGCTCGCCGAGGCCAGCAAACACCTGGGCGCAGTTCTGGCGGAGGCGCTGCTCCGAATCCCGCGCGAGCTGATCCAGAATCGTTTGGGAATGTTCGGAAAGGGAAGCGACCGTGGTCACCATGAGGGAATTTGCAACGTTTCCGAGGTGTTCGCGGTGCTCGTCCAAGGCCTTATCGCCGAGCTCGCCAAGGCTTGACTTCCAATCGTCGTGCAATTTGGCGCGCTCGCCGCGCCAGCGCTCGAGGACTGGTTCGAGCGAGCGGTCGAGCTCAACCTGTGCGCGGCCCAGGCTCTCGGCTAGCTCGTGCGCGAGGCGCTCGGCAAATGCGGCGGCTGATTTCGTGAGCAGGGCTTCCATCTCGTCGCGCGTGTGCCCGGCGCGGTCTTCCACCTGCTCGACGGCGCGGGAGGCGGCATCGCCCGCGGCGGCCTCCGCGTCGCGGGACTGGGAGGAAACACGGGCGATCACCTCGCCCGCAATGAATTCGGTGGCGCGGCGGGCGCGATCCACCTGCTGCTCGGCGAGACGGCGGGTTTCTTCAACGACATGCTTTCGCGCCGCCTCCGTGGCCACGTCGATTTCGCCGCTTGCGGTTTCCTTCACCTTTGCCGCGGCTTCTTCCAGCAGCGCGCGCGTGTGCTCGGCGTAGCTGCGGCTGAAATGCTCGAGCTCGCTGGCGAACAGGCTGGACATCTCGCCGGCTTTTTCCCGGAGCGCGGCGAGCGACTGTTCCAGCGAGCGGTCCATGGCCGACTGCAACGCGGTGTTCGTCTTCTTTTGATACCACTCAGAGGCCTTGTAGAAGGCCTCGAAGGTCTTGTGCGTGGCGTCGTCGGCTTTCTCTTCGATCTCCGCCAGCATGCGCGCGGTCGCGGCGCGGCCTGACTCATTGAACTCGCGGCCGATGCCCGCGGCGCGCTCCTCGAGGAGGGTAACGGTATCACGGACGGCAGCCTCAGTGGCCAGCTGCAACCGCTCGCGGAAGCCGACCAGCACCTGCTCGGCGTGCTGTTCGCTGGATGCGAGCCGCTCGGTTGTTTCCTTCACGCGATCGAGTTCGGGATCGAGCTTCTGCCGGAGTTCGCTTTCGAGCGCGCGCCGGAAATTCTCGAGCGAGTCGCGGCTGGCGGCTTCGAGTGCGGGCGTGATCTTTGCTTCGAGTCCGCGCCAGACGATCTGGGCATGCTCGTCCAATTCGGCTGAGCGGGCGCGCAGACCTTCGTCCAGCTCGCGGCGGATGCGTTCCGTTGCTGTGCCGCGGAGCGTGTCCATCTCCCCCATTGTGGCTTGAACTCGCTCCTGCGCCTCCCGAACGGTGGAGAGAAGGGATTCGAGACGCCGGCCATCACCTTCTAAAGCGGCGCTCAAGCCATCGAGGCCAGCGCGGAGCTCGGCGGTGCGCGATTCAATTGCACCGCGAGCGAGGTCGAGACCTTTGTGCAGCTCGTCCGAGCGCGCCAAGAGCAAATGGCCGGCGGCATCCAGCCCGGAAGACAACTCGGCGGCTCTCCCCTCCAGCGACGCGCGCGCCGCATCGATTCCGGCGCGGGCATCGGCCGCGTGGAAATCGAGCGTTCGGCGGGCGGCTTCGAGATTCGTGCGCGCATCAGAGGCACTGGCGTCCAGCGTTGCGCGCAGGGAATCCACGCCGGCACGCGCGGCGGCCACGCGGGCTTCGAGCGCGGTTTCCAGTTCGCCGAACAGGCGTTGCGCCTCCACCTTGGCGAGCTGCGATTGGCTGCTGGTTTCCGCGGCCGACTCGCGCATGCGAGTGACGGCATGACCCGCTTCCGCCTGGACAGATTCGAGGGCTTCTTGAGCGGCTGCGGACTCACCCTGGACCTGCTGTTTCAAATTCTCGATAGCAGGAGCGATCGCGGCGGCAGCCGCCTCGGCCAGCCGCGTGCGCAGTGATTCCGTGGAGCCCGCGAGCGATTGCGCCACCAATTCTTCCCAGCGCACGCGTGCGGCGGCCAGCTCGCGGTCCACGTGCTCCTGCCATTCGCCGCGTCCAGCGCCGAGTTTTTGGCTGATGGCGGCATCGAGCTCGCCAGCCTCACGTGCGAGGTCGCCGAGCAGGCCGCGAGTGGCCTCGACGCGGGCGTCGAGAGCCGCGAGCGCCTGGTCGGACGTGGTCTTGGCGGTCGTGGCGATTGTTTCGCCGGCGGTTTGGGTGAGCGTGCGAACCTGTTCCGCGGTGGACTCGGCCGTCGCAGCGATTTGTCCGCGGATCTCCTCGAGGCGCTTGCGGGCGGTTTCCAGTTCTTCGGCGGCCAGCCGGCGCAGTTCAGCGGAGGTGCCGGCGATGTCGGCGCGCAGGCCTTCGAGCGCGCCAGATACGGACTGCTCCATCTCGGCGCGCGCGGCGCCTGTGAGACGCTCGTTGCTGGCCTGTCCGGCATCCTCGATGCGGCTAAGCGACTGTCGAAGCAAATCTTCCATGCGCGTGGCGGCCTGGGCCATGATGCGCTGGCCTTCGGCTCGGCTTTGCATGGAAAGGGCGCGGGCGGTTTCTTCTCGGGCGGATTCCAGGCGCGCCAGGGCCTGGGCCACGGCGGCCTCGGTGGATTGTTGTGCGTTCGTGGTGACTTCCGCAACGGTTTTCGAGTCGATTTCGGTCTGTTCCTTCATGGCGCGGGCCGATTCGTAGCGCACGATTTCCAGGCGAGCGAGGGCTTCGCGAAGGGCCACGTCCAGCCGGTCGGCATGCACCTGGCCGTGACTCATCAGCGCCTGTTTGACGGCTTCGGTGGCGGCGCCGCGCATCTGATTCGTCATCGCCGCGGTGATCTGGCTGCTTTCCGTGGTGACCACGGCGGCGACAATCTTCTTCACGTCGTCCTGAATCTGGCGGCGCGCGTCTGCGATGAGGCGCTGCACCTGTCGCGTGGCCGGATCGGCGGATTCGGCCGAGGCGGGAGTGGGCGGCTCGGGACGAGGCATGGTGCGAACTTTTTCCGAGACCGATGGCGGCGGCGCGGCTTCCAGAGGGAGGGTATCGTCCACGGCCGGAGGAGCGATGGGGCGTACGGCTGCGGGGACAGTCGCGCCGGCCGCGGCGGCTGGCGCGGCTTCGTCGGGCCACGGAAACCAGTCATCGGGCGGAAACGCCACGCCCCACACGTTACCGGGGACGGCGATTTCAACGCCCACCTGGAACAGCTCGCGAACGGTGCGCGGCCGCTGAATCCAGGAGACGCGGGCGCGGACGCGGCGCGCCGGATGGTCCGGATCGGGATGCTGGACTTCGAGCTCGACGGTTCCATTGCGCGGGACGTAGTGCTTGGATTGGTATCGGCAGCCGTGACAGCTCACGATTAGAGTAGCGGTGCGCTCTTTGAAGGGCTGGCCAAGGGCGTCTTCGCCGGAGACGATCAGAGGCACGGCATGGACGATGCGCGTGCTCCGGCGGCGCCTTGGTTCTTGTTCGCTCGATTTGCTCTGTTCGACCACACCCTCCCCCACGAGTAAGAAAGCAGGATAGCATCGGGTGACGCGTCAGTAGCCCCTGCGGAACGGGACATGCGAAACGGTTAATGGCAGAAAGGCGGCGGTGCGGAGAGTTCCGCCGCGGCGTGGCCGAGAGTGACACTGCTGGAGACGGTGTGATAGCATGCGCAGCGATCGAGCATGCCACCACAATACATTCCCGTGCTGATCTTCGCAGCGCTGGCCGCGGCGTTCCCGGCCGTCACTTTGCTGATTTTTGCTCTCATCCGGCCATCATCGGGCGCAATCGGCGCAAAATTAAAGCCCTATGAGTGCGGGATCGCGCCGGAGGGCGACGCGCGCGGGCGCTACTCCGTGCGCTTTTACATTGTGGCTATTCTGTTCGTAATCTTTGACGTGGAAACGGTATTCCTATTTCCGTGGGCCGTGGATTACCGCCTGCTGGGAATCTACGGGCTGATCAGCATGTTCGTGTTTCTGGGCATTCTCATCGTTGGGTACGTCTGGCTCTACCGCAAAGGCGCGCTCGAGTGGCTCTGAAGCTGCCCACGTCGCCACACAACATCCTTCCGGGGGCCAATGGAAAATTCGCATCGGGCGAGTGTATGGAAGCGCGAAGCGCGTTGACGGGTTTAGAGGCCTGTGTTAACAATCACGGGTTAAATTTCCGGTTGCTGGCGCCCGCTACGCGCGGTCAGGCCAGCCGCCGCGCGCACTTCTGACGGGAATGGGAACAGAACCTCCAGACCAAAAACCGCCAACCACGCCACCGTCCGGGGAGACAAAGCCGGCCGCGCCGTCAGACGCAGCGCCGTCGACGCCCTCCCTCGCGGATAAACCCGCCGTACCGGCTGCCCCTGGCGCGCCTGCGAAACCTTCCGTCCCCGCTGCAGCAACACCGCCGAAGCCGCCTCCGCCCCCGCCGAAACCGAAAGAGGGTCCCACGCCGCTCGATAATGAACTAGTGAAACGGTTCAAGGCGAAGTTCGGCGAGGCGGTGCGGGAGGCTTGGCTGGACCGAAAACAAGCCATTCTGGTGGTGGACGCGGCGAAGCTGCGTTCCATCTGCCAGTTCGCGCGCGAGCAGGAGAAATTCGACATGCTCACGGACCTGACCGCGGTGGACTGGCCGAAACGGGAAAAGCGGTTTGAGATTGTGCTGAACCTCTATTCGTTTCCGAAGAACGAACGGCTGCGAATCAAGACGCACGCCGCGGACGGCGAGATGGTGCCGAGCGTCATCACCGTTTGGCCGGCGGCGGGATGGCTCGAGCGCGAGTGTTTCGATATGTTCGGGATCCGCTTTGAGGGACATGCCGGGCTGAAGCGCATCCTGCTGCCCGATGAGTGGCAGGGCCATCCGCTGCGGAAGGATCACGACATCCTGCAGCAGGACGAGGCCTGGGTGCACGAAAACCTGGGAATCGAGAGCGGACAATAGCTGATGGACGAGCCGCAAAACCCCGCAACCGCGCTGCCCGTGGAAATGCCCATCCCCGGGGCGGACGAGATCGTCCTGAACATGGGGCCGCAGCACCCGTCCACGCACGGCGTGCTGCGAGTAAAGCTGAAACTGGACGGCGAGCGCATCGAAGCCTCCGAATGCATCATTGGCTATCTGCACCGGGGCGTGGAGAAAATCGCGGAACATCGCAGCTACCAGCAGTTCGCGCCCTACGTGGACCGCATGGATTACGTGGCGGCGGTGTCGAACGGGCTGGGATATTGCGAGGCGGTGGAGAAGCTGCTGGGCGCGGAGGCGCCGCCGCGCGCGAAGGTGGTGCGCACGATTCTCACCGAGCTGCAGCGCATCGCCAGCCACCTGCTCTGGCTGGGAACGCACGCGCTGGACATCGGGGCGCTGACGCCCGTCTTCTACTGTCTGCGCGAGCGCGAGGAAGTGCTGAAAATCTTCGAGAAATATTGCGGGGCGCGGCTGACAACGCACGCCTTTCGCATCGGCGGGCTACAATACGAGACCTACGACGGGTTCGAGCACGACGTGAAGAGGTTCTGCGACGACTTCGAGAAGAAGGTGGAAGAGTACGAGCAGCTTTTGACCGGCAACCGCATCTGGGTCGGGCGCACGAAGGGAATCGGCATTCTGACGGGCGAGCAGGCCATCGCGCTGGGAGTGACCGGGCCTCCGCTGCGCGCCAGCGGAGTGAAATGGGACATCCGCAAGGCCATGCCGTACGCGGCGTACGACCAGTACCAATTCGATATTCCGTCCGGGCAGAACGGCGACACGTACGACCGCTACCTGGTGCGCATGGAAGAAATGCGGCAGTCGAGGCGAATCTGCCTGCAGGCCATCGAGAATATTCCGACCGGGCCGATCATGGCGAAAGTGGGCAAGGTGCTGAAGCCGCCGCCGGGCGAGGTGTATCACGCGATTGAAGCGCCGAAGGGCGAGATCGGCTACTACGTGGTGAGCGATGGGACGGTGCAGCCCTATCGCGTAAGGGTGCGGCCCCCGTCGTTTATTAATTTGCAGGCGTTCGACACGATGGCGCGGGGACACCTAGTGGCGGACGTGGTGGCGATCATCGGGACGCTGGATATCGTGCTGGGGGAAGTGGACCGATAGAGGGAAGGTGGAGCGTGGTTGGTTGCGGACATGGGGCGGGACATGTCGTGCCCCTACGAAGGATGAGGGAAGCGGGTAGGTAGCGAGAGCGAGGCGAGCAGAGCAGAGCAGAGCAGAGCAGAGCAGAGCAGGAAGAAGGGGGATTCGGCGGGTGCTTCAGGAAGCGTACTTCATACTGAGCAACTACATCTGGCAGATCGTGGACGGGCTGGTGATCGTTGCGATATTTCCGCTGCTGGCCGGCTACGTGGTGCTGCTGGAACGCAAGGTGATGGCCGATATGCAGGCGCGGCTGGGCCCCATGCGGGTGGGGCCGCACGGGCTGCTGCAGCCGCTGGCCGACGCCGTGAAGTTGATGATCAAAGAGGACATCATCCCGGAGAGCGCGGACCGGGCGATCTTCTGGCTGGCGCCGGTGCTGTCGGTGTTTGCGGGGATGCTGTCGTTTGCCGCGATTCCGGTAGGTCCGGGATTCTTGATTGCGGATATGAACATCGGGCTGCTGTTCATTTTCGCGGTCAGCTCGATGGGAATTTTCGGAATCGTGCTCGGCGGGTGGGCGTCGAACAGCCACTACTCGTTGATGGGCGCGCTGCGCAGCTCGGCGCAACTGGTGAGCTACGAGGTGGCGGTGGGGATGGCCATGGTGAGCGGATTGCTGCTGGCCGGCACGCTATCGATGAAGGACATTGTGGGATACCAAGCGCACAGCGGTTTCTGGCTCGTCTTCGTGGCGCCCGTGGGATTTGTGATTTACCTGGTTGGGTCGGTGGCGGAGACGAACCGAGCGCCTTTCGATCTGCCCGAGGCGGAGTCGGAGCTCGTTGCCGGCTACATGACGGAATACAGCGGTTTCCGCTGGGCGCTCTATTTCCTCGCCGAGTATTCGAACATGGTGGTGGTGGGGTCGGTGGCGACGACGCTGTTTCTGGGCGGCTGGCTGCGGCCATTTGCGGGCACGCCTGCGTTCCATTTTCTCGATTACGCGCCGCCGCTCGTGATGCTGGGCGTGACGGGCTACTGCGTCTACCGGATTCCGAAGCAGACAGGCTGGGACCAGAAATTCATCATGGCGATTTTCACGGGAATCTGCTTTGTGATTACGGTGCCGCTGGCCGCCGCGCTGCCGCATCCGGTGGCGGGATGGCAGGCGGGAGTCCACGGGGCGTTCTGGTTCATCGCGAAAGTGATGGCCTACGTGTACGTGTTCCTTTGGGCGCGGTTCACGTTCCCGCGTTACCGATTCGACCAGTTGATGCAGCTTGGCTGGCATTACTTGATTCCGCTTTCGATTGTGAACGTGATGGGGGTGGCTACGGCCATTGTGCTGCACCGGGAGGCGGGATGGAATCCGGTGGTGAGCATCGGAGTGACTCTTGTCGTTACGGTGCTGGCGGCGTTGTGGCTGGTGCGGGCGGGGGAGAGAAGGGAACAGGCGACACTGAAAAGTGCGGCCTGAGTTGGGCGGAATAGGGACGAGATGACGAATCTGATCCTATTTTATTTCTTTGCGGGGCTGGCGGTGCTGGGCGGCGTGCTGGTGGTGACCATGCGGAATGCCGTGCACAGCGCGGTCTTTTTGATTACATCGCTATTGGCCACTGCGGGGCTCTATCTGACGCTCAATGCGGAATTCCTGTTCGTGGTGCAGATCATCCTTTACGTGGGCGGAATCATGGTGCTGTTCGTGTTTGTGATCATGCTGGTGAATCTGGACGTGGCGCTGCACCAGGTGCAGTTCAACCGGCAGACCTGGGTGGCCGGGCTGCTGTCGTTCGCGCTGCTGGCGGAGCTGCTCGCGGCACTGGCACTGGCGCGTTCGAGCAGCACCGGAATGCAGCTTCTTCCGGCGCCGCATGTGCCGGCAGCGTCCGTGCAAGGCAATACGGAGCAGATTGGAACGCTGCTATTTCAGAACTACGTGATCCCGTTCGAGATCGCTTCCATCCTGCTGCTCGTGGCGCTGGTGGGGGCGGTAGTGATGGGCAAGAAGCGAATCTAAATGATACCGACCAGCCATTACGTCGTCGTCAGCCTGCTGCTGTTCACCACGGGCGTGATCGGCGTGCTGACGCGCCGCAACGTGATCATCATCCTGATGTCCATCGAGCTGATCCTGAACGCGGTGAATATCAACCTGGTGGCCTTTTCGCGGCTGGTGGGCTCGGTCGAGGGTCAGGCCTTCGCTATTTTCATCATCACGGACGCGGCCGCGGAAGCCGCCGTGGGCCTGGGCATCATCATCGCCTTCTTCCGCAATCGCGAAACGGTGCTGGCCGACGAAATGGATATCTTGAAATGGTAGCGACGCGAGCGAGCGCGCAGCAGACGCGCGCAGAAGAAGTGAGCGCGGAGCAGACGAACGTCGAAGGATGGACCGCGCAGCAGACGAGCGGAGACAGATGAGCGAGCGCGGAGCAGACGAGCGGAGAAAGAAGATCGTCTATGCCGACTGAATATTTCCTGGCGCACATTTGGCTGATCC
>JASHSV010000064.1 GCA_030038535.1 Candidatus Acidiferrales bacterium
CCGCTTCGAGCGGCGTGTGATAGATGGGATAGGGCTTTCCCCGCAGACCGGCAAACGCGGTGCGTGAGTTGGCAAACGTGTTCACGCGGATTCCGAACCAGGCCACGCCGTAGCTGCCCGCGATTCCCACCACGCTGAACACCAGAATGATGAGCACGCGCGTCGGCTCATATTTCTCCAGCACTCCGAAGTAGAGAACGATCACCGCGGCGATGAACGCCCACAGCAACAGCAGGAATTTGCCCTGCGTGATCAGGTAGGTTTTGCAGGTCTCGTAGATCAGTTCCGATATCTCGCGCATCGAGCGATGCACCGGCATATTCTTCAGCCGCGCGTAAATCACCATTCCGAATACGAATCCCAGCACGCAGAACCCGATGCCCCAGAGCAGCAGCGAGTGGCCGTCCACGCCCAGGAATTTCACGCTGGAAAGGTCAGGAAGCTGCAGGTTGGCCTCTCCTCCGGGCGCGTCCGCCGCAGCCAATACACGCGGGGAGATTGCGGCCAGCAGGCCGCGCGCCAAGCCTCCCGCGCCCAGCAGGGCCGCGGCCCCAACCTTCATCAGCCAGAGCAAACTCTCCGGTGCCATTCATCCTCCATTGAGACCAGAAACCTGCCAGTGGGTACACGTGCAGGTACGTCGGGCGATCGAGAATTAAAAACATATAGCAGTCGAGCGGATGGGTCAACTTTTCCCTGTGTGCGCCCTGTCGCTGCGAATCGCAACGCAGCGCCGGCTCGCATGGAGCGGGGAAGTTCTACGACCACCTTGATTTTTCCGGTGGACGCCCTATAGTCCACGGCACATACGCCGCACGGGAGCAGCGTTCCGATTGCGATAGCACGAGGAGCTCTTTATGCCACGTAAGCATACGAAGCAGAGTGCCCAGGGAGGCGCACCAACCGCCACGGGACGGCGCGAGTTCTTGCAGGGGGCCGCGGCTTCCGCAGCCGCTCTGGCGATGCCCCGATGGGCGCGCGCGGACTCGGCCGATCTCGGCGCCATCCACACGGAAGTGACCAGGCGGCACGACGAAGCTCTCAAGCGGCTGCAAACGTGGATTCACCAGCCCTCCATCGCCGCCGAGAACCGCGGCATGAACGAGGGCTGCGAGCTGATGATGCAGATGCTGCGCGATGCCGGATTCACGGGTGTCACCAAGGTGCCCACTGACGGCCAGCCCGGTGTTTTCGCCACTCTTGATGCCGGCGCGCCCCGCACCATCGGCCTCTACTTCATGTACGACGTAAAGCAGGTAGATCCCTCCGAGTGGTCGTCGCCGCCTTGGGACGCCGCGCTGGTGGACAAGCCCGGCATGGGAAAAGTCATCATCGGCCGCGGCGCCGTCAATCAAAAGGGGCCGGAAGCCTGCTTCCTCGCCGCGCTCCATGCCATCCGGGGCGCCGGCCGCAAAATGCCGGTGAATTTCGTCTTCGTGGCGGAGGGCGAAGAGGAAATCGCCTCTCCGCATTTCCCGCAGATTGTGCACCGGCCCGATATAGCCGCCGCACTCGGCAAGTGCAGTGGCGTCTTCATGCCCCACGCGACTCAGGATGTGGATGGCAGCGTCGTCCTCACTCTTGGCGCGAAGGGGGTGGTCGAGCTCGAGCTTGTCTCGAGCGGCGAACGCTGGGGCCGCGGACCGAAGAAAGACATCCACTCCAGTAATAAAGCCCGGCTCGACAGCCCGGCATGGCATCTCGTGGAAGCGCTGGCATGCCTCGTTTCGCCCGACGGGAACGACCCCATCATCGAAGGTTTCGCCGACGACGCGCGCCCGCTCTTACCCGCGGAGAAGGAAATGATCGCCACGGCCGGGCGCCGTCTGGTCGAGGCCGATACCAAAAAGTCGCTGGGAGTCCAGCACTGGGTGCACAACGTGAGTTGGCAGGAGTCGCTCGAACTCTGGCAGTCCCGCCCCACGGTCAACATCGAAGGTCTGGTGGGCGGCTACACCGGCCCCGGCGGCAAAACGATACTTCCGGGCCGCGCCGTCGCCAAAATCGACATGCGGCTCGTGCCCAACATGAAGGCGCTCGACACGCTCGAAAAGCTCCGCGCCCATCTCGCCAAGCGCGGCTTCGGCGATATCGAAGTCAACATGAGCGGCGGCTACGATCCCACCAGTACTCCCGGCGATTCCGCCCTCATTCAGGCCCAGATTGCCGTCCTGCGCCGCGCGGGCATTGATCCGGTGATGCTGCCCCGCATCGCCGGTTCCTGGCCCGGCTACGTCTTCACCGGCGATCCGCTCCGGCTGCCTGCCGGGCATTTCGGCATCGGCCATGGGAGCGGAGCGCACGCCCCCGACGAATACTTCGTAATCGAATCCGCGAACCCGAAGGTGCAGGGCATGGATGGATGCGTGTTCTCGATGGTGGAATACCTGCACGAACTGGCAACGATTTAATCGAGGATCATCGCGGCTGATGCCAGGCGTCGAGGCGCGGCAGCCAGCGGCGCACGTGGCGGCTATACTCCTCGTAGTCCGCTCCGAATTTGCCGCGCAGCGTGGGCTCTTCGTAAAAGAGAACGAAGAGATGGATGCCCAGAGCCACCGCCGCCACGGCCGCAATCAACGCTGGATTGGCGCGGCCGAAGATAATCCACAATCCGATCCAGCCCGTGGCGAAGCCCACGTACATCGGATTGCGCACGTAGCGGTAGAAGCCCACAACCACCAGCCGGCTCGGCGGAATCACGGGCACGGGCGTTCCATGGCCGGTCCAGCCGAAATCCCAGATGCACCGCAAGGCCACAGCAAATCCAAAAGCCGACGGAATTGCCGCCAGCCAGCGCCAATTCGCCGCGCCGGCCATTTCCACGCGGAAGCCGAGCCAGCGGGGCAGCAGCCAGAACCAAAGGGCGAGAAATGCCGAACCGACAGCGAGTGAGGCGAGCGCCGCAAACCAGTTCAAATCCCCGTCAAGTGCCGCTGTATCCGAGCTCCGTTCCTGTGCCATCGCTTTTTACCTCTCTATTTCACCTTACTGTGGCCGCTCGATGGAGGTTTCAGATTTATGGGATGGAGAGGAGGGGCTTGCGCAGTATTTCCGCCCGTGGCTGGATGCCGAGCCCGGGGCCCTTCGGAGCGGCCATGTGGCCAATGGCGCGCTTCGGCGCTTCCTCTGCCGTGGAAACGGTGGTGTAGCTGTTGAAGTCGGTCGAAGAAAACAGCGCTGCGGGGGGAGTGCTGTGTGCCAGGTGTGCGATTGCGGCCGTGGCTACGTCGCTGCCCCAAGTGTCTTCGATGGTCATGGCGATTCCGCACGCCACGCACAGATCGCGGATCACGCGGGCGCGGGTGAGCCCGCCGACGCGCGAAATTTTCAAGTTGATCGCGTCCATGGCGCCGTCGGCCACTCCGCGCACCACGTCGGCCGCGCTTCCCATGATCTCGTCGAGGATAAACGGGCGGTTCGTATGCCGGCGGACCACCAGGCATTCCTCGTAGCTGGCGCAGGGCTGCTCGATGTACACGTCCAAATCGCGCACGGCGTCGGCCACGCGCAGCGCCTGGTGTTGCGACCATCCCGTATTGGCGTCGGCCACCAGCACTTCCCCCTTATCGAGCAGCATGCGCGCCTGGCGGATGCGCTCCATGTCCATCGCGGGCTCGCCACCGACCTTGAGTTGAAATTTTGTGTAACCCTCGCCCCTGTACTGCGCCACTTTTTCCGTCATCTCCCGCGGGTCCTGCTGAGAAATGGCGCGATAGAGCGGATAGCCATAACCATAGCGCCCGCCGAGCAAATTCACGATGGGCTGGCCCGCCACTTTGCCCAGGATGTCCCAGCAAGCCACGTCGAGCGCCGATTTCGCATAGGGATGCCCGCGCAGTGCCGCGTCCATGCGCTCGTTGATCAGCGCCAGCGCGGTGGGATCGGCGCCGATTAGCGCCGGCGCGATTTTCCCGATGCCCGCGCGCGCCCCCTCCGCATACGCGGGCAGATAGACGGGCCCCAACGGGCACGTCTCGCCATATCCTGTGACGCCCGCGTCGGTGTGCACGGCCACGATCGTGGAATCGAAAACTTCAACGAAATTGCCGCCTGAAAAGGTGTAGCGGCCTTCGCGCAAAGGCAGGTCCACCTGGAAGGCTTCAATGCGCGTGATTTTCGGCGCCGATGGCATGGCCCGCGACAGGGGAGGGATGATACCACCCGGAGTTCTCACCCGCGCGCAAAGCCGCCTCCGTCCTCGGCCGCGCGCGGTGGTGGTGTGAACTCTTCTGTTAGACTCGTGGTTTTGCGAAGGGAACGAGTCTCATGCAGTGGTGGTCGAAATTCCAGCATTGGATCGGCGCGGCGCTCCCCGCGCTCGGAGTCGGCGGAATATTTTTCGCCTCTTTTCTGGACTCCTCGTTGGTTTCGCTCCCGCTCGTCAACGATTTTCTGCTCGTGGAACTGTCCGTTCTGCATCCGGCGCGCATGCCGCTTTATGCCGTCACAGCCACGCTCGGCTCGCTCGCGGGCTGTCTGTTGCTGTTTTTTCTAGCTCGAAAGGGAGGGGAAGCGTACTTCCACCGTCATGCCGGAGGACGCGCCGCCCGAGTCCGTAGCTGGCTGCAGAAAAACGCCTTTCTCGCCGTGGCTGTGCCGTCCATCCTCCCTCCGCCGATGCCGTTCAAATTGTTCGTCCTCGGCGCGGGAGTCTTTCAGGTGGGCGTACGGCCGTTTTCGTTGGCGCTGATTGCCGGGCGCGGCTTCCGGTACTTCGCTCTCGGCTTTCTGGCCGTTAAGTATGGCGAGCAGGCCCAGCGCGCCATGGTCGATCACAAACTGGCTTTCGCGCTCGCGGCGCTCGTCTTCGTCCTGTTGAGTTATCTGGTTGCTCGGGCCGCGTTCAGTGGCGATCGTCCTCCGTCGCAGTGAGGCCGCATCAGGCGCTATGCGTCAGCGCGAGCGCGCGGCGTCGTAGCGCAGCTCTTCATGGGTCAGCTTCGACTGTGCATCGAGATCAATCACCGCGCGCCAGCCGCCCCCGCGCCCGCGTAACACCGAGTCGCCCAATTCCCTCAGTTCAGCGCGGCTTCCCTCCGCCGTCGTCTCCAGCGTCAACAGAGGAAATCGCGCCAGTGCCGTGTAAGCGCGCGCCAGCGGCGACGCCGCAGCCGCATCGAGCAGCGCCGAAGGCTCGGGCTTGTATGCAAGCGCCGCAGTCTCCGGCGCAAACGCCCGTCCGGCTCCTACCGGCACTGCCACCTCGGCCAGAAACGTCTCCGTTTCCACCACTCCGCGCCAGACAAATGGCGACGAGCCGGTAGCGAAAGCTGCCCAGTGCAGCGCGGTTTTTCCGTGGTATTCCGCATCCCCCAGCAGCATTTCCGCTCGCTCGTGGAGCGTGGTGCGCGCGCCGAGATAGACGAGCGCCAGCACGAGAGCCGTCACCGGCCACGCGCGCGGCGGCCGGGCGTCCTTTGGCCCGCCAATTTCTTCCGTTACCAGCCCGAACAGCACCGGCAGCAACGCGCACACAGCCAGAATCGTGAATAAAAAGGCATCGAAGCCGGCGGCGATATTCCAGGACACACGTGCAGCGCGCGCCGGCCAGTCGATTTCGATCCCGGTGGTGGAGCAGAGGTCGAGCACCAGATGTGCGCCGCAAGAGACGAATGCCGCCGCTAGCAGGGGCAATAGCGCCGGAGCCGAGGGCCGCTTCCTGAAAGCCGCCCATACCCCGCCGCCAATCGCCGCGGCCAGAACCGCGGCGCCGGCCAGCGAATGCGTCACCGTGCCGTACGCGCGAAGCGGCGACAATGGCTCGGGCAGATGCCACAGCCAGTCTAGATCCGGCGCTATTCCGGCCAGAAGAAAGGTGGCCATCTCGGGAGAGGCGAGGCGCGCGCGTGCCGCCCGCGCCAGCGTGTAGGAAACTAGCAGGTGTGTGACAGGCTCCATTCGCGTGCTGGACTCGAGCCAACTGTCAGCTTGCCGGCCGCGCGTTTTCCGGCACCATCAGCGTCAGCGCCGAAGGCACGATGCGAAAGGACACGCCCAGCCGTCCCGCCGGTTCTCCATCGAGCTGCGTGTGCACGACGCCGTCGGTTGGCTCACAGCGCAAGGTGTCCGTCTTCCAGTACTGCACGTCGCCGCGCCGCCGCAGGTATCCGAACCAGAGCGCCGGCAGGTAGCTGAGAAACACAATCGGATTCCGCGCCGTCACCGCGACCACCTCGAACTGCTCCTCGAACAGGCTGGCGCCCGTGGTGATTTGAAACGGCCCGCCGTAATGTTTTGTCCGTCCGACCACCACGAGCGTGGCATCCAGCATGCGCTCGCTCGAAGTGATTCGAAACAAAGGAAAACGGTAGCTGACAAGCTGTCGCACCCCTTCCATCCAATAGGCCAGAATTCCCGCTTTATCCTTCGTCCGCAGATTCAGCGAGTACACCAGCGCTCCATCCGCTCCCGCCCCGCCCACACACAGGAAGTAGCGTCCCGAAGCCCCGTTGCCGGAACGCTCTGCGGGCCCGCCAATCGGCTCCATGGTGCCCAGCGCGATGCGCCACGGCCGCGCGCGGGGAATGAGCTCCGCGGCGCGCCGCACGTCCCAGGGAATTCCCAACTCCTTCGCCAGTACGTTCGCCGTACCGGAGGGGAGTACGGCCAGTGGAACATGGCTTCCGGCCAGCCCATTCACCACTTCGTTGTTCGTTCCGTCGCCGCCGGACGCGATCACCAGATCGTATCCATCCGCCACGGACTGCCGCGCGAACTCCGTGGCGTCGCCGGGCTCCTCCGTAACGAGCAATGTGGTCTCGATTCCGTTGCGCGCCAGAATTTTCTGCGCCTCTTCGAGGTGATGGATCTGCCGCCGCAGGCGCCCGCCGCCCGCCGCCGGGTTGTAGATCAGCGCGGCGTGGGAAACGGCGCGGCCGCCCGTCGTTTTGCCGCTCGCCGTCTCGATGAGTTCTGCCTGTGGCATCGGTTCTCCGCGGAGAAATCGCGTCACATTGTATACTACCGCTCCCCGCGGGATGCGGCGCCCGCGCCGCGGTGTGCGCGGAAAGAAATGGGCCCGCGGCCTGCGCGTTCAGGCGGCGAGGGGCACTGGTGGCGGCAAGCAAATCCACGCGAAAAGAGATCGAAAAACTTCGCGCGGACCTGCGCCACCACGAATATCGCTACTACGTGCTCGATGAGCCGGAGATCAGCGACGCCGCCTTCGACCGGATGATGAACCGCCTCAAAGCGCTTGAGGCGGAACATCCCGAACTGGTCACTCCCGATTCGCCCTCGCAGCGCGTGGGCGGCGCGCCCCGCGAAGGGTTCGAGACGGTCGTCCATCGCCGTCCGATGATTTCCCTCGACAACGCCTACTCTTACGACGACCTGCGCGAATTCGACCGGCGCGTGCGAGAGCTCACCGGCCGCGAGCACATCGAATATGTCACCGAGCACAAATACGACGGCCTCAGCCTGGCGCTCATCTATGAAGGCGGGCGCCTGGCGCGCGGCGTCACGCGCGGCGACGGCGCGCGCGGCGAGGATGTGACTCCCAACGTGCGCACCATCCGCTCCATCCCCCTCGTCCTCGACTCCGCGGCGATCAAGAAATGGAAACTGCCTCCAGATCTCGAAGTGCGTGGCGAAGCCATCATGAGCCGCCGCGCCTTCGAAGAGCTCAATCGCAAGCAGGAGGAGCAGGGCGGCAAAATCTTCGCCAACGCCAGGAACGCCGCTGCGGGCGCTGTGCGCATGCTCGACCCCAAGGTCACGGCTTCGCGCCGGCTCGATTTCTACGCCTATTACCTGCTCAACGCGGATGGCCGCGATCCCCTCGACCGCCATTCGCGCGCGCTCGATGCGCTCGAGGCGATGGGTTTCCGCGTCTGCGCCGAGCGCCAGCGCGTCGCCGGAATCGATAAGGTGATGGCGTTCTGCGATGCCCAGGATGCGCGGCGGGAAAAGCTGCCCTACGAAATCGACGGCATCGTCGCGAAAGTGGACGAGACCGCGCTCCAGGAAGAGCTGGGCGCCACGGCCAAAGCTCCGCGCTGGGCCATCGCTTACAAGTATCCCGCGCGGCAGGAAACCACCGTGGTGCGCGACATCCGCGTGCAAGTGGGGCGCACGGGCGCGCTCACCCCGGTAGCCGACCTGGAGCCGGTGAAGGTCGGCGGCGTTACCGTCAGCCATTCCACGCTCCACAACATGGACGAGGTCGAGCGCCTGGGCGTTCAAATCGGCGATACGGTGCTCATCGAGCGAGCCGGCGAGGTCATCCCGCACGTCATCTCCGTGACAAAAAAGGGCGCGCACCGCCGGCCATTTGTGATGCCGGAAAAGTGTCCCGAATGCGGCAGTCGCATCCACAAGTCGCCCGACGAAGTCGCCTACCGCTGCGTCAACGCCGCCTGCCCCGCAAAACGCAAGGAGTCGCTCATCCATTTCGCCGGCCGCCACGCGATGAACATCGACGGGCTGGGCGAAAAAATCGTGGACCAGCTCGTGGACAATGGTCTGGTGAAGGACCCGGCCGATTTATACCCGCTGACGCTCGATACGCTCGTTCCGCTCGAGCGCATGGCCGAAAAGTCGGCACAAAATCTCCTGGATGAGATCGAATCCAGCAAGAAGAACGGACTCGCCAGGCTCATCTATGCCCTCGGCATTCGATTTGTGGGCGAGCGCACCGGCCAGCTCCTGGCCGAGCATTTCGGCAGCCTGCGCGAAATTGAGGAGGCCAACGAGGAGAAACTCACCGAGGTGCCTGAAATCGGCCCGAAGGTGGCCGCCAGCATCGCCGAGTTTTTCTCCGAAGCCGCCAACCGCAAGCTCGTAGCCAAGCTGCAAAAGGCCGGCGTGCGCATGACCGCGGAGCGCAAGGCGCCTCGCGACTCGAAGCTGGCCGGAAAAACATTCGTCTTCACCGGCGGCCTCGAACACCGCTCCCGCGAGCAGGCCGGGGAAATCGTCGTGAGCCACGGCGGAAAAGTGGGCGGCTCCGTCAGCAAGAAAACGGACTACGTGGTGGTCGGCAGCGACCCCGGCTCCAAGTACGATCAGGCAAAGAAACTCGGCCTCACGATACTGGACGAAGCTGGCTTCGAAAAATTGGTGGGCATCAAATAGCCGCCCGGGCAGGCTTGCGGCTCGCGGGCGCCGCCTACGACTGCCGCTCGTTTTCCGTGCTCTGCGAAGCCACCGTCGGGGCCTGGATCCAGGAACCTAGCGAGCGCGTCAGGCGCACCAGCGGCGATTCCGGCACCAGCAGGTCCACCCGCGGCGGCGCGCCCGCCGAGGTTTCGCGCAGCAGTTCCGTGCCCGGCGCGATTCCCACCGCGTAGTTCCTTCCCGCCTCTTTCGCCGCGTACATCGAGCGGTCGGCCAGCACCAGTACGTCGTCCACGCTGAGCGCGTCGGGCTGTCCCGTGATCCAGGGAAACGCGGCCCAGCCAATCGAACAGGTCATCGGAATCTTTTTACCGTCGCCGATGTCAAACGGCTCCTCGCCCATCAACCGCAGCAGGCGGCGCGCCAGGATGTCGCCGTCCGAGCGCGTTCCCGACCGCAGCACCACCAGAAATTCCTCGCCGCCCCAGCGGATGAGCAGGTCGGATTGCCGCACGATATGCGTCAGCCGCCGCGCGCATTCCACCAGCACGCGGTCGCCCGCGTAGTGGCCGAATTCGTCGTTCACACGCTTGAAGTGGTCCAGGTCCACAAAGTAGAAAATCAGGTCGCCGTGCTCAATCGCCCCCGCGTTGGGGCCCGCGCGCCGGTACGCACGCACCACCTGCATCGCGTCCGATTCGATCGTCTCGCGGAAGAACCGGCGGTTGCGCACTTTGGTCAGCGGATCCGTCAGCGACATGGCCTGCAATTCCGCATTGGCCCGCGCCAGTTCCGCGCTGCGCTCCGCCACAGCCTGCTCCAGCATCAGCCGGTCGCCCTCCAGCCGGCGAATTCTGTAAATCACCACCGCGCGCACCGCCAGCGCCAGCAGCAGAAGCGCGCTCAGTCGCGCCCACCACCGCGCCCACCAGGGAGGGCTGACCGCGAACGAAAACGACGCTGGCGCCGCGCTCCATCCCGCCGCCGCAGACCCGCAGCGCACCGAGAAGCGGTAGTGGCCCGGCGGCAGCGCCGGATAGCGCACCTCGCGCTGCGAAGTTTCCTGCATTTCGGTCTCGAGCCCGTCCAGCCGGTACTGGCACCCGATGCTTTCCGGATTGTGGAACGTCATCACCGCGAAATCCGCCACAAATGTGTTGCTGTCGTGCGGCACTTCCACGGCGGATTGATTCAAATATTGCTTACCTCCCAGCTCGGCGGACGTCAGCACCACCGCGGGAGGATTCCGAGGGGCGATCGTTCCACCCGGCGTGTAGCGCGAAAGCCCGCGGCTCGTGCCCAGCAGCACGGAGCCGTCAGGATCATTCCACGTGTACCCTTCGCTGACGTCGTCCCACAGCAGTCCCGAGGCATGATCGAAGTGCGCGATCACTCCCTCATCGCTCAGCAGGTCAACGCCGCGGTCGCCTCCGGACCAGATGCGCCCCTGGTAATCGCGACCCAGCAGGTACACGGAAT
Source organism: Candidatus Acidiferrales bacterium (assembly GCA_030038535.1). Lineage (GTDB taxonomy): Bacteria > Acidobacteriota > Terriglobia > Acidiferrales > UBA7541 > JOPF136. The sequence goes on from JASHSV010000064.1 coordinate 10,540, forward strand.
TGCTTCTCAGCCCCTGCTGAACCGTAAAATGGCGCACCGTCAGTTTCCCGTTTTCGATGCGCGCATGGGTCAGGCCCTCCGACTCGCGGTAGCAGAGCCACACCTCGTCGCGGCTCAGCGCGACCACCAGCTCTACCTGGTCATCCTTCAGTCCATCTGCCTTCGTGAAAACCGTCCACTGATTGCCCTCCAGCCGCGCCAGACCCGTGGGGCCGCCAATCCACATCGTGCCCTCGGGTGAAAAGGTAATCGTTCGTGTCTTGCGCTGAATCTGCTCCGCAAGTGGCATTTCATGGATTTCCGGGTTGCCCGCACCCGCCCGCACCCAGTAGAGCAGCTCTCGCGCCGTAATCCACACCGTTCCGTCCGGGCTTACGGTCAGCGCGATAGGGGCCTTGTCCCCGGTCGTCGGCAATGGCACGCGTGTGGCTGCCAGCGAATGCGGATCGATCCGCGTCAACCCGCCCGGCACAGAAAGCGCCCAAATGCTCCCGTCAGCGCCAACGGCGAGCTGCGATACCGTGATCCCCGCCAGGCCCTCCTTCCGCTGCCACACTCGCCATCGATGCGGACCCGCATCCCACATGGCCAGCCCGTTGTTCGTTCCCACCCAGAGCCTATCCTGCTTGTCGCGGACTTCGCTCCACACCAGCGGATCGGGCAGTCCTTCCGCTTCGCCCCAGCCGAACCAGTTTTCGCTTCCGGCCCAGCGGTCCATTCCGGTTCCTGCCAGGCCTACCCAGATGGCGTTTTCCCGGTCTTCCAGCGCCGTGTACACTCCGCTCGTGGAGAGCCCCTGTTTTTCCGTCACCCCCACCCAGGAATTTCCACTCCGGCGATAGAGCCCGCGAATCGTCGGAAGCAGCAGGTTTCCGGAGCGGTCCACTCCCGGCAGCCCGAAGTTCAGCGCGCTCGGTATTCCCTCGTCCGCCGCGATATATTCCGTGAGTGTTGGCGCTAGGTAGCCCACGTGATCGTGCGTGCGCAGCCAGATCCGGCCCAGGCCATCGGTGATGATGGCCATCAGGTCCTGCGCGGGCAATCCCCGGATGTCCAGCATTTTCGGTTCCTGCGCTCCGGGCCGCAAAATTCCCAACTGTCCCGCTGCCCCGAACCAGATGCTGCCGTCCGGCGCGGCGGCGACCGCAGTAACGTGGCTCAATGGCTTGCCGCCGCTGATTGACCACAAATGGCTTTCAGGCGTGTCTCCCGACCGCGCTACCGCGTGCAGCAGCAACAGGCCGTTTTCCGCGGCTACGTATGCTTCCCCGCCCGCCAGCACGGCAAGCGTTTGCGGAACCCCGCGAACCTCGATCCCTGCAGGCAACTTCACTGCGGAAAACCGAAAACCGTCGAACCGGTAAATGTTCGGCCCTACCACGGCCCATAGAGTTCCATCCGGAGACTCGAGCAACTGCTCCACCAGGTCGTTCAGCATTCCCTCGCTGCGGCTAAAGCCCTGAGCCTTCTCCCCGTCGAACCGGTAGAGGCCCGTCTGCGTTCCCACCCACATAAAGCCCTGCCGGTCCTGGACGAGAGAGGTGACGGAGGCCGAACCCAGGCCTATGGCCTCACCCAAATGCTGGATTGCATAGCGCGGGTGATCCGGAACGGGCAGCGAGCGCGTGCTCGTGTCCGCGGAGACGAGCCACGGTGCGAGGATCAGCACCAGCAATCCTCCGAGGCCTCGCTTCTGCCAGTGAGTGGGCACAGATAGTGCGGATGAAAAAACCAATCCCTTCAGTTTCCAGGCCACTATTTTCTACGTCTTCCCGGTGCCCGCAATATTTTTCTCTGCGGCTGGTACCGGGCAGATAATCGCTTCCGAGGCAGTACGCCGTTCATTAAATAACCCTAATTTCTGCAGTCTAAAACCGCTGCTCCCTCAATCGCATCGTTCTTCAGGGCGTTCAGCGCGCGGTTCGCTTCGCGCAGCGGAAACGTCTGGATGCGCGTGCGGATGGGAATCTCCGCGGCAATGCGCAGAAACTCCCGGCCGTCTTCCCGCGTGTTGTTGGCCACGCTGCGAACCACGCGCTCCTGGTAGAGCAGCTCATAGTCGAGTCGCGGAATAGGGCTCATGTGGATACCGCCCAACACGAGCGTGCCGCCTTTGCGCAGCATCCGGAGCGCCGCGGGAACGATTTCGCCCGCGGGAGCGAAAATAATGGCCGCGTCGAGCGGAGTCGGCGGTGCATCCAGCGTTCCGCCGGCCCACACCGCGCCCAGTTCCAGGGCCAGCCGCCGGTGGCGTTCGTCGCGGCTCGCCGCATACACCTCCACCTTCCAGTGCCGCGCCACCTGGATAGCCACATGCGCCGCCGAGCCGAATCCGTAGAGCCCCAGCCGCCCTCCCGGCCGGATCCCGCTCAGCCGCAGGCAACGGAAGCCGATGATTCCCCCGCACAGCAACGGCGCGGCCAGTTCGTCCGCGAATCCTTCCGGAATCGCATAGACGAAGTCTTCCGGCGCCACGATGTGCTCCGCATAGCCGCCGTCCACCGTGTAACCGGTGAAGGCCGGGTTGTCGCACAGGTTTTCCGCTCCGGCGCGGCAATAGGAGCACGTGCCGTCCGTGTGGTTGAGCCAGGCCACGCCCACACGCGCGCCCGTGGCAAACCGCCGCGCTCCCTCGCCGCACGCCTCCACCACGCCCACCACCTGATGCCCGGGAATTACCGGCGATTTGCGCGGGGGCAGCTCGCCTTCGATTACGTGCAAATCGGTCCGGCAGACGCCACAGGCGTTCACGCGCACCAGCACGGCGCCGGGGCCGGGGCGCGGCGTCGGCACGTCGGTGTATTCGAGCGGGTTCGTCTCGATCCTGGCGGAAGCGCGAACGAGGCACGCTTTCATGAACGATTCTCGGCGTTCATCATACGACAGCGTCTCGGTCGAGTGCTCACGCGATGGGCGGCCGCCCCACTCTCCGACGGCCGTGTCAGTTGCGAATAATTTGAAGGAGCGAGAGCAGCCCACCGGCCAGCATGAGGGTGAATCCTACGCTATACACGATCCGTTGGATTTCTCGCTCTTCCTGGAGAAGCAGCGTGGATAAAAACAAAGCAGTGGCCATCGGCTCGTCCTGCTCGTCGCTGGGAAAGATCCACGGCTCATTTGACAACCCGGGATTGCCGTGCACCGCGTACAGCGTGATGAACTGCGGCGCCTTGCGGGCCCTCCTCCAGTCCGGATAAAGCGCCAGGAAAGTGGCCGCATCTCGGCCCTCGATGCGCAACGCGCGCTCCGGAACGAACTGCGTGTGCCGGGATGCGTCGAACCGGCCTTGCTCCGCCCGCAATCGCTCGAGCGACCGCCGGCGCCGCCGCAGCGCGGGCATGCTCAGCAGGACGGGCTGCAGAAACGGCACGTCGTACGACAGCAGGATGGTGAGTCCCAGCAATTCGAGCACGCTGCCGTAAAAATCCAGACGGTAAAAGAATGGCCCCATGTGCGGGCACAGGTTACCGAAAGGGGCGGCAATTTCGCAATCATGGGTGGATGCGGGCCGGCCTGGGTCGGTGATTTACTCGGAGCCGGGCTCGCCAAGGTGCTTTCGTTTTTCGCTGCGTGTCGCGCCGTCCATGTCCTCGCTCGATCACCCCTGTAACCTGCCGGCCAGCCAGTAATCGACGCCGAACTTTCCCGGACCGGAGCAGATCAGCCA
>JASHSV010000065.1 GCA_030038535.1 Candidatus Acidiferrales bacterium
TTCTGCGCCCCCTCCGCAGTTGGTTCGGGAGCCGGCGGCGCGGCTGTGCCGAGTGGTATGCCTGCCGCGGAATTCGCGGGTTTCTCGGGGGAAGCGCGCTTCGCTTCCAGCGCGTCGCAGGCACAGGACCGCGCCGTTTCGCCCAGGCTCGCGAGCTGGCCATCGCGCAGCGTCGCTTCCGTCCCCTGTGGCACGACGATGTTGTCTCCGCCGAACTGCGGCTCGAGCCGGATCGCTCCGCTGGCCGCGTGCACGCACATTTTTCCGGCGTCGTCCAGGCCGACGCTGATGTCGTCGGCGCGGCCGGCGGCGATCGGACTCGCCGCAATCTGAGGCGTGTAAATGCGCAGGTTTGCGGGATCGGCCACGCGCGCGCGCACGCGGCCATAATCGAGCGCAAGCGTCAGGCTCGTTCCGGCGCGCACCAGCGAAAACCGGGCGGGCCCGCAGACGCCGATTTCTCCTCCGCCTGCGGCCAGCTCGATGCGAGCCCGACCGGAGCGCACGGTCACCTGGCTTCCGCTGGCGAGCGAGGTGTAGCTGTGGCCATTCTCGTTCACCACCTGGACTTCGCCGCGTACGGAAATGTCGTCGCCTTCAATCCGTCCCACCGGCTCGTCGGCCTGCTGCGCCCACACGGGCGTGGACCAAACGGACGCGGCGGCCAGCGCGGCCAGCAGGCGCACGATTCGCGCCGTTCCCGCGGCTCGCGCGGCCAAGGAAGAGGGTGTGAAGCCCTTGCCCATCAGTATGCGTTCGCGATTCCCCTATACTATATGCGATGCCAGAGGCCCAGAAGACGAAGTCGCTGCCGGCCGCGGAGCCCGGCTACGCCGCTACGGAAGTTGCGCCCGACGATTCGCCGGATTCCTCGCGCTACGTCGGCGCGCCCAACGTCCATTTCGACACGGGGATGCGCGAGCTTTCCACCTGGCGCCGCGCGCAGATTCCGCTGATCGCCGGCGCTGTTTATTCGCTCGTGCGTTCCCTCGGTCCGACGCTGCGCTACGAAATCGTAGGCTGGCAGCACGCCGAACGCGTGTACGCGAGCGGCCGCCGCGTCATCTGGCCGTTCTGGCATCAGTGCATCATTCCGGTGCTGTGGTGGGGACGTCATCGGGGCGTGGTGGTGATGAACAGCACGAATTTCGACGGCCAATGGACTCGCCGGGTGATCGAGCGGCTCGGCTTCGGCACGGCGCAGGGCAGTTCGACGCGCGGCGGCCTGCGCGCCCTCGCGGTGATGGCGCGGCGTCTGGCGGAGGGAGTGGACGCGGGATTCACAATCGACGGGCCGCGCGGGCCGCGCTACGTGGCCAAACCGGGCCCGGCGATGCTGGCGCGGAAATCCGGCTGTCCGATCATTCCCTTCCACGTGGACGCGGAAAATTCCTGGACGCTGCGCAACACCTGGGACCAGTTCCAGTTTCCACGGCCTTTCTCGCGATGCGTGATGCTGTTTCATCCTCCGATTTACGTCGCCGCCGACGCCGGCCGCGAAGAACTCGAAGCGAAGCACGCCGAAATGCAGCGCGCGCTGGAACGCGTCCGCGACGCCGCGCAGGGCTGGTGGAAACTGCCTCCGGCCGAACACGACCGCATGCGTGCGGAATGGAACGCCTGAGCCCGCCGCAGTGCGCGGCGGCATGCCGGGTAATCAGGACTCGCCGAGCGTGACGGTTACCTCCATTTTCTGCCGCCCGCGGTAATATTCGATTTGAATCGTGTCGCCGGGGCGCTTGCGGTTCAAAGCGAGATTGAGATCGAGCTGAGTCGCAACCGGCTTTCCATCCACCGCGACGATCAGATCGCCACCGGTCATGTAGCGGCGCAGGCCGTCGGTCACCGGAGAATTGCCTCCGCGCAGTCCCGCCTTTGCTGCGGGGCCGCCCGCTGTGGCGCGCTCGATGAGCAGGCCCTGCTTGACCGGAAATTTCAAGTAATTTGCCAGGTCTTCGAACAGCGGCGTGACTTCCACTCCCAGATTGGCGCGGCGCACGCGGCCCTCGGTAATCAGGTCGTGCGCGATGCGCTTGGCCAGGATGATGGGAATTGCAAAGCCCACCCCGGCCGTGGTCCCGGTCGGCGAATAAATCGCGCTGTTGATGCCGATCACCTGTCCACGCGAGTCGAGCAGTGGGCCCCCGGAATTTCCGCGGTTGATCGCCGCATCGGTCTGGATGGCATCCTCGATGAACGTGTTCTGGCCGGTCTGCACGGTGCGGCCGAGCGCGCTGACCACGCCGGTGGTGAGGGTGCTCTGGAAACCGAACGGATTGCCGATGGCGAGGACCTTTTGGCCCACTTCGAGCGCGCCGGAATCGCCGAGCGGGAGCGCGACGAGCTGCGCGCCCTTCGGATCGATTTTTACCAGAGCCACGTCGTTGCGCTGGTCGGCGCCGAGAAACTTCGCCGGATAGCGCGACTGAGCGTGCTGATCGCCGAGCAGCACCTCGATTTTCTCCGCGTCGGCCACCACGTGGTAATTCGTCAGGATGTAGCCCTTGGGATCGATGACGAAACCGGAGCCGGCGCCTTCGACCGGAACGGCGTTGAAGAAGAAGTCGTATTCGACCGTGCGCGTGATGATGTTCGCCACGGCGGGCGATGCCTGCTTGTAAATGCGGATGTTCACCTGCTCGTCGTTGGTGAGCGGCCCGGTGCTGGGCGTACCTCCAAGCAACGTCGCGGTGTCGGTCGCGCCCGGCCGCGCGGTCACCACCTGCGGTCCGGGATGTCCCCAGTGCGCGCCTGCCCAAAAGGCCAGCCCGCCCAGTACGATTCCCGCCAGCAGGACGCGAATATTGTTTCCCCTCGTGCTCATCACTTTTTTCCCGGCGCAAGTCCCAGTGTAGCGCTTTGCTGTGTGGCCCGCTGCCGCAGGCGCCCGACGAGCGCGTCGGTCTGGCGCCGCGTTTCGTCGAGCGTGCCGGAGCAATCCACCACGTCGTCTGCCAGGCGCAGTTTCTCTTCGAGCGGCAACTGGGCAGCGATGCGCTGCCGCGCGTCTTCCTCGCTCAGCCCGCGCGCGCGAAGGCGTTCCAATTGCTGCTCGGGACGGCAGGAGCAGACGATGAGCCGGTCGAGCTTTTTGTAGTAGCCCGCCTCGATCAGCAGCGCAGCTTCCACGATGGCCAGCCCGCGCGGATTTTCTGCTTCCATTTGCCCAAACTGCTCCTCACGCGCCGCGATGACGCGCGGATGCACGATGGCGTTCAGCCGCTCGCGCCGCGCCGGGTCGCGAAACACGATATCGCCCAGCTTCTTGCGGTCCACCGTGCCGTCGGCCGCCAAAATGCCATGGCCGAACTCGCGGACAATCTCGTCGTAGGCGGGCTGGCCTGGCTCCATCAACTGATGCGCCAACAGGTCGGCGTTCATCACCGTCAGTCCCAGCTCGCGCATTCGGGCGGCGACAGTGCTCTTGCCGCTGGCGATTCCGCCGGTCAGTCCTACTCGCAACATGGGCCCACGCGAAGCATCAGGCGGAGCTCACGAGCGCGCGACTCCCGCCGCCGCGGGAGTTCCGGCGGCGCGGCCCCGGCGCAGGCGCGCGGCTTTCACGGTGTTGGACATGAGCATGGCGATTGTCAGCAGGCCCACGCCGCCGGGAACAGGCGTCAACGCCCCGGCAACTTCGGCAGCGCCGGGATGCACGTCGCCGACGAGCGCCGAGCCCTTCTTCTTGAACGCTTCGAGCCGCTCCGGATAGCGCGCAAACAACCGCTCGGCCTCGGCGGCGTCGGTGATTTGATTCGTTCCCACGTCGATGACGGTGGCGCCAGCGCCAATCCATTCCGGTTGGACCATCCACGGGCGTCCCATGGCGGCCACGACAATGTCGGCGCGCTCGACAATCTCCGGCAGGTTGCGCGTCTTCGAATGACAGATCGTTACGGTGGCGTTCGCGTGCATCAGGAGGAGGGCCATCGGCTTGCCCACGATGTCGCTGCGGCCCAGGACCACGGCGTTGGCGCCTTCAGCGCGGATGCCGCTGCGGCGCAGGATTTCCATGCACCCCGCGGGCGTACAGGCCACCAGTCCGGCGCGGCCGGAGACGAGCCGGCCGAGGCTGACGGGGTGAAACCCGTCCACGTCTTTTTCCGGCGAGACGGATTCGAGGACGCGCTTCGAATCGACCTGGGGCGGCAGGGGCAATTGCACCAGAATGCCATCGATATCGTCGCGGCGGTTCAGTTCGGCCACGAGGGAGAGAAGCTCATCAGTGGTTGTGCTGGCCGGAGGAGCGAACGGTGCACTGAAGATGCCCAGTTGTTCGCAGGCGGCAATCTTGTTGCGAACGTAAATCTTCGAGGCCGGGTTTTCGCCCACCAGCACGGCGGCGAGGCCCGGGGTGATGCCGGCGGCGCGCAGGGCGTCGATTTCGCCGCGCAGCTCGGCGTAAATCGCGTCGCGAAACGCGCTGCCTTGCAGGATGCGCGCGCTCAACGGAGGCCCTCCAGCGCTCGAAATTTGGCTCCGATTTTCATCATAGCACACGCATTTTTAACGCTCGGGCGTGCCTCCCCGCGTCCTCATTGCACCACCGTTAGGGCGATATGCGACGGAAAAACCGGCGAGGAATAAATGCGCTGCGTCGCGGAAACAAAATCCTCAGCCTTGGCCTGGTAGATGCTGGGCACGAATTTCTGGGGGTTGCGGTCGATGAGCGGGAACCAAGTGGACTGAATCTGGACCATGATGCGATGGCCTTTGAGGAACACGTGGTCGCGGTCGCGCAGGGAAACAGGCCATTCGATGGGCTTATTGGGCTCGAGTGGTTGCGGATGCTCGTAGCTGGCGAGGTAGCGGCCGCGGCGGATTTCCATGGCGATGGGCAGCTCGTAGCCGTTCAGGGATTGAGCGTACTCGCCGGGCTTGGGGCCCTGGCCGGCATCCCAGACGTTCTTCTGCGCGTCGTCGGGAAAAACGTCAATGAGCTTGACCACGAAATCCGAGTCCGTGCCGCTGGTGGAGGCGAACAGAACGGCGCTGACCGGTCCGGTGACGACCAGGTCGTGATCGAGTGGGGCGCTCACATACGTCAGCACATCCGGACGGTCGGAAACGAAGCGCTGATCAGCCACTTCCCAGGTGCGCCAGTCGCCTGCGGGATAGGTGGGAGAAATGGGGCGCGCGCGATAGGGCACAGGATTGGAGGGATCGGAAACGTATTCGCGATAGCCGGGACCGGATTCCGCCGCCGTGGGAGCGGTGAAGGAAAGCGAGCCGTCGCGATGGAGATAGAGATCGCCGGCATGGGCTTCCGCCGGCGGCCAAACTTTGTAGCTGTGCCAGGAGTTCGAGCCGCTCTGGAACGTGGTGACGCTCCACGCGGGCTTTTCGCCCTTGCCATGCAGGTAGTAACGGAAGAATGGTGCTTCGAGATTTTCGCGGAATTCGCGCGCCGTTTCGTGACCGCCAAACGGAATGATGCCGATGCTGTCGGCTTTGGGGCTCTGCCACTGGCCGTGGAACCACGGGCCAGCGACCATGAAGTTGGTGTGATCGGGATCATGCTCGGCGGCGTGACGGAAAATCTGCCAGGGGCCCCAGGGATCTTCCTGGTCCCAGAAGCCCGCGACGTTCAGGTTGGGCACGGTGGAGGCGTGGAGCTGGCTGACCCACGCTTCTTTTTTCCAAAACGCGTCGTAATCGGGATGCTCGACCGAGGAATTCCAATACGGGATCGAGCCGTGCAGGTATTTGGCGTTGATGTTCGAAAGCGGGCCGAGGCGGAGATACCACTCGTAGGTGTCGTAGATCTCGAACTCGAAATGCGTGTTCTTGCTTTTGTCCGCCTGCTCCATGACGGCGTATTCGAAATCGTAGCTTTCCCGCAGCGCGCCATAGCGATGGTCGTCGTCGTTCATCCACTGGTCCACGGGCGAGGCCTGCTCGCTGATGGCTTTGAGCGCGGGATGCGGCTGGAGCAGCGCGAGAGCGGTGGTGAGGCCGTCGTAGGAGACGCCCATCATGCCGACTTTGCCGGAATTGTTGGGCACGTTCTTGACGAGCCAGTCGATGGAATCGTAGGCGTCGGTGGTCTCGTTGGTGGATTTAGGGTCCTGGAGATTGACTTGCGAGGTGAGCTCGAAAACGCCTTCGGACTTGAACCGGCCGCGGAGATTCTGGATCACAAAGATGTAGCCGTCCTGGACCAGTTCCTTGAGGTTGGGAGGGACGGCTTTGGGCGGCTCGTCGGGCACGCCGTAGGGGGTGCGGCGGAAAAGAATGGGAAGGGGCCCTTGCTGGTTGACGGGCGTCAGGATGGCGGTCTGGAGATGGACGCCGTCGCGCACGGGAATCATCACTTCGCGGAGCGTAAAGGGCGGAGCGGGCGCCGGCTCCTGCGGCGCAAAGGCGGTAAGGATCAAAATCGACGAAAGAGCTAGAGCGATTCGGCGCATAGCGTCTCCCAAGTGAAGTACAGCGCGGCCCGAGGGGCCGCGCGGGCGGGCGGAGTATAGCAGGGGAAGAAGAGTTCGGTTTCGTGCCGCAGGAACAGCCGCCCCAGCCGCTCGCAGACCGGGGGCCCCCCCACCCCCCCATGAGTGATGTAACTGTGAAATCTAAAGGACTTAGCAAATGCAGTGGCTAGTGACTGGTGGCTAGTGACTGGTGAAGAGCCAAAGCGGGAGGGTTGGGAAAGGCAGAAATGGGAAACCGTGGTGACCATGAGGAGAAGGGTAGAGCAAACCGGCCGAATTGCCTACCCCGTATAAAATCGAAAAAAA
>JASHSV010000066.1 GCA_030038535.1 Candidatus Acidiferrales bacterium
GCCCAGTCGTTCGTCGCCCATCACGTCCCCTCGCCGCACCGCGCAAAGGTCCTGGCCGCCTTCAAACGCCACAAGACTCCTCTCAACATGGACGTGGAGCTGCCCACTCTGGAAGCCATCCGCCGATTCGTGGCCATGGGAAATGGCGTTGCGCTGGTGCCCGCCGTCTGCGTGCAGGGCGAGCTCGCCCGCGGCGAACTGGTTCGCGTGCCCGTCCCCGAGCTGCAATTCGAGCGGAAAATCCGCATCGTTTACCGCAAGAAGGCAGCGCTCTCGCACGCCGCGCGCGCCTTTTTGAAGGTCGCCGAGGCCCTGGCACAGAAACCCGGCAGCACCAGCATCTTCCAGCCGGAGCGGTAGCCACCGTCCGGGGGCTCTGCGACCCTGAGTTGGTTTAGTGCAATCGCGGCTACTCTGCCGGGCTTTCAAACCTCACCAGATCCGCGCGAAACCCCTTCGTTTTCCACGCGCCGTACAGGATGCCGAACAGCATCCACGCGCCGCCCGCCACCTTCGCCTGCCAGCGAAGGTTGAGCCAGATAAATAGGCAGATGGCGAACCCCAGCAGGGGCGGCACCGCCTCCGTCCATCGCTTGTCGGCCCCGCGCAGGTAATAGCGAACAAAGGCGGCCGCGTTCACTCCCATAAACGCGATAAACGCGCCAAAATTCAGCATTTCCGCGCCCATCTCGTAGCTCATGGCAAATGCGCCCGCCAGCGACACCGCCCCCACCAACATCACGTTATTCGCCGGGATTCCCTGCCGCGGCTCGATGGCACCGAAGAACCGCCGCGGCAGCGCGTCATCCCGGCCCATTCCATAGAGCAGCCGCGCCGCCCCCATCTGCGAAGCCATTCCCGAGCCGATTGTGGCCACGAGCAACGTCGCGTTTACCAGATGGAACAGCCAGGTCCCGCCCGCGCGTCCCGCGACATACACGTACGCCGTGTCCACGTCCGGAAATTTCAGCGTCACGGGCCACACCAGTTGCGCCGCGTACACCTCGAGCGATGCCAGCACTCCCGTGATCAGGCACGTCAGCACCGTCGCCAGCAGGATGTTGCGCCGGGGATTCTCCACTTCCTCCGACAGCGTCGAAATGCCATCAAAGCCGATGTACGTCAGCGCTGCGATGGACGTGCCCGTAAACACCGCCTTTGCCGAAAACGTGGCCGGGTCATAGAACGGATGCGTGAAAAATCCAGACCCCTGAGGCGGCAGCGCCAGCACATACCGCCCGATGCACCAGAGCAGCACCACCACCACTAGCCCCATGGCCCCTGCCAGCAGCTCGTTGATCCGCGCGGAGGTCTTCACTCCGCGCAGGTTCAGCGCCGTAAACAGCGCCGCGAAGAACACCGCCCAGGCCGCGTAGGGAATCTGTGGGCCAAAATTCCGGGCCGCCTGGCTGCACCAGATCGTGCAAATCAGTGGGTTCAGCATGTAGTCCATGCCCATGCTCCACCCGGTCACGTAGCCTAGCGCGGGGTGCAGCTCACGTCCCACGTACGTGTAGGCCGAGCCCGCGCTCGGATACGCGCGCGCCATCCGCCCGTAACTTAACGCGGTGAATAGCATCGCCACCATGGCGATCAGAATGGTGGTCACCACGTGCCCGTGCGCCGCCTCGCTCACCACGCCGTACACCGGCATAGGCGCCGTGGGCTGCACCACGATCAAGCCATAGACCACCAGGTGCCACAGCGTGAGCTGCCGGCGAAGATGCGCTCCTGCCGTGGCCGCGCTCGCCGTGCTGCCTCCCTCTTCTCCTCCCATGGCTTTTCGTTGGACCTTGGCGGCGGGTCATTCGTGCGGCCGCCCCTTTGTGCGGATTCTATTCGGTCACCACGGCTTTCACGAGATTTCTCGGATGGTCCACGTCGCACCCGTGCAGCGCCGCAAAGTGATACGCGAAAAGCTGCAGCGGGACAATCTCCAGGAGAGGCAGCAGCAGCTCCGTGGCGGGGGGCACAAACAGCGTGCAATCAGCGGCTGCCTGTGCGCGCTCGTCTCCCCGCGAAGCGATCGCCAGCGCCCGGCCGTGGTGCGCTTTCACGTACTCCACGACGGCGAGCGTCCTTTCGCAGCGTTTGACGGAATCCTCGTCGCCCGCGTCGCGTGTCGCCAGAGCCGCCACCACGCTCTTTTCGCCCACCAGCGCGTTCGGTCCATGCAGCAACTCGCCCGCGGGGTATCCCTCCGCGTGGGAGTAGGAAATCTCCTTCAGCTTCAACGCTCCCTCGCGCGCGATCGCGTAGTGCACGCCCCGGCCGATGCACAAAAACGTCTGCGAGTCGACAAACCGCCGGGCCGCTGCCAGCGCTCCCTCGCTCCACGAGTCGAGCGACTCCTCGATCTGTCCCGGGACCGCGCCGATGCGCTCCAACTGTTCCGCCACCGCGCGCGAATCTATCTTCCCGCGCTCGCTCGCCATCAGCAGGCCGAACAGGAAAAGCACTGCCAACTGCGTGGTAAAGCTTTTCGTGGCAGGCACAGCCAGTTCCGGGCTCGCCCGCGTCAGCAGCACTGCGCTCGCCTCTCTCGCGATCGCAGACTCCGGCATATTCGTCACTCCGAGCGTGGGCGCGCCCAGCCGCCGCGCCTCCCGTAGCGCGGCAATCGCGTCGGTGGACTCTCCGGACTGGCTGATGACCATCACGAGCGTGCCCCGCGTAGTATCCGTCGAGCGATACGCGTACTCGCTCGCATATTCCACGTCCACGGCCAGCCCCGACAGGCTCTCGATCTGTATCTCCCCCGCCAGTCCGGCGTTCCTGCTGGAGCCGCTCGCCGCGATAATCAGCCTTTCGCAGCTTCGCAGGGCTGGTGCGACCGGTCGCAGTGCGGCCGTAAGGATTCCGCCCCCTTCGGCAGAACGCTCGATGGTCTCGCGGAGGGCCTGCGGCTGCTCGTAGATTTCTTCGAGCATGCGGTGCGCAAAAGCGCGTTTGTTCTGGGCACTCACCTTCGGGTGCTCGGCCGCCAGCAGGGCCTCGGCCGGAATGTGACCGCACTGTATAAGCTGCTGCCCATCCCCTGTCAAGAACACTGGCCTCGAGCGAGCCCGCGGAGGTGCAAGCCTCCGGGACAATTCGCAATGCGAGCCTGGTGAGGCCCGAACCCCGGGCAACTTGAACCACAGAATTGACTTGACTTATGGTCGTATCCGACTTAAAGTCGTCTCCGCCTATGAGTCATTCCCAGGGTACCGAACCTCGCTCCCCTTCGCACCCTTCCGCGTCCCGGCGCGCGCCTCGCCGCGAGCGCCGCAAAGCGGAAACCTACGAGAAGCTGATGCGCGCTGCGCTCCGGCTCTTTGCCGCGCACGGACTTGAAGGGACCACCGTCGAACAAATTACAGAAGCCGCCGACGTCGGCAAAGGTACATTCTTCAACTATTTTCCCACGAAGGAACACATCCTGATGGCGTTCGGCGATACGCGCTTGCAGAAGATCCGCGCTGCCCTCGACGAAGCGCGCACCGGAGATACGCCTATTTGGCAGGTGCTGCGCCGCCTGGCCCATTCGCTGGCCGAGGAAGCCAGCCATTCACCCGGTTTGCTGCGCAGCATTCTGGTCGCTCCGCTCACCCGCCAGCCCGTCCGTGAATTCATGGCCGGCAAGCTGGAGGAAGGCCGCGGAGTCCTGGGAGAAATTTTTCAGCTGGGGCAGGACCGCGGTGAACTCCGTTCCGACCTCACCACCGCGCACATGGCGCGCGGATTCCAACAGTCCGTCTTTGGCGCTCTAGTTCTCTGGTCGCTCGATGCCCGGGGCGACCTGCTCGCCTGGCTGGACCTGTGGCTGGAGATGTTCCTGGGTGGCCTCGATCCAAAGGAGCTCCGGTCGGCGAAGACTTCACGCGGCCGAAATTGAAGCACGATTGTGACAATATGACTGTCAGTCATAACAGGTCAAAGGTCATTTCTTTTCGGCGGTGCTGCACATTGCCCGCCTTGGCCCTGCTGTTCACTGTCTCCGCCCGTCCACTACCGGCACAACAAACTTCGTCCCGTGAACTCTCGGCCCCGTTTTCCCAGGCTCCTGCTCAGGCCTCTCCAGAGAAGCTCTCGCTGCGCGCCGCTATCGCCCTGGCACTGAAGAACAACCTCTCGGTTCGTGTCGCCGGCACTCAAGTGGACGAAGCCGTCGGTACCCAAATTCGCCGAAAGTCGGGGCTGGAGCCAGTGGTCACTAGCGATGCGGTTGCCAAGATTCAAGACACGAATCTGCGCGCCATCGGTTTCTCGTTTCCGGGCTTCCCGATTCCTCTCACCACGGGCGGCTATGGCACGTACGATTTCCGGGTCTATGCGCGGCAGCCGGTCGTGGACCGCCAGGCCTTTCACTCCTACCAATCGAGCAAGCGCCAGCTCGATGCCGCCAATCTCACCTATCAGGACATGCGCGATCTCGTAGTCCGTCAGGCCGCCGGCTATTACCTGGACGCAGAGGCAGCTGCCGCGGAGGTCGAAGCCGCGGAGGCCCGCCTCGTCACTTCCCGCGCGCTTGAAAAACTGGCCCAAGACCAGCATTCGTCCGGCCTTGCGACCGGCGTGGACGTTCTGCGCGCCCAGGTTCAAGTCCAGCGCGACCAGCAAACCTTGCTCGTGGACCGCGACAGTTACCAGACGGCAATCCTCGTCCTCCAACGCTTCCTGGGACTCCAGCCAGGCGCCCCCCTCGAGTTGGCCGAACGGCTCGAGTTTCATAATCTGCCGCCGCCCGAGGCTGAACCCGCGCTGCGAGCGGCCCTCGAATCCCGCGCCGATTACCGTTCGCTTCGCGCCCAGCGCGCGGCGCTCATCGAGCAGCAGAAAGCCGTCCGCGCCCGCTATCTTCCCAAGCTTTCCATCGATGGGGATTACGGCCCCTTTGGCCGCAATTTTGGCCAGATGCCCGCTATCGGCGAAATTGAAGGGACCGTGAGCTTCACAGTGTTCGACCGCGACCGCAACGGCGAGCAACGGGAGATCTCGAGCCAGCTCCAACGGTTGGACGCGCAGATTGCCGATCTCGAGCGTGGCATTGAGCAGGAACTCCGCAAAGCTCTGCTCGATCTGGACTCTGCCGCACAACAAGTAGCCGTTACGCAGGCCGGCGTGGGGCTTGCCGCCAGCGAACTGGAGCTTTCCGAGGACCGCTTTCGCAGCGGCGTCACGGACAACATCGAGGTGATTACCGCTCAAAGCTCGCTCCAGAGCGCTCAGGACGACCACATTTCCGCCTTGGCGCGGCACGCCGATGCGCGAATGGCCCTGGCGCGCGCTCTGGGCGCCACCGAACAGACTTACGAGAACTACCTGGGTTCGAAGTGAACGGCGCGTCCAGCATTCGCCGCGCCGGGGAGGTGCACGTGCCATGAAACGGCTGATTCCTATCCTGCTCCTGTTAATTGCCGCCGGCGTCGCGGCCTATTTCAATCCGCAGTGGTTCCACACCACGGTCGCGGTCAGCGAGATGAAGCTCTCCGGAAACATTGAGGCGCACGAAAGCCTGGTGAGCTTCAAAGTTCCCGGCCGCATCGTGGATTTGCCGGTCGAAGAAGGCCAATCCGTCAAGGCCGGCCAACTGCTCGCGCGCCTCGATACGGACGATTATCGGCAACAATTGGCCGTGGACGACGCCGTGTTGCGAGTGCGCGACCGCCAGCTCCAACTGGCTCTGGCCGGCAGCCGCGATCAGGACATTCAGGCTGCCTATCAGGCGGTGCTCGACGCGCGCGCCGATCTGGAACAGAAACAAAAGGACTTCGAACGCTACGACGCCCTTTACAAGAAGGACGAAATAGCTGCGCAAACCCGCGATCTCGCACAGACCAACGTGGTCCGCGCCCGGGCCACCCTCGCCCGCCTCGAGCAGATGTATAGCGAACTTCTGGAGGGCACCCGCAAGGAAGAAATTGCCGTGGACCACGCCAACACGCACCAGGCCAGCCAGAACGTCCAGTTGTCCCGCATCAAGCTCAGCTACACCACGCTCACCGCTCCTTTCACCGGCGTCATCCTGGTGCGCCAGGCCGAACTCGGCGAGGTGGTTGAGGAAGCCACGCCGGTCGTCACTCTCGCTGACCTCGACCACATCTGGGTTCGCATCTATCTTCCGGAAACTGATCTCGGCCGCCTCCACTGGGGACAGGACGTTGCCGTGCGCACCGATACCTACCCCGGCAAGACCTATCGCGGGCGCGTCTCCTTCATCTCCTCCGAGGCGGAGTTCACTCCCAAGAGCGTGCAGACCGACCGCGAACGCGTCACTCTCGTCTACCGCGTGAAAGTGGACGTCGAGAATCCCGGTTACGAACTCAAGCCCGGCATGCCCGCAGACGTTTACGTGCCCCTGAAATAGCCATCGGAATGAGCGCCGCGGCTCCAGCCATCGTCGTTTCCGCGCTCGAAAAGCGCTTCGGACCCGTGCGCGCCGTGGACGGGCTGAGCTTCGACGTCCGCCCGGGCGAAATTTTCGGTCTCGTCGGCCCAGACGGTGCGGGTAAGACCACAACCCTCCGCATCCTCGCCGGCGTACTGGCTCCCGACGGCGGCCAGGCCACCGTCGCCGGCTTCGACGTCAGCGCCGATCCTGAAGGTGCCAAGCACGAGCTCAGCTACATGCCCCAACGCTTTGGCCTCTATGAAGACCTCACGATCGACGAAAACATCCGCTTCTATGCCGATCTCTTCGGCGTCCCTCGCGCCCAGCGCGAGTCCCGTGCCGCAGAACTCCTGACCGCCGCCGGGCTGGCCGAATTCCGCAGCCGCACCGCCGGCAAACTTTCCGGAGGCATGAAGCAAAAGCTTGGCCTGATTTGCGCGCTCATTCACCGGCCGCGCGTCGTGCTGCTCGACGAGCCCACCAACGGCGTGGACCCGGTTTCCCGCCGCGAGTTCTGGGCCATTCTCTACTCGCTGGTCAACGAAGGCGTTTCCATCCTCACGTCCACTTCTTATCTGGACGAAGCCGAGCGCTGCCATCGCGTCGGTTTGCTCCACCGCGGCCGCATGCTGTTCTGCAATGAGCCCACGGAACTCAAGAAGCTGTTTCCCGGCGTGGTGCTTTCGCTCCGCTCTCCCGATCCTCCGCGCGCCATGATGGCCTTGCGCGGCGCGCCCGGCCTTCGCAGCTCGGTTCTGGTGGGCGACGCCGTGCACCTCTTCGCCGACTCAGCCGAAGAGCGCATAGTGCAATTCCGCCTTCAGCTCGATGACGCCGGCGTTACCGTCGATTCACTCGAACTCATTCCGCCCAGCATCGAGGACCTCTTTGTCTCCGCCGTCGAATCCCAGCAGGCCGCGGCCGCAGCGGAGTCTCGTTCATGAACGCTCCGGCCAGTGGAAACGGCTTCGCCGTCACCGTCGAGCAGCTCACCAAGCGCTTCGGAAAATTCACCGCCGTGAATGGCATCAGCTTCGAGACCCGCCGCGGCGAGGTGTTCGGTTTCCTGGGCCCCAATGGCGCCGGCAAATCCACCACCATTCGCATCCTCTGCGGGTTGCTCGAGCCCACTTCCGGACGCGCCACTGTGGCCGGCCTCGACGTCGCCACTCAGCCCGAGGCCATACGCCAGCGCATCGGCTATATGTCGCAGAGGTTTTCGCTCTACAACGATCTCCAGGTGATTGAAAACCTGAATTTCTTCGCCGGCCTCTACAGCGTTCCTTCCGCCGAGCTGCGCGAGCGCGCGGCCTGGGCCATCAAGATGGCCGGCCTCGAGGGCCGAGAACACGCCATGACCCGTTCGCTTCCCGTCGGCTGGAAACAGCGGCTCGCGCTCGGCTGTGCCGTGTTGCATCGTCCGCCCATCGTCTTTCTGGACGAGCCTACTTCGGGCGTGGACCCCGTCTCGCGCCGGCAATTCTGGGAGCTGATTCACCAGATGTCGGGCGAGGGCGTCACCGTCTTTGTCACCACGCATTACATGGACGAAGCCGAGTATTGCAACCGTCTGGTGCTCATCGACCGCGGCCTCATCGTCGCCATGGGCACTCCCACGGAGTTGAAGCACCGCTCGATGAAGGGCGAGCTCTTGCTCGTGGAATGCGAGCCGCTCGGGCCGGGCCTCGAAGCCCTTCGCTCCGCTCCTGGCGTTGCCGACGCCGCCGTGTTCGGCCGCGCTCTCCACGCCGTCGTGTCCGACGCTCGCGCCGCTGCCCAGCCGATCCGCCAGGCCCTCGCCGCCAAACACGTAGCTGTCAGCCGCGTCGAGCCTATTCCGCCCAGTCTCGAAGACGTCTTCGTTGCTCTCACCGCCAGCCGCGCGGCAAAAGAGGTCCGCCCATGAGCCTCCGCCGCATCTTTGCCATCATGCGCAAGGAGTTCATCCAGATCTCCCGCGACGTGCGCAGCCTCCTCATCATTTTCGCCATTCCCCTGATTCTCCTCTTCATCTACGGCTACGCTGTCAACCTCGACGTCAAGCACATCCCCCTCTGCATCTACGATCGCGACGGCTCGCAAGACAGCCAGGATCTGCTCAAAGCTTTCCAGGCCACTGAGTATTTCGATATCGTGCATCTGGCCCGCGATTATCCCGACGTCGTCCGGCAGATCGACACCGGAGCCTGCGCCGTCGCCATCGTCATTCCCGTCAGGTTCTCGGAGGACCTTCGCGATGGCGGCGGAACTTCCGTCCAGGCCATTCTTGACGCCAGCGACAGCAACTCCGCCAACATCGGTCTCGGCTACGCCCAGGGAATCGTCGCCGCCTATTCCAGCCGCGTGCAGGTGGACTGGGCCCAGCGCCGCGGCAACGCCGCTTCCGTTCCTCCGATTGATATTCGCGCGCGCACCTGGTTCAACGAGGATTTGGAGAGCATGGCCAATATCGTTCCCGGCGTCGTGGCTCTGGTCATGGCCGTAGTCGGCGCCTTCCTCACCTCGCTCACCATTGCCCGCGAGTGGGAGCGCGGCACCATGGAACAGCTCATTTCCACTCCGGTGCAGCCGCTGGAGATTCAGATCGGCAAGCTCATTCCGTATTTTTTTATCGGCATGTCGGACACGGCCCTGTGCGCCTTCTTGGGCGTCCGATGGTTCGGCGTGCCTTTCCGGGGGAGCTGGCCGCTTCTGTTCGGCAGTTCCGCGCTTTTCCTGCTCGTCGTGCTCTCGCTGGGCTACTGGATGTCCGTTACCGCCAAATCCCAGCTCGCCGCCAGCCAGTTTGCGCTTGTGGCCACCTTTCTTCCCACCTTCCTGCTCTCCGGCTTCCTGTTTCCCATCGACCAGATGCCGCTGGTCGTCCAGTTCATCACCCGCATCCTGCCCGCGCGTTACTACATCACGATTCTTCGCAATATTTTTCTCAAGGGCACTCCCGTCACGCTGTTCGCCGACCAGTTCGTGGCGCTCGCGATTTATGCGTTCGTGCTCGTCACGCTGGCCACGCGCGCGTTCCACAAGAGGCTGGAATGAACTTCCTCCGCGCTCTCGGACGCATCCGTCACATGCTGGTCAAGGAGTTTCTCCAGACGCTCCGTGATCCGCGCACCCGATTTGTGCTCTTTGCCCCGCCGATCATCCAGATGATGGTGTTCGGCTACGCCGCCACGCTCGAAGTCAAGCACGTGGAATTCGCCGTCCTGGATCACGACAACACGCAGGAGAGCCGCGAGTTTATCTCCCGCCTTTCCGCCAGCCGGTATTTCGATCTCCGTCTCCGCGCCCAGCGCAAGGAGGAGCTGCGCCAGGGCATCGATCGCGGCGATTTCCTGCTCGGTGTCGAAATCGATTCCGGATTTGCCCAGGACCTGCGCGGACCCAAAGGCGCCCAGGTCCAGGTGATTGTGGACAGCACGAACTCGAACACCGCGCTCGTCGGCCTCGGCTACGTCACCCAGATCGGCCAGGCATTCGCCCAGACCTACCAGCAGGACCGCATCCGCCGCACCAATCCGAAGCTTATGGGCGTCGTCCCGCATGTGGAATTGATCGAACGGCCGTGGTTCAACGAGGGGTTCGACAGCCGCTGGTACTTCGTGCCCGGCGTCATCGGCAACCTGATGCTCGTCATGGTCATGAATCTCACCGCCTTTGCTGTGGTGCGCGAGCGCGAAATCGGCACGCTTGAGCAAGTTATGGTCACTCCCATCCGCCGCTGGGAATTCATCCTCGGCAAGACGCTGCCCTTTTTCCTGATTGGTCTGTTCGATGCCGGGCTCATCTCGCTCGTGGGCACCTTCTGGTTCGGAGTGCCGTTCCGCGGGAGCGTGGCCGTCCTCGTTGGCAGTACGATGATCTTTCTGCTCTCTTCGCTCGGCGTCGGACTGTTCATTTCCACGATTTCCGCCAATCAGCAGCAGGCCATGGTGTCCGCGTTCTTTTTCATCATGCCGGCTACCACGCTCTCCGGATTCGGCACTCCCAT
>JASHSV010000067.1 GCA_030038535.1 Candidatus Acidiferrales bacterium
TCATCCCTTTCGGGCCCTGAGTGGCTGGCGATAAAGCTCTCCGGCGTCCGACAGAGCCAGCGCAGCATCTGCAGGACGCCGTCTCCTTCGGCCACGGTCCCCCTGCGGGTACGCGTAACCGTGGAGGCGCTCAGCCGGTGGCCCGCCGCCGGCCCTCCTCCATTCATCTCTCGTGTTGCTTGTGCCCAGGAAAGGCCGCGCGCTTGCCGCTGCGCATCGAGCGCCTCATAGAGTGCCCGAAGGCTAAAGTCCCCCAATCGCTTCAAGACGGGTCTTTCTCCATCCGTGGCCGATTCATCTATTGTGGCCCTCTGCTGTCCCGAATCGGGCACGTTTGCCACACCGGTCCATTGCCTCGTGCCCCTATGTCGTGAGGTTGTAAATCAATCCGTGTGGGTCTTTCACGTAGCAGCGCGGAAAGTGCGGCTCGTCCTTCACGATCTTGCAGCCCTTTTTCACCAGCCGGCGCTTGGCTTCCTTCACGTCCTTCACGGTCACTTCCAGCACCGGCCCCAGCTTCGGCCCCCGCTCGATGAACAGGTTGATGTGCCTCCCGTGCAGGCACAGCATGTTGGGCAGCGTCCCCGTGAGTTCGAATCCCAACTCGTCCACGTAGAACTTCGCGGCGCGTTTCGGGTCCTTCGCCTGGATCAGGATATCCGTGCCGAAAGTGTTGGCCATGAGGTCTCCTATTTTTTGCGTGCCGTTTCGAGCTGCTGCCAGACGGATTCAGGCAGCTCGGCAAGATTATTGAATTCGCCGGCGCCGCGGAGCCACTGCCCGCCATCAATCACTACGCACTCGCCGTTCACGTACTCCGACTGCGGCGCGAGGAGATAGGCGGCGAGATTGGCCAGCTCTTCGTGACGTCCAAAACGCTTCATGGGGTGGTGGTCCTTCCAGCGCTGCTCCCAGTCGCCGGATGGCAGCAGCCGCGACCAGGCACCTTCAGTGGGAAAGGGCCCGGGCGCGATGGCATTCAACCGGATGTGGTATCTCGCCCACTCGACGGCCAGCGAACGCGTCAGGGCCAGCACCCCCGCCTTCGCGCACGCCGACGGCAGCACGTAACCCGAGCCCGCGCCTGATGACGCGTAGGTGGTGACGATGTTCAGCACGTTGCCGCCGCGCCCGGCCGCGATCCATTTGCGCCCCAAGGCGAGCGTGGCGTGGAACGTTCCATGGAGCACGATTCCCACCACCGCGTTGAACGCGTTGGGCGAAATGCGTTCGGTGCGCGCGATGAAGTTGCCCGCGGCGTTGTTCAGCAGCGTGTCGATCCCTCCGGTCGCGGCGTCCGCCTCGGCGGTCATGCGTTCGACGGCGGCGAAGTCGCGCACGTCGCAGCACGAGTACGACGCTGCGCCGCCAGCCGCGCGAATCGCATCGCACGCTTCGCGCAGTGGCTCCTCGCGCCGCCCGGCCAGATGCAGCTTCGCTCCCAGCTCCGCGAACCGCAGCGCCATCGAGCGGCCCAGGCCCGTGCCGCCTCCCGTAATCAGAATGTTGCGTCCAGCCAGCAGCGTCTTTTCAAACATCGGCTCTCCTTGCTCTCAGATGCTCCGCCACATCGTTTCCACCGCCCCACGCAGAGTATCCGTTGCGGCGGCATAGCGCGATTCAGCATCTCTAGCGTCGGCGCCCGCGGCCAGCGGCTCGGCCGGCGCGATGGGTGCCCCGATGGCGATCCGGATTCGCCCCTGCCCGGGCAGGCACCGCTGCCACTGGAAGCCACGCGCACGCGGCCAGAATTCGAATGAGCCGCGGATGGCCACGGGCACTATCGGCACGCGCAGGTGCAGCGACAGGATCGCCGCGCCCTTTTTGAAGGTCTTGATTTCACCGTCCACCGTGCGTTCGCCCTCGGGGAAGAGCACCAGCACTCTTCCGTTGCGCAGGCCGAACGCTCCGGCCTGCATGGCGCGCACCAGATTCGCGTCCGGATCCACGGGAATCACGTGCACCGCGCGCGCCATGCGCTGGCGCGCCGGAGTGGCGTAATATTCGCTCGCGCCCACGAAAAACATGCGACGAAATACATGCCACGGCAACGCGCCCGCGAGCAAGAACATGTCTAGAAATCCCTGGTGATTGGGTGAAAGCAGGAATGCCCCCTCGCGCGGAAAATTTTCCGTCCCCTGGATGCGCAGCCCGAAAACCGCCGTTCCCAGCACCCTCAGCAGCCGTGCCCCCAGAAACAGAGCCGCGAGTGTGCCCGTGTGCGGCTCCAGCAGACCTCGCAGCAGCGGGTCGTCTTCCGGCACGCCGCCAGGCGCGGCGGCAAGCAGCCTCCCCCAGGCATCTCCTGTGCGTGCTGCGCCCCCGGCCGCTCCGCCTTCCTTCGGCAGCACAGCTTCGACCAGCTCGCGCACCGTGTAGATTTTCTGCCGCGCTTCATCGGACACGACGGTTCCGAACATTTCCTCCAGCTCCGTGAGCAATTCGACCCGCTCCATGGAATCGAGGCCCATTTCGAGCTCGATATTCGCGTCCGGATGCACCGGCCCTTTCTCTTTTCCGGCGCGCGAGATCACTTCCAGCGCCCGCGCCACCTCCGGCAGCGCGGCCCAGGCCGCATCCGACTCGGAGAGCGTCCGACCGGCGCCTGCGCGGCCGGCTGCTGAGGCGGAATCCGCGGAGGCTCGCTCGCGCGCCCGTGCGGCAATCTCGAAGCGCCTGAGTTTTCGCGTGGTTGTGCGCGGCAGGTCCTCGGTCCACACGTCGAAGCTGAGCACGCGTTTGTGGCTCGGCAGCGCCACGCCCAGGCTCTCCATTTCGAACCGCAGCACTTCGCGCATGTTCACCACTTTGCGCTCCCGCATCACCTCCTCGTTCGGCAC
>JASHSV010000068.1 GCA_030038535.1 Candidatus Acidiferrales bacterium
TGATCAAGGCAGCTGCAGGGCAGACGACGCTGGAAGAGGTGCTGCGGGAAACGGTATTGTAGCGGCCTGTATTCCGCTGCCGGAGGGCGCCGCCGCAAGAACGCGACTGGGGGAGCTATGCCGTCGGTAACTCTGAGCGATCTGCTCAAAAAAATGATCGAGATGGGCGGGAGTGACCTGCACATCACCACGAACACGGCTCCGCGCATTCGGGTCCACGGCAAGCTGCGGCCTCTGGATATGCCTCCGCTGGGCGCCGCGGACACCAAGGGGCTGGCTTACAGCGTGCTGACGGACGCGCAAAAACACCGGCTGGAAGAAAACCTGGAGCTGGACTTCTCTTTCGGTATCAAGAACCTGGCGAGATTTCGCGCCAACGTATTCCACCAGCGCGGGGCCATTGGCGCGGTGTTCCGCACGATTCCCTGGGAAATCCGCTCGTTCGACCAGCTCGGCTTGCCCGCCGTGGTGAAGGGCCTGTGCGATAAGCCGCGCGGGCTCGTGCTGGTTACGGGCCCGACCGGCTCCGGCAAATCCACGACGCTGGCCGCCATGCTCGACAAGATCAACGGCGAACGCGAAGAGCACATCCTGACCATCGAGGACCCCATTGAATTCCTGCACTCGCACAAGCGGTGCCTGGTGAACCAGCGCGAGGTGCATTCGGATACGCACTCGTTCACCAATTCCCTGCGGGCCGCGCTGCGCGAAGACCCCGACGTGGTGCTCATCGGCGAGATGCGCGACCTGGAAACGATTGAGAGCGCGCTGCGGATCGCTGAGACGGGCCACCTGACGTTCGCCACGCTGCACACGAATTCGGCCATTTCCACTATCAACCGCATCATCGACGTGTTCCCGGCGCACCAGCAGCCGCAGGTGCGCGCGCAGCTCTCCATGGTGCTGGAGGGCGTGCTCTGCCAGTCCCTGCTGCCGCGCGCCGACGGGCGCGGCCGGCTGATGGTGATGGAAATCCTGATTCCCAACGCCGCGGTGCGCAACCTGATCCGCGAAGACAAGGTGCACCAGATCTATTCGGCCATGCAGAGCGGCGCGGGGCAGACGGGGATGCAGACGTTCAACCAGGGTCTGGCTCAGTCCTACTTCAACAAGCTTGTTACCCTGGAAACAGCTCTTTCTCGGTCGTCGAACGCGGACGAATTGCAGGATATGATCAACCGTGGGGTCGCTACGCCGACGCGGAGTGGTACCGTGCCGGTACGCCGCTGAAGCGTTGAGGAGCACGAGCCGGGCGGTTTGACGGCCCGGCGGGGGAGGAACGCGCATGCCAGTGTACGCATACCGGGGGGTGAATCGCGCGGGAGCGACCATCACCGGGGAGCGCGCTGCGGCGAGCAAGAACGAACTGCAGGCGCTGCTTCGCCGCGAGAACATCACCGTCAGCAAGATGTCGGAGAAGGGCCGGGAGTTCGCGCTGCCCACCTTTGGCGGCGGCGTGGGCACGAAGGAACTGGCCATCTTCACGCGCCAGTTTTCGGTGATGATCGACGCTGGGCTTCCCCTCGTGCAGTGCCTGGAGATTCTGGCCGGCCAGCAGGAAAACAAGACGTTCGAAAAAATCCTGACCGGTGTGCGCTCCGCGGTGGAAGGCGGTTCGACGCTTTCAGCGGCTATGCGGCAATACGGCAAAGTGTTCGACCCGCTGTACGTGAACATGGTGGAGGCGGGAGAGACGGGCGGTATTCTGGACACGATTCTGCAGCGCCTGTCCACGTACATTGAGAAAAACGTAAAGCTGAAGCGCGCCGTCACGTCCGCGCTGATTTACCCCGTCGCGGTATTGTTCATCGCCTTCAGCGTCATTATCCTGCTGCTGTGGAAAGTGGTCCCGATTTTCGCCACGCTGTTCGCCGGACTGGGAGTGGAACTGCCGCTTCCCACCCGCATCGTCATTGGACTCAGCAATTTCATCGGCAGCATCTACGGGCTGATCATCGTTTTTGCCATCGCCGCCGCGATCGTTTTTATGAATTATTCCTATAAAACGCCCGGCGGGAAATATTTTCTCGACTCCGTGCTGCTCAGGCTGCCGCTGATCGGCATCCTGCTGCGGAAGATCGGCGTGGCGCGGTTCACGCGCACGCTGGGCACGCTGATTTCCAGCGGCGTCCCCATCCTGGAGGGGTTGGACATCACCGCGCGGACCTCGGGCAACGCAGTCATCGAACAGGCCATTCAGAAGACGCGCAAGGCTGTGGAGGCCGGCCGCACCCTGGTGGACCCCTTAAAGGAAACCGAGGTGTTTCCCAGCATGGTGACTCAGATGATCGGGGTGGGCGAGCAGACGGGCGCCATGGACGCTATGCTCCAGAAGATCGCGGATTTCTATGAGGACGAGGTGGATGCGGCAGTGAAGGACCTGCTGACCGCCCTCGAACCTCTGATGATCGTTTTCCTCGGCGGCGTCGTCGGCGGCGTGGTCATTTCCATGTACATGCCGCTCTTCTCCATGATCGCGAAACTCTCCGGATAGGAACGCGGCAAACACGTGACCTTCGAAGGCGCGGGCAGGGGAGAGGCCGAGCCGGAACGCAGCGCGTTTCCCGTGGAGGCGCGCGCCCCTGCTGGCGACTCCGCTTCGCGCGCCGGCCCATCCTCCGTTCCTCCGCCACCCAGCCCGGACCACGGCGGGGAGGAGACGCGCGATTGGCTCCTCTGGCTTTCGCAAGTCCGCTTCCTGGTCATTACCGTTCTTTTCGCTGTGGTGCTCGTCCTCCGGAATTACACCGGGGCCCCAGCCCCGTTCCTCTTCTTCGTGCCGGTGGTGGTGGTCTGGTACGCCCTGGCATTGTTTTTTGGTCTGCTGATTCGCCGGCTGGCCGTGCCCCGGGAGCGCGCGCGCCAAGTGCCCCGCTGGGTGGGGCCCATCCAGATTTTCTGCGACCTGCTGATGGTCACGGGAGTCGTCTTTGCCACCGGCGGGCACGAAAGCTACTTCATCACCCTCTACATCCTGGTGATTTTAGTGGCCAGCATCCTCTTCACCCGGCTGGGCGCCTTCCTTGTGGCCGTGGTGAGCTTCGCACTGCTGGGCGGGCTCGTAGAGCTGACCTACTACGACAAATTGCCGCGGACCGCTACGGGTATGCCGTCCGGCCCCTCACTGCTCTCCTGGCTCGGCAGCCATTTGTTTTACTTCCTGGCCGTCGCCTACCTCTCGAGTCTGCTGATGCAGACGCTGCGGCATCGCGGCGCCGAATTGCGGGCGCAGCGCGAAGAGTTGCTCGACTTGCGGGCGTTCAACGAAGACATCATAGAGTCCATGCGCGGCGGCCTGCTGACCACCGACGAGCAGGGGCGAATTTTGCTGCTGAATCGCGCTGGCGAGGAGATTACCGGGCGTTCCTTTGAAGACGTGAGCGGTAAGTGGCTGCGCGATGTATTCCCGGATTTTCCGCTCGAAACGGCGCGGGAGGGCGCGGGGGAGCCGCCAGCGGCAGAGGTTGAGGGAGCGTCCCGGGGGCCGTTGCGCAGCCGCGTGCGATTCGAAGGACGGAAAGAAATCGTCTTCCGCACGCCCGTCGGCAGGGAGCGCTATCTCGGGCTTTCCGTCTCGCCGGTGCGCGCCCCGCGGCTGGGTGCAGACGCGACCTTCGGCTACGTGTACAACTTCCAGGATTTGACGGAACTGCGGCGCCTGGAACAGGAGGTCGCCGTGCGCGACCGCATGGCCGCCCTCGGTCGGCTCTCTGCGGCCATCGCCCACGAAATCCGCCAGCCGCTCACCGCCATGGCCGGCGCGGTGAACGAACTGGCCCGCATGGTGCCCATGGGCGACGACGAAAAGAAGCTGGTGCGCATCGTTAGCCAGGAATCCGCCAGGCTCAATCAGATCATTGCGGACGTGCTGAGTTATTCCGGGGAAAAGACGTATACATTCGTAGAGGCCGACCCCGCTGAAATTCTGGAAGAGACCCTGCTGCTGCTCGAGCGTCATACCGGGCACACGCCGAAGCACCGCATCGAGAGGGCCTACCGGGCGGGACAAATCCGCATGCGCGCGGACCGCGACCGGCTGAAGCAGGTTTTCTGGAACCTGGGCGACAATGCGCTGCGGGCCATGCCCGACGGGGGAGCGCTGACCGTGGCCATGGATACGCGCGGCAGCCGTGTGCGCATCATTTTTCGGGATACCGGCATCGGGATGGGCGAGGGCGATGCGCAGAAAATCTTTGAGCCCTATCACACCACCTTTCCCGGAGGAACCGGCCTGGGACTTGCCATCGTTTATGAAATCGTCAAAGCGCATGGCGGCTCGGTGAGCGTTTTTTCCAAGCGAAACCAGGGCGCGGAGTTCGTCGTCGAGCTGCCCCGGGCTCCCGTCACACCTTCGGATGCAATCGGGGAACGCAATTCGCCTGCGACTGCGGCGCGGCACGGCGCTTGATCATGGCCCACCTTCTTATCGTCGACGACCAGAAGGCGATCTGCGAACTGCTCGAGATCACCTTTCGCAAGGAGGGCCACCGCGTCGAGGTGGCCAACTCGCCCGAGGCTGCGCGCCGGCGCATCGAGTCGCAGATTTTCGACATAATCATCACCGACGTGCGCATGCCCGGGGGGAGCGGCATGGACGTGCTCCGCTTCGCCAAGGAGATTTCTCCTTCAACTTTTGTCATCCTGATTACGGGGGTGCCCACGCTGGAAACCGCGATCGATGCCGTGAACGCGGGCGCGGACCGCTACGTAATCAAGGGCGACAAGCTCACTGATGAGTTGCGCCAGGCAGTGCGCACCTGCGCCGAGCACGTCAAGCTGCGGAAAGAAGCGGGATACCTCAAGCGCGAACTGCGCAAGCTGACCGGCCTGGACAACATCGTGGGCCAGAGCCCGCGCATGCGGCAGATCTTCGAGCTGATCCACACCATCGCCCCGCAGTCCAGCCGCGTCCTCATTACGGGCGAGAGCGGAACTGGCAAGGAACTGGTGGCGCGCGCCATCCACGAAAACAGCGCCCGCTCGGGCGAGCCGTTCATCACCATTAATTGCGGGGCCTTTCCCGAAACCCTGCTGGAATCCGAGCTCTTCGGCTACCGCAAGGGAGCGTTTACGGGCGCCAACGAGAATCGCGAAGGCCTTTTTCAGGCGGCCCACGGCGGCACGTTGTTCATGGATGAAATTGGGAATATGACCCCGACTATGCAGGTGAAGTTGTACCGCGTGCTGCAGGAGGGGAAGGTGCGCCCGCTGGGAAGCACGGAAGAAATCGACGTGGATGTTCGCGTGATTGCGGCCACGAACAAGGATTTTGAGAAGGAAATTGCCGAGGGGCGCTTCCGCGAGGATCTCTACTACCGCCTGAGCGTGATACCCATTCAGTTGCCACCGCTGCGCGAGCGGCGGGAGGACATTCCGCTCCTGGCGCGCCATTTCCTCGAGCGGTTCCGCAAGTCCATGGAGAAGTCGATCGAGGGAATCGTCCCCGAGGCGTTGCGCCGGCTTGAGACCTATGAATGGCCAGGCAACGTACGCGAACTGGAGAACACTATCGAACGCGCCGTGGCCCTCGAAAGCGGCAAACTGATTTCGCAGGAAGTACTGCCCGACAAAATCAAGGGCGTTTCGCACGAGATGCCGGCAGGCGACCATCGAGGCGTCACCATTCCTCCGGAAGGCATGGACTTCGAACAATTCCTTGCTGCCGAGGAACGGCGCTATCTTCTCGCGGCCCTGGAAAAGGCCGGCGGGGTGCGCACGCGCGCCGCCGAACTGCTGAAAATGTCGTACCGTTCATTCCGTCATTCCGCAAAAAAGCACGGCGTGTGAGGGCCGGGCAATAGACGGCGCCGCCTTGCGCCGTGGCCCTGGTCCTTCCCGCCGCAGCCGGAGTGCAACATCGTCGAAACTTATTTGGAGGCGCCGCGTCTAATAGTGTCAGTAACTGAGGGGAGCGTTGTGAGCAAACCCACGGATCTCGTCCAAGGCACGCTCGACTTGCTCATTCTGAAAATCCTGGCGCTCGAGCCAAGGCACGGCTGGGCCATCGCCCAGCGTATTTCGCAGATGTCGGGCGACGTCTTGCGAGTCGGCCAGAGCGCGCTTTACCCCGCTCTCCACAAGCTGGAACAGCAGGGCTGGATCCGAGCGGAGTGGAAGACCTCGGAGAACAATCGTCGTGCCAAGTACTATTCGCTCACGCCGGCAGGCAGAAAATTCCTGGCACGCGAGGCCGCCCAGTGGAAGAGGCTGGCTGCGGCCGTCTCCTTGATTGTCAAGCATGCCTGAGGCGGAGGCGCCATGCCCCATTTGCTCAAACGAGTTCGCATGCGCCTTCGCTCGGTCTTCCGCCGCGGCCTCCTTGACCGCGAACTGGACGAGGAGATGAAATTCCACTTCAACCTTTTGATCGAGCAGGAAATCGCCCGCGGACTCCCGCCGCAGGAAGCGCGCTATGCAGCTCTGCGCGCCATGGGGCCCATCACCCAGAATCAGGAGGTGTGCCGCGACATGCGCCAGGTGAACTGGATTGGGGATCTCCAGCAGGATCTCCGTTACGGCGTACGAACATTGCGGCGAAATCCGGTCTTTTCGTTGGTGGCCGTGATCGCCCTGGCTCTCGGTATAGGCGTGAACACCGCCATGTACAGCGTCGCCTACGGAATGCTGTTTCGCCCGCTGCCCTATGCAGATCCGGACCGCGTCGCCGTCGTGTATATGAGCCATGCTTCCCGCGATTTCCGGTTCGGCACACTGTGCCTGCGCGACTATCTGATCTGGAGGGAAAACAACCATTCCTTCGAAAACCCCTCCGTTTATCAAAATCAATCCATGGATATTGGCGGTACCGAAGGGTTGCCGGAACAGGTGCAGGGCGCGGGTGTAACCGCTGGTTTCTTCTCCGCCATCGGGGCTGCCCCGGTGCTCGGCCGCGGATTTGCGCCGGGCGACGATAAGCCCACCGCCGACAAGTTGGCGGTGCTCAGCGAAACCTTCTGGCGCCGCCGATACGGCTCGGATCCCGCCGTTCTCGGCCGTACGATTCTGGTGAACGGCAACCCCACCACGGTGGTCGGGGTCATGCCCGCGGACGTCAAATTCCCACGCCCCAATGTCGATGTGTGGACGAATCTTCCGCTCGTCCCGCCGACCCGCTACGGACCATGGTTTTACCGCGGCGTGGCGCGATTAAAGCCCGGTATCAGCATGGAGCAAGCGCAGGCGGAGCTGGCCACCATCGCCGCACTCATGATGCGCGAGAATCCATACTACAAGCGCCTGGAATTTCCGGTGCTCAAGCTGCGCGATGCACTCGTGGGCACTTCCATGAAGTCGGCTCTCTTCGCACTGGCAGGCGCTGTGGGGTTGGTGCTTCTTATTGCCGTGGTCAATCTGGCCAGCCTCATGCTTACCCGCGCAATCGTCCGCCAGCGCGAAATGGCCGTCCGGCTCAGCCTGGGTGCGGGTCGGGGCCGACTGGTTCGGCAACTGCTCACCGAGAGTGTCTTGCTGGCCGGCCTGGGTGGTCTGGCCGGGCTCGGCGAGGCATGGGGTTCCATCCGCCTGCTTCGCGTGTGGAATCCCGGAAATTTTCCGATGATTCAGTTCATCCGTCTCGACTCAGGAGCCCTGCTCTTCATGGCCGTCGTTTCCCTTCTGGCAGCGGCGATGTTCGGCCTGGCGCCCGCGCTCCAAGGCGCGCGCACGGACTTGAACCGCACGCTGAAAGAGGGCGGCCGGGCGAGCGGCGGGAGCCGGGCGAGTCGCTCTGTGCGGGCCGTGCTGGTGGTCTCCGAAATCGCCATTTCCTTGATGCTGCTCGTGGGCGCGGGCCTCCTCTTACGCAGCTTCGCCAATCTGCATCGCGTCACCGTGGGATTCACCACACCCCCTCGGCAGATATTCACCATGCTGATTTCACCCAGCACCGAAAAGTCGAGAGATGTTCGCACCGGTCTCGCCTTCGACGATGAAGTCCTGCGACGCGCGCGCAGCGTGTACAGTGTGGAATCGGCCGCTTTGACTGATTCGTTTCCGCCCGATCAGCAGGGAGACGCGGATACCTTCCTGCTCGACGGACAAGAACTCGCTCCAGGGGACATGAATCCCGTCATCACTCTCGGCACCGCAACCCCTGATTTTTTCGCCACCATGGGCATTCCCCTGGTCCGCGGCCGCTACTTCGATAGCCACGACACGCCTGATTCAGCGCCGGTGGCACTGGTGAGCGAGGCGTTCGCCCGCCGCTATTTCCCTGGCCAGGACCCGGTCGGCAAACGCATCAAGCAATCCGGACCCGGCTTCGGCAACAACTGGATGCAAATCGTGGGCGTGGTCGGCGACGTGAAATACCTGGGTTTGACTATGGATACGGCCCTGGCGTACTACATGCCTCTGTCGCAGTCCTATAGCCCTCGCGTTTATCTGGTTGTGCGCACATCAGGCGACGCCGCGCTCCTGGCCGAGCGGCTGCGCGCGGAAATTCAGTCCATCGATCCGACTCTGACGCTCGCACAGGTCCGTACGATCGAGCAGGCCATGGACAATTCCGTCTCTCGTCCCCGGTTCAATGCCATGCTGCTGGCCATCTTCGCGGCTATCGCCCTATTTCTCGCGGCCATCGGAATTTACGGCCTGGTAGCCTACTGGGTCGCGCAGCGTACTCAGGAAATCGGCGTCCGTATGGCGCTCGGGGCAAGGCAGGCGGACGTGATTCGCATGGTGGCGGGCCAAGGCGCCATATTGGCGGGATTCGGCATCGGCATCGGCCTTGTGGGCGCGCTTGCGCTTGCGAACGTGCTCCAGACCCTGCTGTTCGAAGTTAGCGTGCGCGACCTCGTGACGTTTGCGGTCGCGCCGCTGGGGATGCTTGTGGTCGTGCTGCTCGCGACGCTTGTCCCCGCGTTCCGCGCCACGCGGGTTTCTCCCGTCGTGGCATTGCGCCACGAATGAACTGCGTGCTGCCGAGGGGCCGCGACAGCCCGGTCGCCGCCCTGATAATGCGCCTGGTGTGCGCACTCGATCCGCGCTGTGTTAATTGTCAGACATCATGTTCTGAGATTCTTCACCGGCGGGCAGTGCAGATCACTAAGCTGGACGGTCATGGAAAATCCCGTGCTGCCGGCGGCCGCTGCGGTCACGGAGAAACATTCCTCCCGCCTTTCCGGGAACAATAACGCTTTCACTTCTGGGATTTTGCTGACCCTGACCACTGTCGCGGCGGCTTGGGTTCGATTGCACGCGCTCGCAGGTCGCGGGCTGTGGCTCGACGAGGCGATCAGCGTCTTTATTTCCCAAAATCGCCTCTCCGCGCTCTTTCGGATCGTGCGAGACGGCGAGATCTACATGGCGCTTTACTATTTCCTTCTCCACTGGTGGCTCGTCTTCGGCGACTCTGAATTCACCGTGAGGCTGCTCAGTGTGATTTTCTCGGTGGCATCCATACCGTTCGCCTTTGCCGCCGGTTCGAGGCTCTTCGGCCGCGCTGCCGGGCTGATCGCCGCCGGGTTATTGGCGTTCAGTTCCTTCCATATTCGCTTCGCCCAGGAGGCGCACTCCTACGCGTTGACGGTCCTATTGGCCATAATCTCGACTTGGCTGCTGGTTCGCAATCTTCAGGATCTTGAGAAAGCCTCTTGGAGAACTTATGGGGTCGTACTTTCCCTCATGGTTTACAGCCATCTATATGCGCTGTCGGTGGTGATTGCTCACTGCGCCGCGGTTTTGTGTTTGCCACGTGGCAGGGTTCCCTGGAAGAGTCTCGCGGGAAGCGCCCTCTGGTTTCTGTGCCTCTCCCTGCCGCTCGCGCTTGCAGCGCTGAGGATCCTGGCCAGAGGAAACCCGGTAGGGTGGGGGGCCTCCGGTGGCTTTTCAGATTTGCCTGGCTTTGTTGTTCTCCTCGCGGGCAACCGGGGCAACCTCTTAGTAGTCCTCGATCTCTTGATGCTTGCGGCCTTGATTTTCAATACCGTGCGTATTCGGCGGGCTGGCCGCGCCGGCGAGGGCTGGCCCACTTTCCTTGTGCTCCTCTGGTTCCTCGTGCCGCTGCTCATCGCAGTGGCAGTTGCGGAGATTTGGCCGCCGTTCGTGGCGCGTTATTTGCTTCCCTGTCTGCCTGCGTTTCTGTTGGGCGTGGGAGCTGGCTTGACCTGTATCCGTCCTCGCTCCGTGGCGTGGACCCTCGGTAGCGCCATTTTTGTCCTCAATCTTGCAGCCATTCCGGCCTGCTATCATCTGAGCGGCGTGCTGGAAGATTGGCGCGTCATCAGTTCTGAAATCTTGGGGCAAGCGGAGCCGGGCGATGGAATTTCCTACCATCCCGATTATGCGCGCATCCCTTTTGAGTACTACAGAGCCCGCAGGGTTCCCGCAGCCGTTTGGCCAAAGGACATCGCGGTGGGTGCAGGTTCGAGCTCAGCCCCCGTGGAACGCGCCGATAACTCGCAGGAAACACCCATTGCCGTGCCAGTCCCCGCGAAACGATTCTGGGTGGTGTACCACCATCCAACTCCTCTGACCCCTGAGTCCAGAAGGGAACTCGCGGCTCACCTGCATTCCTGGCGGGACAAGGGTTGGCGGCTGCTGCAAGCGCAGGAATATCCCATGGTTGTGGTGATGTTCTTCGCGGCTTCTTCCGATCAGGCCGTCTCGCTAAAGGAATTGCCAAGCTTGTTTCAACCAGCGAACGCTGGGAATCCACACCGGTGATTGGCTGACTGAGTAGCGCAGAACAACGGCCGGATTGTTGAACGCCGGTTGGAATCCCGTGGTGCGCCCCCGTTCTTCAGCCAGTCGGAAACGCGTCCCGGCCTCGCCGCGCGCGGTGAATCGGATTATCGGGGTGCTTGTGGCGCGGGCAAGGCAGGCGCTGCAGTCTGGTTCAGGATCCGGAGCTGCTCGAGCGAGGGTTGATGGTTCGGATCGCGC
The DNA here is from genome assembly GCA_030038535.1 of Candidatus Acidiferrales bacterium. Classification (GTDB taxonomy): domain Bacteria; phylum Acidobacteriota; class Terriglobia; order Acidiferrales; family UBA7541; genus JOPF136. The sequence goes on from JASHSV010000068.1 coordinate 10,885, forward strand.
TTCAACTCCGCCTCGAATTCCCCCCGGGCTCCGGCGAGATCCCCCGAGTCTTTGAGCAGTATGGCCAGCGCGAAGTGGTATCCCGCGCCGTTGGGTTTCAACGCGGTTGCCTTGCGCACAGACTCCAGAGCCTCGGGCAGTTGGTGCCTGTGGTAGTAACTCAAGCCCAGAAACAAATTGGATTCCGGGTCATCAGGCATCAGGTGTAACGCCCGTTTGAAGCAGTCCTCCGCCTCCGCGTATTTCCCTACTTCGTAATAGCCCAGCCCCATGTCGTACTGGGCCAAAAAAAGATTCGGCGCATATTCAACAGCTTTTTGGAACAGCGCCATGGCCTCGTCCCACTGCCCGCGGCCCAGCAGAACTGCGCCCAGGTTATTGGCGGCAAGGCCGTTGTGTGGAGCGATGGCCACACCACGGCTGTAGAGCACCAGGTTGTCTTCCCAGAACGATGATTGATGAAACGTGATGAGGGCGAATGCGACCCCGAGCACGGCCACGGCGGTTCCCAGGGTGCGCCGTGCATCTGGCGCAGAGGCCCATCGCCTACCAATGGCTGCAATACCGAGTCCGCCGAGCACGCTGATGCCCGCCATGGGCATGTACAGGTAGCGGTCGTGCACCAGTTCGCCGCGTGTCAGAACCCCAAGGTGCAATGTCGGGGCCAGGAACACCAGCGTCCAACTGGCAAGGACGAGCGCTACAGCAGTGCGCCGCGCGGCCCAAAAGAACAAAGCGACCGGCAGCGTCACGATTAAGAAGGGAAGGATCACTCTTGCAAAGGAGAAGCTCTGCTGATAGGGCGTGTCGTAGAACGGGCTCAACCCCACTGGCCAGACGAGATGACCTAGATAGCTGCTCAACACGGAGGGGATGGTCAGAAACTCCGTACTCCAGTAGAGATTGCGCACCTGTGGCGTCGTGACGGTGCCGAGGGCATGCTTCCGTAGGAGGAAATAACCCGCCGCGATTGCCAGATACGGAGCCAGAAATAGAAGAGAAGGTCGAGCTGGCAAAGCAGCCTCCGTCGAAACCACCGGCACTCGACTTGCATGGCCGGGAGCGCTACTGCCGCGCGCTCCCGTGTCCAGCCTGGCCGGTCCAATCAGTTCGCATACTAGGGGAATCAAAGGAAAAAGCACGGCCGGCTCTTTGCAGAGCACAGCAGCCGCATATCCGGTCAGCGAGACGCCGTACCAAAACGTTTTTTTTCTCGGAGAGAAAGGTGGGGAAGCGAACGCTATTCCACCCGCGTTGCAGTAGGCATGGAACGAAATCAGGACGAACAGGCAGGCGAGCAGATCGTTGAAACAGCAGATCCAGGAAACCGCCTCGGCCTGGATGGGGTGCAGGGCGAACAGGGTCGCGGCGGCTCCCGCTCCCAGCACCGCCCAAGACTGCGGCCGGAGGAAGCGCAACGCCAGCAAGTACACCAGCAATGTATTCAGCGCGTGGAGCAGTAAAGAAGCAACGTGCCATCCCGTTGGGTCCGCGCCGAACAGTTTCCAGTTTGTTAGCAGCCAAATTAGCGACAGCGGCCGGTAAAAACTCTTCTGGGCGATCGGAATTCCGCTCCAAAAGTCCTCACTGAAAAATCGTGGAATGTTTGCCGCCGAGTGGATGAACGGATTGCCGACAATCAGGATCGGGTCGTCGAAGACAAACTGAAATTCCAGGCAATGGGCGAATGTCGCGAATACTGCCGCGAGAATAATCAGGGGCATGAGCCATTCAGCTCTGTTCCCGAACAGGGGCGAAGGGCCGCCGGCGCCCGCAGTCGTGCCCGGGCTACTCACGGAGCCTTCGACGCGGCAGGTGACGTGCCCGACGCGGCCAGCCCGACGCGCTGCTCAATCTCGCGCAATTGCTTCATGGCTGCTTCCTGCTGCGGGTCGAGCTTCAGCGCTTCGAGCATCTCTGTTCGCGCGCCCGGCAGGTCGCCGGAGTCTTTCAGCATCACTCCGAGCGCAAAGTGGTACCCCGCGTCCGACGGATTGAGCGCGATGGCTTTGCGCACTTCCTCGATGGCTTCAGGGAGGCGGTGCGTCCGGTAGTACGTCATCCCCAGTGAAAGATGCGAGTCGGGATATTCCGGCAAAATCGCGATCGCGCGTTTGAAGCAGGCTTCGGCTTCGGGAAAACGTTCCACCTGGTAATAGGCGAGTCCCATATCGTAATGCGCCAGATAAAGATTTGGGGAGTATTCAACGGCCTTTTGCATAAGCGCCATCGATTCGTCCCAGTGGCCGCGATTGAATAGGACAGAACCCAGATTCATGTTCGCGAAGCCGCTTCGTGGCGCCACTTCCACTCCGTGCGTGTAAAGGGTGAAGTTATCCGTCCAATATCCCGTCTGGTGAAACGTTGCCGCACCTAGCGCTAGGGCCACGAGCCCGCACGCAGAACGAATCGTCCAGCACGCCTCCCGCGAGGTCCAGCGGCGCTCGAGCGAGGCGATTCCCAGGCCCGCAAGCAGCGACAGGCCAATCAGGGGATGATACAGATAGCGGTCGTGCAGAATTTCGCCCCGCGGAAATATCGGGATGTCCAGCACCGGAAGAATGGGCAGGACCATCCACACCACCGCAAGCTGCCCTGCGGGCGATTTGCGCACGACCAGAAAGGCCAGAATTCCCACCCCGGCCACAACCATTGCAGGCAGAACCACGCCACGAACGGAAAACTGCGTGACGTAGGGATAGTCGTAGAACGCGCTCAAGCGCACCGGCCACACCAGGTGCTGCAAATAGATTTGCAGGATGCTTGGAATCGTCTCAAACCATACTTGTTTCGTCATGGTTACCACCGGCGTGCCCAGTGCTCCGAGCACCGCGATACGCGCGGCCAGATACGCCAGTGTGGCGATTCCGAAAGGCAGGGATGCGATCACAGAGGCGGCGAGGCGCGCGCCCCGGCTTCTGGCAGGAGGCGGCTCGATTGTGGCGGGCCTGCCTAGCCATTCGTGCAGAAACACTACGGCAGGGAAAATAATGGCTGTTTCCTTTGCCATCACGGCCAGCGCGTACAGAACTACGGAAACGGTCAGCAGCCACGCCCGTTGCCCGGGAATTTCCAAGGAGCGCAGGTAACACAGCATAGCGGCCAGGATCAGCAAACTCCCCAGCAATTCTGTCGAGCAAGAAACCCAGGCCACATTTTCCACCTGCACGGGATGCAGCCCGAAGATGAGTGAGGCGGCTAGCGAGGAAAATCGCTCGCGTGTAAAGCGCAGAGCGAGCAAATAGAGAAGCACGGTATTCCCGAGGTGGAGAAGCAGGGAACTCAGATGCCATCCCATCGGGTCCGTGCCGAAATCCTTGTAATTTCCCAGCAGCCAGAGCAAAAACACCGGGCGGTAGTAGTTCTTCCGCGCCTGCATCAGGTTGCTCCAGATATGCTGGCTGAAATAGCTGGGAATGTAGTGTGCGGATGTGATGTAAGGATTTGCTTTTACGATGATGTCGTCGTCAAACACGAAGTCCAGCGCCGGCACGCGGACGTAGGCTGCCGTCACGATCAGAACGGCGATCAGTGGAAAGAGCCACGGAGCGTTACGAAGCGTATCGCTCTCGGGCGGGCCTCCCGCCGGCGACGCCGGGTGTTTAGGAGGTTCCGTCATTTGCCGGCAGGAGCCCATTCGCGGCTCCGCTTCGCATCAGCGCCCGCCGGGCTTCCAGAAATGCGCGCCGCCAGCCAGCCCCAGGTGGAAACTGCCGTGAATCCCGCCAGCACGCACAGCACCGGATCGATGGGGTGCCGGTAGCGGAGCGAAGTGTGTGTCAGGTAGTACACCGCGGGGAAAAAGAAAATAGTCGCACTCAGCGGAAATGCGTACCGGTTTCCTTGACGATTGCTGAGCACCGCTCCCACGAGCCCCAGCAGAGGCAGAAGCACTTCCAGCAGCACCCCGACGATAACATAGAGGGGCGCCTTTGCCAGGTTATCTGGCGGCTCGTCGAGCCCTGTCCAGTTGTCCACAAAGCGGCGGAAGATTTGCTCCACCCACATGGCCGGGTTCTCGCGAATCCAGGCGATGGCTTCGCGCTGCTTCATGGTCATGTAAGCCATTTCTCCCATGCGGGCGTAGACTTGTCGCTCTGCATCGTCATCGTTGGGATGCAGCCACCACGACCAGATGCCGGGGTTGAAACGATTGTTCCCCAGCCAGAGTTCCAGTCCGAAGTTACTGCGGAACAGTATCAGTTTGTGGAACACCATGTAGTTGCGGATGAACCAGGGAGCGATGACCAGGGCGAAAAGCAGCAGCGCAACGAGGGTCAGTTTCAGCCACTGCCTGGATTTCTGCCGGAGCGTATGCGCGTCCCACCCGAGCAGGAACGGTAGCGTGGACACTATCGATGCATTCACCATCGCGCCGAAGCCCCACAGAGCTCCACAGCCGGCCCACGCCCCTACGCGCTCCGATTCCCAAAGGTGCATCGAAGCGAGCACGATCAGCGGAAGGATAAGCGCCGAGAGTGAAGTGTCCCATACCCAAACCACCGGATAGAACACAGCCGACGGCAGCAATGTCCAGATCCAGCCTGCGGTCACGCCGCATGCAGGGCTGAACGCGCGCCTCCCGATAGCCCAGATTACCCAGACGGTGAGCGCCGAGAAGGCGCAATCAAACGCCTTGATCACGAGGTACGATTTGACGGTGAAGATCCCGCAGAGCTTGAACACCCCAGCCAGCAAAAATGGATAAACAGGCGGCATCCATGCTGTCGGGCCGGTATTTACTTTAAGCGGAGAACTATAGCCCAGCCCCAGCGCAAGCGAGCGGGCGATCTGCCCCGTCTCGTATCCCAAGTTGGGGATGATGCCCCTCACCGGATAAGGGCCCCTCGCGCTGAAGTAGCAGAAAATCCCGTAGCGCACCAGAAATGCCGCGACCACTATCGCTCCCGGTTGCGCCAGGAAGTGCCTGACTTTCTTCGCGATCTGCCGACCCAGCACGAGTGCTCCTGATGTCCGGCCGGGATTAATCTAACAGCTTTCCTCGCTCGACCGCCCGCTGGAAACTCCCCGGCTGTACAATCAGATAACCGCCGCAGCCGTGGCCATCCATTATCCGGATCTCCGGGAGCCATTCCACAGGGCTCGGCATATCCCAAACGAAACACTGCCGTAAGTCGAAGATAGGCGGTTTGTGCCGGGCATGCTTAGATTCGACCGTGGGTGTGGAGCCACATCGTCCGTCGGACCTGCGAATTTTTCTCCTCCTCTTCTTATTTCTGAATTTCACCTACCTGGCCACCTCCAGCGGGCGCGTGCGCACGATCGACGAGATCATTGTCGATTTGGAGGCGGAGAGTCTGGCGACGCGCGGCAGCACTGCCGTGCCGCAGGCCGTGGCCATGAGTTCGTTCTATGGAAAGTTGGATCGGGAAGGCGAACCTCAGGCGCCTTATGGAGCAGCTCAGGCCGCCTTCGTTGTTCCCTGGTACCTGCTGGGCCGACTGGCCCGCGCGACGCTGCCGGGAATCCCTGCCCCGGCGCGAGATATTGTACTCGATGCCGTGGTGACCTCGAGCAGCGCCACCTTTGCGGCGCTCGCCGGCGCTCTCCTGTTTTTGGTCCTGGCACGGGCCGGACTTCCTGTTACCGAGGCCGCCGCGACGTCGTTGATTGCTTCCTTCGGAACTCCCCTCTTTGCCTACTCCTCGTGGTTTTTTTCTGAGCCGCTGGCGGCGGCGCTACTGCTGGCTGCCGCGTTCGTTCTTTTTTCAGCACCTCCATCGTCGCCGACTTCGTTAAGACGTGCCGCTCTTGCCGGCCTCCTCCTGGGCGTTGCGCTGTGGGTGAGGCCGGCGCACTTGATTGCCGTGCCCGTGTTCCTCCTCGCGATTCTGGCGCGTGGGGGAAAGCAGGGTCTGGCCCCCGCATGCGTGCTTGCGGCGGTCGCCGGGGCCTTCGGGGCGGGCTATCTTTTCCGCAATGCAATGCTATTTGGAAGCCCTCTGGATTTTGGCTATCCGGCTGCTGCCGAGGGCGGAAAACGATTGAACACATTTGAGACTCCCCTTGCGACCGGTCTGTTCGGACTTCTACTCTCGCCGGGCAAATCCATCTTTCTATTCGCGCCGCCCCTTCTTGCTGCCTTGGCCGGTGTTTCTCGCTTGGCTCGCCGCGACCGCGGCTTGGCCGTTCTGGCTGGAGTCATGCCCGTCGTGTATGTGGTTTTCTACGCCCGGTACACGCAGTGGGAAGGGGGCTATTGCTTCGGGCCGCGTTATCTCCTCCCCGCAATTCTTCTTGCCGCAATGGGGCTTGGTCCCTTGCTGACAGAGTGCGGCCCGGCGACTCGACGCGTGGTTTTCGGTCTGGCTGTCGCTGGATTTCTCGTGCAGGTCATCGGAATGTCCACTAGTTTTCTTGAGGACCAGGCCACAGGCGCCTACTACGACGCATACTGGAATTACCGGATGAGCTATTCTCCGCTCGTCAGCCAGAGCGCAAGGCTAACTCATTACATTGCCAGTCATGCTCCTGCGCCCCTCGGACTCGGATTTGACCGCTGGTTCGTCTTCCTCGCCAAAGGTGGCGTGTCGTGGCGCACTCTCGGAGTTGGATTGTTTCTGGAGTTGCTCGGCGCGCTCACTGCAGGTTGGGTGCTGGTGAGAGCTCTCAGCAGGAAATCAATGTGAGCTGACTTAGAATCGAGCAATTGAAACGATTTTGAGGAACCGAGAGACTGTGACAGTTTCTGTCACTCCTCTCCGTCGATTATTGTCAGTCCTAGGGGCGACTCGTCGTTCAGGCTAGTACTCCGGCTACGGAAGTACTAGAACACTGAATGTAACCATGTGGATTTTCAGTCTCTTACCGGCCACAGACTATTCCTCCCGCAGTCCCCGGGTTGGCCCTTCGGTTGCTCATTCCTCCGCCGAGCACCGGCACAAGGCTGGGAGTTCAAGGAGAAGAGATGCGAATTAAGAACCAGAAGGGTTTCTCGTTGATCGAGCTTCTAATCGTCGTGGCGATCATTCCGATCATCGCGGCGATTGCTATTCCGAACCTGCTCCGCTCACGCATGGCCGCCAACGAAGCGTCCGCCGTGGGCTCCCTGCGCACGATCAACACGTCGTGCGTGGCTTATTCCACCACCTACGGCGTTGGCTTCCCGGCAACCCTGGCCGACCTCGGCACCAGCGGTGCGAGTGCCAGTTCCACGGGTGCGCAGTTGATCGACAGCGTTCTCGCCAGCGGCGCGAAGAGCGGCTATACGTTCACCTATGCGGCCGGCACGGCAGCCAACAACGTGATTCCGACCTATTCGCTGAACGCTTCGCCGATTACTCCGGGCCAGACCGGTACGCGGTACTTCTACACGGACCAGTCGGGTGTGATCCGGTACAACCTCTCGCAGGTTGCGTCATCGTCTGACCAGCCGTTGCAGTAATCGCTGGGCGTTTGATTTCTCTGGCAAGGGAGGGCGCGTGAGCGCCCTCCTTTGTCTTTTTGTGGCAGGGGATCTCGGATTGTTTCCGCATCTGCGCGGTGTGGTGATTTCAGTGCTCTCGTGCGAGCCACAAGGTATGACATTGGCCGTCGCTCGGACGACGCAAAGTGTCAATCTCCAGGCTCTTTCGGCTCTGCCGTGCACAGGAAAGTGCTTGGCGCTCATCGCCTCTCAGCAGTAACTTACTGTATGTAAAGAGGTTGACAGGACTACCGCAATTTCGCGCAGTGGGTTAGGGTATGGAAGGGCACTTGCACCTTTCCACTTGAACGAGGTGTGTGATTCTAGGAGAGCCGGCTGGGTCGCTGGCCGGCACTTTTGAGCCCTTAAGAGGCCAGGTCATGACGCCACATTCAATTCGGCGCAGGCATCCGTGCAAGAGCGACTGTGGCTTTTCATTGATCGAACTGCTGCTCGTAGTAGCCATCATTTTGATCATTGCGGCTATCGCCCTCCCCAATTTCATGCGCTCGAAAATCGCCGCCAATGAATCCGCCAGCGTCCAGAACATGCGCAACATCACTACCGCGAACGTCGTGTACTCGTCCACCTACGGCGCCGGCTACGCGAGCACCCTGGCCATGCTCGGGCCGCCTTCGGGAAGCGCCGAGCCCTCATCGGCCAACGCGGAGCTGATCGACGAGGTTTTGGCTACGGGCACGAAGAGCGGCTATTCGTACACGTACACTCCCGGGACCCCGGTGAACGGCGTGATCGATTCTTTCCAACTCACCTCCAGTCCGGTTACACCCGGCGTGACAGGGATTCGCTATTTCTACACGGACGATTCGGGTGTGATTCGCCAAAACACTTCCAATCCAGCTACCGCTTCCGATTTGCCGATAGGCTGATTCGGCTTTTTCCGCTGGCTATTCCGCGACGCATTTGTCGCTCCCTCGGTTTGCCCCTGCCTCTTCGTGCGTCGGCTTCGATTTCTCCCGCATCTCTGTCCTGTCAGTTCTTGCCCTGCTTGCTTGGTCCCTTGGGCGCGTGTCTGGTATCCTACAATCCTGTGGGGCATGGAAAAATCGGGCCTGCCTGCATGACGCGCAAGTTGCTGCAGCCGGTTGCAGCAATTGTGAAATTGTATCGCCTTCCCGGGCAGCGCCGCCGGTCCTGCTCCGCAGACACATGTTAAATAGCGCCATTCCAGTGGTTTCCGGTTCGCAACTCATGACTTCACATGGCAGCTCAATTGCCGTTGTAAGTAGCGGACTTCGTGCTCGGCCCGCGCCCGAGCTCATGAATACGCCGAGTTCCCGGCCTTCGACCGAGGGCGGGTTCTCGTCTTTGGAGCTGCTCGTTATCGTGGCCATTCTTCTGATCATCGCGGCAATCGCCTACCCCAATGTGCTTCTGCGCTCTCGGATGATCGCCAACGAGGCCGCTGCCGTCGGCTCGCTGCGCTCCATCAATACGGAGTGCGTAACCTATTCTGGTCTATACCACATCGGTTTCCCTTCGAGACTGGCTCTCCTCGGGACGGGGAGTGCGGTCAGCTCCACTTCTGCGGGTTTGATTGACAGTGTTTTGGCGGGCGGCGCGAAAAACGGCTATACGTTAACCTATGTTCCCGGCGCTTCGGCCGATGGCGCCATCTCCACATACACGGTTACCGCATCTCCGATTACTCCTGGCCAGACCGGTGAGCGCTTCTTCTATACTGACCAGTCGGGGATCATCCGCTCGAATTTATCATCTATAGCGACGGTGTCTGATGCGCCCGTGCAATAGGCTTCCGGTGTCGCGCGCCTTTTTCAGGAGGGTGCGGTTCTGTACCGGGACCAGGCTTGCCGTGCCGCGCAGATTCCGCAAAGACCGAAGCGTGCAGGGTGCTGGAGGGTTCTCTCTGATTGAGCTTCTCATCGTCGTGGCCATTATCCTGATCATTGCTTCCATTTCGATTCCGAACCTGCTGCGTTCGCGGATGGCCGCCAACGAAGCTTCTGCCGTGGGTTCTCTGCGGGCCATCAATACGGCGTGTATTGCTTACTCCACGACTTTCGGTGGATTTCCCTCCATCCTGAGCAACCTGGGCACATCCGGACCCGCCAGCTCCACCGCGGCGGATTTAATTGATAATGTGCTGGCGAGTGGAGTCAAGACCGGCTACACGTTCACGTATACGGCGGGGCCGCAGGCTGGCGGAGTCATACCCGTTTACGCGCTCACGGCAAGTCCCCTCGTCGCAGGCCAGACCGGTCAGAGATACTTTTTCACCGATCAATCCGGGGTGATCCGCTTCAACCTCTCGGCCATAGCAACCGACTCTGACACCCCCCTGCAGTAATCTCGGCCCCATGTAGGTCCGCGATTCAGGAGCTTCCTGCCTCGATTCCCTGAAAGCAACTCAACCGACATACTTCAGCCAGTTCCCCTTAGGCAGCCTGATCGGACGCGTTGGCAAAAGAGGCGAATGCGACCGCCTGAGAAAGTTTGAGGCTTCCGCCTCGTCTCACCTTACTTCCGTGGAGGGCTGGCTTCCGGCGCACCGAGCATGCGCAAGACGTTTTGTGCCTGCTGGTTGTCCGGCTGGAGGCGTAGCGCGGCTTCCGCGTCGGCGCGTGCCGACACCGTTTCGCCCCGCTCGTAATGAATCACCGCGCGGTTGGACCACGCTCGTGCGTAGCCGGGCGACTCCGAGATCTCGCGGTTCAGCACGTCCAGGGCGCCATCCATGTGGCCGGCCTGCATCAATAAAGCCGCATAATTGACCACCATGAAGTCGTAGCTGGGATTGTCCCGGTTGCTCATGAATACGGCCCGTTCCATCATTTGGCCGGCCGCGTCCCTATGGCCTCTCCACGCCTCGAGCAGACCGTAATTGGCGAGCACGTCCGGATAATCAGCATCGATGCGCAACGCTGTTTGGAACTCCGCAGCAGCCAGGTTCCACTGGCCGGATGCCATGTATTCGCCTCCCAAGCTGCCGTGCATCTTTGCGCTGCCCGGCGAGGCGCGCACTCCCGCGGAGTAGAGACTCAGATTGTCGTGCCAATCCCGGTTGCGCACCACGGCCCGCATGCCGAATGCCGCCACAACCGCCGTCAAAGCCGCCACCGCCACGATGCGCTGCCGCTCACGCAAACGGTTCCATCCGAGCGCCAGGAGCAGACAAAATCCCGCCGACGGCAAGTAGGCGAGCCGCTCGCCCATGATCGTTCCCGTCGGGATCAGGATGTTCGCCGTGGTCGCAAACGCACCGAGGTAGATACCGCCCGCCAGAATCAGCCCGTTGCGGCGCTTGCAAATCGCCCAGATCCAAGCACCCACTCCCGCTAGTACGGCAACCAGCGCGGGCAGGGTGTGGCGCCAATCCAGGTAAATCGGAATGGCGTTGTAGGAATAGTCGCAGGAAAGCTTGGCCGGATAGAGGTGCAGCGCCGCGTATTTGCACGCTACGCGAAGAGCGTTCAGGATTCGCCAAACTGGAGAAAGCGAGGCCAGGGGGTTGTCGAGCCGGGAAATCCTTCCTGGACCGAATCTCCCGCCTTGCACTGTCCAGAGCAGGCCCAGGTAGACGGCCGTAACTCCCGCAAGCCACCCATAACGCGGGCCGGGCTTCCATTTACCCCGCGCATAATCGCCGGCCGCCACGAGCGGCAGAAAAATCACGGCGGATTCCTTCGACAGCAGCGCCAGAACAAAGCAGATAAGGGCCGCCGGCTCATCGTTCAGGTGTAGAATCCACGCCCCGAAGAGAAATCCCGCCGCAAGCAGTTCTGCCCGCCCCGCAATCGAAGCGACTGCTTCCGTATGGATCGGATGCACGGCAAACACGATTGCCGTCGCAGATGCCACCGTTCTGCCTGAAGTGGAATCCTCCAGCAGCTTTTCCACAAGCACGTAGAGCAACAATGTCGCGCCGGCATGAAGCAATAGATTCAGCAAGTGATAGCCGAATGGCTGGTCTCCGCCAAGCGCCCAGTTCACGGCGAACGTGGCGATTGTCAAGGGCCGGAACACATTGCTCGCCTTGTGCGGAGTGAAAAGTCCGCTGACCGACGCGCTGGTGACCTGCGGATTCTGAAGGACATAAAGTCCATCATCCATCGTAAATTCATTCCCGAGGGTGTTCGCGTAAACCAGCGCCACCAACACCACAAGCAATGCGATGTGCAGTGATGCTTTCATCGGGTAGCTGTCGGCATGTCCGGCGAGAGTTGGGATGGTTGGTTTCGTTGCTCTTCCATTGAATCAAAGCCTCTGAAGTGTGCTGCTCGCCCTCAAGACGGCATGAAGACCAGCGTTGGCTCGATCATACGTCGCTCATACGAACTTCAAGAAAGGAAATGTGGGTTCGCGTCTACCCGCTTCGCAAATTCCGCATTGCATGGACAAAAAGCGTCAAAATGTGGCAAGCAGCCTCGACACAACTTGTCGTTGATCCCGTCTGAGCGTCCTTTCTTGACACTAAGAAGCTGACAAGGAAGTCAACGCATTGATAAGAGACAGGTTAACTTGTGATAGTATTCCGCCGATGCTTTCCCATTCTGGCACGGCAATTGCCCCTCTCTCAATGGGTTCTTCCTATATTCTTTCATTTTTTCTTAGTAAGGAGGAGTGTTTTCATGCGAAAGACACAGAAGGGATTTTCACTCATTGAGTTGTTAATCGTCGTGGCAATCATCCTGATCATCGCGGCGATCGCAATTCCAAACCTGCTTCGCTCGCGTATGGCCGCCAATGAAGCGTCTGCCGTGGGTTCCCTGCGCACGATCAATACGTCGTGCGTGGCTTACTCCACCACCTACGGCGTTGGCTTCCCCGCGCTCCTGAGCAACCTGGGAAGCCCGGGAGGAGGGACGGCTAGTTCCACGGCAGCCGACCTGATTGACGCAGTTTTGGCCAGCGGCGCAAAGAGCGGATATACGTTCACCTATACGGCCGGCAACGCAGCCAACAACGTGATTCCGACCTATTCGCTGAACGCTTCGCCGATTACTCCGGGCCAGACCGGTACGCGGTACTTCTACACGGACGAGTCGGGTGTGATCCGGTACAACCTCTCGCAAATCGCGTCAGCGTCTGACCAGCCGCTGCAGTAATCGGTCGACGCTCTATTCTTTACTTTCAAGGGAGGGCGTTCCTGCGCCCTCCCTTTGTCAATTTGCGCGTGCTGATGGGACAATGGACCGCAGCCATGCGCTCCTTGCCTTTGTGCTTGCCCTCCCGGTCGCTGCTTCTTGGGCTTTTGGCTGTACTTTGGGTTCTCCCCACGGAAAGTCAGGGCTCCGAGAAGGCGGTGGCCAGGACCGTGCGCTCTCTCGAGGCTCGATACAGGACGGCTCAGAGTTTCCGTGCCGTCTTCCTGGAACGCCGCTCGGAAGGGCGTGGATCCTTGCAGGCGGAGTCCGGAACCCTCTACATTTTGCGGCCTGGATTGATGCGTTGGGAGTACGAAGCCCCCGAGAAGAAGCTCTTTTTGATCGACGGTAAATTTGCTTGGTTTTATGTTCCCGCCGATCGCACCGTCACCAAAGCAGTCGTCCGTCAGTCTGACGACGAGCGTATTCCTCTCTTGCTCCTGACGGGCAAGACCAGCCTGGGCCGCGTATGCCGCCGCATCGAACTCGCAGATGTGCATGTGGAAGCCGCGGGCAACACGGCGCTGCGTTGTCTACCCTCGCGCGGCGCCGAAGCCGACTACAAGGAGGCGGTCTTTGAGGTGGACGCGGGAAGTCATCTCGTTCGGCTGCTGATTCGCCAGGCTGGCGATGTCGAGACCGAATTTCATTTCGGCAGGTGGGAGGAAAACCTGCCCGTGGACCGTTCGCTTTTCGAGTTTACTCCTCCTAAGGGGACCATGATCCTCAAGGAAGGCGAATTGATGGGCAATGCGGACTCGAACGAACAACAGTAACGTAACGCTCCGTTCGCGCGGGCTGCTGTAGCCAGGAAAGGGAGGCCCGCTATGCGTTTACCAGACCGGGATTCCCAGGCTGCCCATCGGCCCTCTCGCGCGTCGAACAATACGAAGGGCCGAATCCGGCCCGTGGCGGAACGGCAAACTTGCTGCCGCTGCCGGCTTGGGGCAGGCCCCCCGGAATGCTAGACTGCCTAGGATCACCAAATCACCATGCCGGAATTCATCTGCAAGGTGGCTGATTCCTCAGGCCGCGTGTATGAAGAGCGCGAAGCGGCCCTGTCTGAACAGGACGTGCGGAGAAAGCTGAGCGAGCGCGGCCTGCTGGTCTATTCTGTGGCTGCGGGCGGCGGCTTGGTGGCCCAGTTGGTGCCTGCACTCAGGACGGCGCGGCGCCGCGCAATCTCCGGCTCGGATTTTCTAATCTTCAACCAGCAGTTCATCACCCTCATCCGCGCCGGCTTGCCCATTCTCAAAGCCCTGGATTTGCTGGCCGAACGTGCCGCTGCGGAGAGCCTACGGCCCACTTTGCGCGCCATCCGCGACCGGGTAAAGGAAGGCGCCACGGTTTCCGAAGCCTTCGATCGCCAGGGCAGCTTCGATCGTGTCTATACCACCTCCCTGCTCGCCGGCGAGCGCAGCGGAAACCTTGTCGGTGTTCTCGAATCCTACGTCGCCTACCAGAAAGTCAGTTCAGGCTTCCGAAAACGTCTGCTTGGCGCCCTGATTTACCCCGCCATTCTCGTTGTCGCCGCCGCCTCGATTCTCACCTACGTCACTACGTTCGTGATTCCTCGTTTCGCCGAGCTCTACAAGGACCTTAACGTGGATTTGCCGACGATTACAATCGTGGTTACCCGGCTTTCCACCGAATTCCGCTGGGAAGTGCTCGGCACTGCCCTGACTGCCGTGCTGCTCGTGATTTTCCTGAGCATGTGGTCGCGCACGGACAAAGGCGGCTACGCCACCGACAAGCTCACCCAGCGCCTGCCCGTTGTCGGTATCACCTGGATCAAATTCCAGGTCGCGCAGTTGTGCCGCACTCTGGCCACGCTGCTCCAAGGCGGCATTCCGCTCGTCAGCGCCTTGGAGACGGCCGCAGGTGCCGTGCGCAGTCGTCTGTTCAGCGAAGCCCTGCACGGCGCCGCGGAAAGCGTGCGCCAGGGCCAGCCGCTCTCGGCCGGGCTGGCGAGCACTAAATTGATGCCCCCTCTCGCTCTCGATATGGTCCAAGTGGGCGAAGCTAGCGGTTCCCTCGGACCCATGCTCGGCAGCGTCGCGGATTTCTATGAGGACGAAGTGAACACGCGCCTTTCCGCGATGGTGGCTGTTGTGGAACCCGCGATTCTCATTTTCATGGCCGTTGTGGTATTGGTCATCTTGCTCGCCCTCTATCTCCCGATCTTCTCCATTGGCGCGAGCGTGCACTAGAACCCGGTGAGCACGGCAGAGAACAATCCGAAGCCTTCGTCGCCTGCGGCCGCCTCCGCAGACCGCGAGCGAAGCATGCGACTGGCGGAGCGTTACCGCTGCACCTTCGTCGATCTCCGCGAGCAGCGCATCGACCCTGAGCTCTTCCGGTCCATCCCCGCTGATTTGATGTTCCGCTATAACTTCGTTCCGCTCGAATCCCGCAACGGCCAGCTCGTCATCGCGGTAGCGGATCCCAGCCAGCTTCTCCAGATCGACGAGCTGTCGGTGTTGCTGGGCCGCAAGCTGGTGCTGCAAGTGGCCACCGCCGCGCAAATCAGCGACTTGCTCAAGCGTACCGAGCAGTCCCAGCGCGTTCTGGAGCAGGCCACCGAGGGATTCACGATTCAGGTCGTGCGTGACGAAGAAAGCGAAGAGAACATCAGCGTTGACCGCCTCACGCGCGACACGGAAGTCAGTCCCGTCGTTCGCCTGGTGGACACCGTCATCTTCACCGCCCTCGAGCGCCGCGCCAGCGACATCCACATTGAAACCCGCGATCAGGAAGTCGTCGTGAAGTACCGCATCGACGGCATCCTCGTTTTCGCCATGCCCCCCATCGCCAAGGAATGGCATTCCACCATCATCAGCCGGATCAAAGTGATGAGTGAGCTGGATATCGCCGAGCGCCGCGTTCCGCAGGACGGCCGCTTCCGCGTCCGCTATAAGGGACGTCACATTGATTTCCGCGTCTCCATCATGCCCTCCATCCGCGGCGAAGATGCCGTGCTCCGCGTCCTCGACAAGGAAACCCTCAGCGAGAAGTTCCAGAACCTGACGCTCGGCGTCGTCGGTTTCAGCGACGACGATCTCCGCAAATTCCGCCGCTACATCCGCGAGCCTTACGGCATGGTGCTTGTTACCGGACCCACTGGCTCCGGCAAAACCACCACCCTGTACGCGGCCGTCAATGAGATCAAAACGGACGAAGACAAGATTGTCACCATCGAGGATCCCGTCGAATACCAGATTCGCGGCATCACCCAGATCCCCGTGAACGAGAAGAAGGGGCTCACCTTCGCCCGCGGCCTCCGCTCCATCCTCCGCCACGACCCGGATAAGATCATGGTCGGCGAAATCCGCGACATGGAAACGGCCCAAATTGCCATCCAATCCGCGCTCACCGGCCATCTGGTGTTCACCACCGTGCATGCCAACAACGTCGTGGACGTCATCGGCCGTTTTATCAACATGGGCGTCGAGCCCTACAACTTCGTTTCCGCGCTCAACTGCATCCTCGCTCAGCGGCTGGTGCGCTTGATCTGTCCGGCCTGCGCTCGCCCCGTTCCTGTTTCCACCACCGTGCTCCAGGAAAACGCCATGGATCCCAAGCAGTGGAAGGACGTGGTCTTTAGCGAAGGCGCCGGTTGCCTGGAATGCTCCGGCACCGGCTTCCGCGGTCGCACGGCCATTCACGAACTGCTCGACCTCTCCGACCGCATCCGCGAAATGATTGTGGACCGCCGCCCCACCAGCGAAATCAAGCGCGCCGCCCGCGATGAGGGCATGACCTTCCTCCGCGATTCCGCCCTCGCACGCGTCCGCGCCGGGCTCACTACCCTTCGCGAGATCAACAAGGTGACCTTCATTGACTAGCCATCCGACGTTCGCGGCAGCGCCGCGTCCTCCCGGCCCGCTGGCCCGTATGATCCACTGGCTCGGTGAAGCGCCGCGTCCTCACCTGATCTGCGAAGTCAGCGCCGCCGGCGTGGCCGCCGCGCGCCTGGCCGGACGCGGCCGCCGGGCTTTCGAAAGTCACGCCTTCGAAGCCTTGCCCGTCGGTGCCGTCGTGCCCTCGCCCGTGGAATTAAACTTCGCCGATGCGGCCGCCGTCGGCAACGTGGTTGACCGCGTGCTCGCCCGCGTCGGCGGCCACGGCGTCGAATTTGCGCTCATCATTCCCGACGAGGTCGTGCGCGTCTTCCTGCTCCAGTTTGAAGCGTTTCCCAAGGGTCCTGCCGAGGCAATTCCTCTCCTGCGCTTCCGGCTGCGCAAGAGCGTCCCCTTTGAGACCGAGGAAGCCGCCGTTTCTTATTCTCTCCAGCCGGCCGGTCCGCCTTCCTCTCCTATTGCCTCGGTTCACGTCCTCGCCGCCATTGCCCGGCAAAAGATCGTTCGCCAGTACGAGGAACTCCTCGAAACGCGGAACCGGCGTGTGGGCATCGTGCTCAGCTCCACGCTCGCCGCCTTACCGCTGGTGGACGACACGCGCCCCGTTCTGCTCGCCCGGCTGGCCGGTAGCACGCTCACCACGGCCATTGTTCTTTCCGGTACCCTCGCCGTTTACCGTTGTTCGCCCCTCCATTTGGCAGGCGACTCGATTTCGCCGCGGGATTTGCTCGCTGAGATCTACCCTTCGATCGCATATTTTCAAGATACCTGGGGCCAGCCCGTTGGCGAGGTGTGCCTGGCAGGTCTTGGCGCCAGCACCGAAGAATTTCGCGCTCAGCTCGAGAGTGAATTGCATTGCAAGGTGATGCCGGTCATCGCCTCTGCCGCGCTGGAAGGCCGTCTGGCCGGCGAGGAGCGTGTTCAAGTGGATCGCTTCATGGAAGCCGCGGTGGGGTGGCTGCTGCACGGCAAGCCGTAGGATCGGCGCGGGCCCCCTCGGAGCCGTCGCTCCGTTCCGCGCACCGGGGTTGCAACACAGTTCGATTCGTCAGGAAGGTGGTTCGCCATTCGCACTCGACTCAATCTGGCCAGTTCCCCGGTTCAGAACCACCGGCGGTTCTTCGCGGTTGCGCTCGTTGTGGGCGTGCCGGCTCTTGTCCTTCTTGCAGGGTTATGGCTCCGGCTGATCCGCGACCGCGCCGCCAGTAGCGAACGCCGCATCGAGGTTGAGCGACTGCGCACGGACACGGCGGGTCTGCGCGCCCAGCGCAGCGAATTGGAAAAGTTCTTCGCCGATCCTTCGACGCGTCTGGTTACCGAACAGGCCGCTTTCCTCAACCAGGTCATCGATCAGCGCAGTTTTCCCTGGACCCAGTTTTTCCTGGACTTCGAGCACCTTCTGCCCGGCGGCGTGCGCGTGATCACGCTTGCTCCCTCGCTTTCTGCTGGCCGGGTGCGCGTCAAAATGCGCGTCGGCGCGCTCAGCGATAAGAGCAAGCTCGATTTCCTGAAGGCCATCGAGGCGGCCAAGGAATTCTCCGGCCTCGAACTCGTCTCGGAAACGCGCCCCACCAAGAGCGCCGATAACGACGACGTCGTGGAGCTGGATCTCGAGGCCGATTACCACGTCGCTCCCCCCGCGCGCAAGGCCGTCGAATCTGGAGGCGGTCAGTGACGCGGCCGGTTGAAAACGTCAAGCGTTGGGCGCTTCGTGTTCTAATCGCCTTGTTGGTCATCGATGCCGCGCTCGCTGCCGTTGTCTGGGACTACGAGTACGGCCATCCCGAATCCGGCCAGAAAACTCTGGAGCGCTTGCAGGACGACGACCGCAAGCTGGCCCTCGACGTGCGCCGCGCGCAGAAGATTCGCGAGCAGCTTCCCGACGCGCGCAAGCAATGCGTTGAGTTCCTCAACAGCACCCTGCTCGTCGCTTCCACCGGCTACTCCACGATTGAGTCCGACCTCGGTAAAATCACCGCTGAAGCCGGTCTGCCTGGCGGCGCCGTGGGTTTCAAGCAGAAACCGGCTGACAAGGAGGGCATCGTCGAGGTCGAAGTCACCGCCGCGGTCGAAGGCGATTACTCCGCGCTCGTCAAGTTCATCAACGGGCTCGAGCGCTCCAAGAATCTCTATTTGATCGATTCCATGTCGCTCAATGCCGGCCACGACCGCGGCGCTCGCCTCTCTCTCGTGATGCGCACGTATTTCCGGAGCTGACGCCGCGAATATGTCCGAACGCACCAAAGTCGTAGTTCTGGTTGTCCTGGGCGTAGTGCTCGCCGCGGTGGTGTTCTATATGTATGTGGGCGGCACGTCGCTGGCCGTGGGCACAGGTTCCTCCGACTCCGACGCGTACCAGCCTATCGACGTCCAAAATCCCGCTCTCCATCTGGACCGCATCGAACAGCTTCGCAAACTAGAATACAAGCCCACCGGGCGCGACATATTCAGCGCTCAGCTTCCCCCGCCTCCCCGCCCGGCCGAGCCCCCCCGCGCCCTCCCTCCCGTCGGCCCGAGTTTGCCTCCGGAGCCTCCTCCGTTCTCGCCTCCCTTCAAGTATTACGGCTATTCTGACGACGTCGCAACGAAGAAGCGCAGCGGCTTCTTTACGAATGGCGAGGAAGTGTTCATTGTTTCGGAAGGCGATCTGATCCAGGGGAAGTTTCGTATCGTCGGCATTTCGCCCAACTCGGCTGACGTCGAGGAAGTTAGCACGGGACGGCACGCCAAGCTTACAATGGAGACGCAGGGAGGCGGCGAATCCCCGAAGCCATGAACGCGAGCCCACTTTGCGCGGCTTCTTACCGTGTGTCCCCGGCGCCAGCGCCTCGGCGCGCCCCGGTCGCGCCGCCGTCTGCCAACTCCTGCCCTCCATTTCCTGCCGGGCGCCGCGGCGAACAGGGAATGATCCTGCTGCTGGTCGTGTTTATAGCCGCCGCCATGCTCATTGCCACGCTGGCGATCCTGCCCCGCATTCTCATGCAGGGCCGGCGACAGCAGGAAACAGAGCTCGCTTGGCGCGGGGACCAGTATGTCCGCGCCATCCGCCTCTACTACCGCAAGTACGGCCATTTCCCCCGCTCCGTCGAGGATTTTTCGAAAAACCCAGGCAACATCCATTTTCTACGCAAGGAGTATAAAGACCCGATTAACACCGCCGACGGAAGCTGGCGGTACATCTACGTCGGGCCGGGCGGACAGCTCATCGGCAGCCTCACGCGCACTATGCCCCTCGGAATGATCGCGCTCCAGACAGGGACCCAGGGCGCGCCCGGTACCCAGCCCGGCAGTCAGTCCGGCACGGGACAAAGCAGTTTCTTCAACTTCAGCTCCTTCGGCAGCTCGCAGGGCGGAAACTCCCAGCCCGGTACGGGACAGACAGGCACTGGCCAAACCGGCATGGGCCAGCCCGGCACAACCACTACGGCCCAGGGCCAGGCGCCCACTCAGTCCCCGGCTCAGCCCGCCAATGGAGACGCCGCTCCCGAGAATCCAGACGACACCACCCCGACGCCTCTTCCTCCTGCTCCCGAAGCGCCCAAACAGGCCATCCAGGGAGCAACCATCGCGGAAGACAACACTGTCTATGGTGGGCTATTGGTGGGTGTAGGCAGCAAAATCGATCGCAAATCCATCCGCTTTTACAAAGGCTACGGAAAATATCGCGAGTGGGAATTCATTTGGGACCCTGCACAAGAGGCCGCCGCCGCTGCGGCAGCAGGCTCCCCGCAGTCTGGCGTAAGCTCGTTGCCCGGTGGCACCGGCACTTCTCCTGCCGCGAATCAGCCGATCTTTACTCCGCTCACAGGCCCCAGTAACCCGACTAGCCCGACTAATCCGAACAACCCGAATAACCCCCCGCAATAATCGCACCGCGAAGCTTTCATCCCCCCCGGCACAGGGCGAAGCGCTCGATCGCCTGCGCCACTCCGCACTCATCATTGGTTCCCGTCACGTGCCATCCGTCTGTGCGCAGTTCCGTCACGCTGTTTCCCATCACCACGGCCACCCCCGCGAAACTCAGCATTTCGCGGTCGTTGAAATTGTCTCCGATGGCCATCACTTCGGCGCTTCCATAACCCTGTCGTCTCGCCCAGTTGCGCAGCGCCTCTCCCTTCGAAACCGCCGGGTGCAGCACGTCCAGGAGCGTAAAGTTCTTAGTCGCGTATTCCGTCATCTGGACGGAATATTGGTCAGCGAACCCCGTTTCTGCTAGCCGCTCCGCGAGCCGCCGCATCTCGGCTACGCCGCCGGTGTACATCACCTGGATCGGGTCTTCGATCAGGCAATCTTCCAGATGCGGGATCTCAG
>JASHSV010000069.1 GCA_030038535.1 Candidatus Acidiferrales bacterium
GCCGGAGGAGATTGCCGCCTTGTTCGCTTATCTAGCCTCCGACGATGCGCAGTACGTGACCGGGCAGGTGATCGCGATCGACGGCGGAGAAACGGCCGGGGATCTGGCCAGCCGCTAGGTCCGGCGGAATTTCGAGACGCACCGACTGATGACCGATACACCATCGCGCGGCGGGCTAAAAGGCAAAGTGGCACTGATCACCGGCGCTGCCTCGGGGATCGGCCGCGCCATCGCCCTGCGGTTTGCAGCGGAGGGCGCTGCGACACTCTTCGCGGATGTGGAAGAATCGGCGGGGGCGGCCGCGGCAGAAGAGGCTGCGCGGCAGGGCGGGCAGGCCCGCTTCGAGCGAACCGATGTGAGCAGCGCCGCCGATTGCGCGCGCGCCGTTGGGGCTGCGCTGGCTGCATTCGGCGCGCTGCACATTCTCGTGAATTGCGCTGGAGTGATTCGCCGCGCCACCGTGGCCGAGCTAAGCGAGGAGGACTGGGACCTGGTGATGGACGTCAACGCGAAATCCGTATTTCTGATGTCGCGCGCCGCCCTGCCGCATCTCGCAGCCGTGCGAGGCAACATTGTGAACATTGCCTCGGGCTGGGGCCTGGCGGCCGGGCCGCGCGCCGCGGCCTACTGCGCGTCGAAAGCTGCCGTCGTGCTGCTGACCAAAGCTATGGCCCTCGATCACGGGCCGCAGGGCATACGCGTGAATTGCATCTGTCCCGGCGATACGGACACGCCAATGCTGCGTGCGGAAGCGCGGCAAATCGGCCAGCCCGAGGCGGAGTTCCTGGCGGAGGCCGCGCGACGGCCGCTGCGCCGCATCGGGAGGCCGGAGGATATCGCGGACGCTGCGATTTACTTGGCTGGCGACGCGGCGCAATTCATCACTGGAACGGCACTCGCCGTTGATGGCGGCGGGCTGGCCTGAACGCCTACCGGAGGAACCTGCATCATGCGGCTGGGGGACCGAGTGGCACTCATTACGGGCGCGACCTCTGGAATCGGCCGTGCCACGGCGCTGCTGTTTGCGCGCGAGGGTGCGCGGCTAACGCTCACGGGCAGAAATGACGAGCGCGGACGGCAGGTGGTGGAAGAAATCCGCGCCGCCGGCGCCCGCGCCACATACCTGCATTCCGACGTCTGCCGCGAGGCGGACTGCCGCGCGGCCGTGGAGAGCACTATCTCGGAGTATGGCCGCCTCGATGTGCTCTTCAACAACGCCGGGGTCTTCTTCGCGAATACCGCGCTGGACTGCTCCGAAGAGGAGTGGGACGCGCAGGTGGACACGAGCCTGAAGGGCGCCTTTCTGATGTCAAAGTTCGCGCTGCCGCACATGATTCGCCAGGGCCGCGGGAGCATCGTCCACAATAGCTCCGGCTGGGGAATCGTTGGTGGCGACCGGGCCGTGGCCTACTGCGCGGCGAAGGGCGGCCTCGTGCTGATGGCCAAAGCCATGGCCATTGACCACGGCAGGCAGGGCATTCGAGTCAACTGCGTTTGTCCGGGCGACGTGGATACAGCCATGCTCCCGGAAGACGCGCGAAACCGCGGCATGGAGTGGCAGAAATATCTTGAGGGGTGCGCCAATCGTCCGCTCGGGCGGATTGGAACGTCGGACGAAATCGCGAAGGTCGTCCTCTTTCTCGCCTCAGATGAGTCCTCGTTCATCACCGGAGCGGCCATCGTCGTGGATGGCGGCGGCTCCGCCGATTGACCCGCGGCCGATTCCCATCACACGCAACTCCGCGTCTTTCACCTTTGCCCACGGGCTCGAAGTTGCGATAGCTTGTAACTTCCCAGTGGGCAGCCATGTCGGACATCCCGAAAACGCGGCGCAGGACCAAATCGCGTGAATGGTTCACGCGCGCCCTGGAATCGTTGGTCGAAGGCGTGAATTCGCCTTCGCGCGGCCGCGCGGTCTATTCGCTCGGGCCGGTGGTGATCGAACGCGGCGCCGGCTCACGCGTCTTCGACGTGGACTGGAACGAATACATCGATTTCATGATGGCCTTTGGCGCGCTGATTCACGGCCACGCGCATCCCGCCATCGTGGACGCGGTGGCGCAGGCCATGTCCGAAGGCTCGCATTTTGCAGCCTGCACTGCCGCGGAGGTGGAAGCCGCTGAACGTTTCCGCCGCATGGTGCCCGCGGCGGAGCGCGTGCGCTTTACGAACACAGGGAGCGAGGCCACCATGCTCGCTCTGCGACTGGCGCGCGCGCACACCGGCCGCGCTAAGCTTCTGAAGTTCGAAGGCCAGTATCACGGCTGGTACGATCCCTACCTCCTCAACGCACACCCTCACCCGCCCGAAATGCTGGGGCCGCCCGAATCACCTGCGCGCCTGCCGGACTCTTTGGGCATTCCGGAAGGCGTGTTTGCAGACGTCATTGTGGCCCCCTGGAACGATGTTGCCAGTCTCGAGTGCGTGTTCCGCGAGCATGGCAGCGAGCTCGCGGCAGCGATCACCGAGCCGGTGATGGCCAATCTTGGCTGCATCCCGCCGCGGCCGGACTATTTGGAGCGCCTGCGCGAACTGACCCAACAGTCCGGCGCGCTGTTGATCTTCGACGAGGTGGTTACCGGCTTCCGGTTCGCGCCGGGGGGCCTCCAGCAAAAATTCGGCATCACTCCCGACCTCTCCACGTTCGGCAA
>JASHSV010000070.1 GCA_030038535.1 Candidatus Acidiferrales bacterium
GAAGCGCTGCTGATGGTGGAGGGCGGGCCGTCGGCGGAGCTGGAGCGGCTCATGATTTATCTGGGGCCGGATTGGAAGCGGCGGTATCAATTGGCAGCGGTGGGATGATTGCGGCATGCGCTAGCGGGGTAGTGCCTGCCGAGCCTCTACGGTCGGGACTATGCGCGTAATTGCAGGGAAATACGGGAGCCGGAGGATCGCCAGCGGGCGGGGGATGGAGCTGCGTCCAACGAGCGACCGCCTGCGTGAAACCTTGTTTGATATTTTGCAGGACCGGGTGGAGGGAAGTTTTTTTGTGGACGGCTATGCGGGAACCGGCGCTGTGGGGATAGAGGCGGCGAGCCGCGCTGCGAAGCAGGTGGTGTTTCTGGAAAGGCACCGGCCGACGGCGGCACTGATGCGGAAAAATCTGGAGAGCCTGGGAATTCGAGAAGGAGTGGAAGTGGTGGTGGGCGACGTGGTGCGCGGGCTCGAAAGACTGGCCCAGAGGGGCGCGGCAGCGGATCTCCTGTTTTTTGATCCTCCGTACGCGGAGACCGAGGAGTACACGAGGGTGCTCGAAGCGCTGGATGATTCAGTGCTGGTGGGGCGAGAGACGCTGGTGATTTTCGAACGCGCGCGGAAGCTGGCACTGCAAAGACAGTGCGGGCGGTTGACGCGCATGCGAACTGTGGCGCAGGGCGATGCGGCGCTGGACTTCTACGCACCCGAGCAGGCGGACTAGAAATAAGACGAGGGGGCGAGCGGACAGGGGGAACTGCCCCGAGGAATGATACCAAAGAGCCCGGACCCGGCCGGATGATTTAGCCGGGGAGCACCATCGGTTTCTTCACAGTCCCAGTGACCTTGAAGGGGATGGGAAGCTCGCCGACGGTGTGCTTGGCCACTTTGCCGAACAGGCCTCCCACCGCTTTCACCGGATTCGCGGATTGATCGCCACCACCGGAGCTTTCGCCACCGGCGAGCGTCCAGGTTCCGGAGAGATCGAGAGTCTGGTCGAAACCGATGCTGCCGTGGATGTCGCCTTTGCCGCGGTTGGTGAGAGCTTCCGTCTTCGTCGTGTAAATCCGCCCGCCATGGATATTGATGTCGCCTTCCACCGAGGTATATGTCGCTTCGAGCAGATTGCCGGCTGAAGAAAGTCCGGGCGCCAGCTTGGTAAAGGTGGCCATGGACTTAGCAGCTTCGATGCCGGAGACCTTGCCATCCTTGAGAGTGAAATTGCCCTGGCCAGTGAGCGCACCGAGCAGGTCGCCGCCGAGCGCGCCGGCAACCTGGAGCTTGGCCTCGGCATGACCGGTGAGTTTGCCCTTGGTGCCGGGATCGGCATCGGCGAGCTTTTCCAGATCAAGCTGCGAGAGCTGGATGGCGGCAGTGAAGTGGCGCGCGCCGGAAGCCGAGGGCGCGGTTTCCAGCCTAGGGCTGACACTGAAGGTGCCGCCGTAGAGCGACACACTAATGGGGGCTTCGATGTGGTCGGCGTAGGCTTTCAGGTCCATGCTGAGATTAGTGAGCTCGTAGGGAGCGTAGTGAATCTTGTCGGAAGTGAACTTGCCCGTTCCCAGCACCTGGCTCGGCGTCCCCGCAGGAGCGGAGAGCATTTTCGGAAAATCGAGGACGGAAAAACTTCCCTTCACCGTCGCGACGTTTGGGAGTTCGATTTCGCAGTCGCCGGAGATGTCGCCGCTGTCAATCTTCACCTTCCCGGAGCGGAAGCTGACAGAGGGCATTCCAGTGACCTCCGCCTTAAGACCGGAAAGGGGAATTTCGCCCTTCAATCGAGCCAAGCCCTTGGGCGAAAGATCGAGGTTGTTCAATTCGGCGTTGAAACCGGAAACCTTGACGGAAGGGGGCTGGGGGTTGTGGCCGCGAACGTCCACCATGGCCACCTCAGCTTCGCGAACGGAGACGGAATCGACGGCAACCTGCGTCGAGCTGGAGGATGACCCGGGACTTTTTTTCGCGCTCTCAGACGAGGGAAACTCATAGTTGGTGTGGCCGTGCTCGTCGGTGGCCAGAGTAATGTGCGGGTTGACGATCTCAATGGAAGTAACCTCGATGGATCCATGCAACAGGTAGGGGAGCACCGAGACGGAGCCTTTGACGCTATCGACGGTGAGAAGATTGACAGGGGCGAAGCCGGCGGAAGGCCCGACCGTGACTTTTTCCACCGAAAAACCCGGAGTCGGGATCAGGCGCGCGCCGATATGCCCAATCTCCACTTTGTGTCCGGTGGCGCTCTCGACCTGGGCGACGATCTGCGGGCGGTAGTGGTCCACATCGATAAAGAATGGGGCGATGAGACCGACGACGATGATCACGCCCACGACGATCAGAATGATCTTGACTGCGCGGGGCATAGTTACCTCCCGTAAAACGCCGCAATCGTCGCAGTTTTTTCCCCGAGTAGCAAGTTTCCGGCAGGCACTCCCGATCCAGGAGGCGCAGACGGAGTCTCGGGAGTCCGGTTATAATGACAGCCCATGAGCGCCTCTGCTGAAAGCGGGCAAGCGCCGTCGGTGGAAAGGCACCAGGGAGGCGCCCGGGAGCCCGAGCCCCTGCTCGGCTCCGCCTGGCAATGGCCGCGCGAGGGATTGTGGAGCAGCGTGCTGGTGCTGATGCGCGGGCCGGCGCCGCCACCCGGGTGGCCGGTGGGCCCGTACTTCCCGGATGCATGGATCCGCAGCCGAACGAACTGGCAATTGCTGCTTTTCTCCGCGCTGCTGCACATCCTGGTGGTGATATTTCCCTTGCGGTGGAGGTTTCTATTGCATCCGGCGAGCGAGGCGCCGCAACAACAGGCGGAGGTGGCCTGGATGGGCTCTTCCAAGGTCCTGCTTCCCTATATCCCGGCACTGCGCAAAGATACCCGGAAAGCAGCGCCGGCTGCCGCGAAGATGCACACGAAACAGACCATCATCTCCAAGCCGGAAGTGGCGACGCATCCGCGGCAAACGCTGATCGAACCGACAGTTGCAGCCGATCCGCCCAAAATCCTGCCGCCGCTACCGGAAATCGTGGAATGGCCAAACCTGCCGAAGCCCGCTCCGCCGCGGCGGCACCTGCGCGTGAATGAGCGGGCGCGGATGCGGCAGAAGATTGCACGTACGCAGCCGAAGATTGAGGCGCCGGAACTGCACGCGGCTTTGCCGGAGATGACGATCACATCGGAGCATCCGGACCTGCCGAAGCCAGCGCTGGAAGTGAAAACGAACGCACGGGCCACCTTCAATGCGGACAAGAAGCAGGAGGAGACCGCACCGGATATCCGAGAAGTTGCAGCCGCGGATCTGGCGGGGCAGAAGCTGATTGCCTTGTCGGAAGCTCCCGCGCCGCCGGCCCCCGTTGTGGATGTGCCGGTAGGCAATCTGTCCGCGCAGTTCGCCATCGCGCCGCAAACAAATGCGGCGACCAAGCCAACGAACGCGCCGAGTGCGGGCGGGGTCGCGCCCACAAGCAACCGGACGAGCAGCGCACGCG
This sequence comes from Candidatus Acidiferrales bacterium, assembly GCA_030038535.1. Classification (GTDB taxonomy): domain Bacteria; phylum Acidobacteriota; class Terriglobia; order Acidiferrales; family UBA7541; genus JOPF136. Next base: position 3,481 of record JASHSV010000070.1, read on the forward strand.
GCGGGGAGATTCCGGGAATCTCCATCAGCGGGGGAAGACGTGGTCCGATTGCCAATATTGCCGGGCCGCTGGGAATGGGAGGGAACGGCCTGGGGCTTTCCGCGCAGCCCGGCAGGTCGGACGCGCCTCGACAACCGGGGATTGCCGCGACTCCGGACGAAGCCACGCGGACGAAGGCCCCTACCATCCGGGAGCGCATCAAATCGATCGGGATTCCAGAGGATTTGCTGGATCCGGGACGGATTTACACCTTGCACGTGAACATGCCGAACCTGGCGAGCGCGACGGGAACTTGGACGCTGAAATTTGTGGAACTGGACGAGAACGGAAAGGAAATTCCCAAGACGTTGGATCTGCCGGGGATTGCGGGGCCCGAACCGCTCCGAAAGGTGGACCCGAAATATCCGCCCGCGCTCATCAGCGCACACGTGCAAGGGGACGTGGTGCTTTATGCGATTATCCGCCGGGACGGCTCGGTGGACAGCATTGAAGTGGTGAAAAGCCTCGATCCACAGCTCGACCAGAACGCCATAGATGCGCTGGCGAGGTGGAAATTCCAGGCGGCACAAAGGGAAGGACGCTCGGTGGAGCTGGCAGCGATCGTCAGAATTCCCTTCCGAGCCGCTTCGCCTGAATTCTGAAGCCACGCGGAAACAATCGAAGAGAACGGGAACCCCAGGTCCCCGGAGATCCGGGACGATCGCGGGACTGCGCCCACACTACGCTGGTTTGGACGAGGCCTCGCGAAGTTTTACGAGGGCCCAAAGAGTTTGATTGACGGGCGTCGGAATGCCGAGTTCAGCGCCGCGGCGGGTAATGAAACCATTGAGCGAATCGATCTCGGTCGGGCGGCCGCGCTCGATGTCCTGAGCGGTGGAGGAAGTGGCAGGACCGAGAGAAGCGGCGAGCTTCAGACCCAAGGCCATGAGGTCGGAGACTGGAAGGGAAATTCCCGAGGCCTGAGCGACGGCGCCGACTTCGCCCGCAGCAGCGGCCATCACCTGGCGCACAGATTCAAGGCTCCCGGCGAGCGCGTAGGTGGCCCGGCCGAGAGCGGAGACAGCATTGCCGGCGCAATTCCAGATCAGTTTGGTCCACAGTTCGGCGTCAATATTGTCGCTGATCCGGCAGGGCACGTTTGCGCGGGTGAAAAGCTGAGCGATGCGTTCGATCACGGGCACGAGAGAGGCGTCTCGGCCCGGGCCGATTACCAGGTCGCCGCGGCCGCTGTGTTTCAGATGGCCGGGAGCGATCATGGCTGCGGCCACGTAAACGACGGAGGGAAGCACGACGGGAAGCGGCGAGCGCCCGGCGTCGCGCAGGGCCTGGCGGATGACGGATGCGTTTTCCACTCCGTTTTGAAGGCTAACGATGATGGCTTCGGGCCGAAGATGCGGGGCTAAAGAAGCGGCGACCGAAGCAGTGTCGATGGTCTTGACGCAAATGAGGACGACATCGGCCGCGGAGACAGAGGAGACGTCTGTCGAGGCTTCGACGCGCAGTTTTTCCTGAAATTCCACACCGTCGAAGTAGAGGCCTTCGCGAGAGAGCGCCAGAACGCTGGACTGGGGGCCGGGACGGCCGACAAAAGTTACCGGACAGCCCGCGCGCACGAGTTTGCCGCCGAAATAGCAGCCGACGGCGCCGGCGCCGACGACTGCAATGCGGGGCCAGGGCGTGGAAGAAGTGTTTGGATTCACGCGCGTTGTTCCTCCTGTTTCCGCCGAGAAGCACATCGCTCACTGAGCCGGAACAACTGCCTGCTGCTACTCGATGGATGCATGGCGGGGTCAGATGGTGATGACGCGGAGGAGGCGCTCGATGTCCTCGGCGGTGTTGTACAGGTACGGGGCGACGCGGAGCGCGTGGTTGCGCAGGCTGACGTAGATCTTCTGTTCGTGAAGACGGCCGTAAAGCTGAGCGGTGGCCTCGGGGCTGCGCGCGGCGATGCAAAGATAGGGACCGCGCTGAGTGGGATCGCGCGGACTGGCCAGCACGCAGCGGTCAGCGGGGAGGCGATCGACGAGTGCGCCTAGCAGCGTGCGGTTGTGCTCGAGCACAGTGGCAGGTCCGGCGCGAAGCACGAACTCAAGCGAGGCGGCGAATGCGGCGAGGTGGAAAAAGCTGGCCGTCTCGGCCGCGTCCCATCGCGCGGCGACGGATGGCGGGCGCCAGGAAAAATTGCCGGAGGCGTCCGGATCGAAATCGAGCTCGTGGAAGTGCTTCTCGGAAGATGCGGACATCCAGTAAAACGGCGCGGGGGCCATGGCTTCGGTGTGCTCACGGCGAGCCCAGACGAAGCCGGTGCCGTACGGACCGAGAAGCCATTTGTAGGCGGCGCAGACGGCGAAATCGGCACCGAGCGAGCGAATATCCAGGGGAGCGGCGCCGCAGATCTGCGTGAGATCGAGCAGCAGCTGGCAACGCGAGCCGGCGAGACCGGAGGCGAGCGCACGGGCGTCGAGCAGCGAACCATCGTCGAAACGAACGAGGCTGGCGCTTACCAGGCGCGTGCGCGGGGTGAGCGCGTCCAAATAATCCTGAGCGCGCGTAAACCGGTTGCGAGGCGTGATGAAACGGAGGACTGCCCCGCGTGAGGCGACCAGCGGCTGCCAGGTACAGGGTTGCGCCGGGAACTCGCCGCGCGAAATGAGAATCTCGTCGCCCGGTTTCCAGTCGATGGCCGAGGCGATGCCGGAAAGGCCGGTGGAGGCGCCGGTGGTAATGCCAATTTCTTCGGGTGCGGCGCCGATCAGCCGCGCCAAAAGGCCGCGGACACGCGAGGGAAATTCGGAATAGAGCGATTCCTCGATGCGGTAGGGGCGGCGCTTGAGTTCGAGGGCGGCCTCCAGAGCCTTGAAGGCAGCGCGCGGCAGGGGTCCCTGCGCGGCAGTGGCCAGATAGGTGGCGTCTTCGAAGTCGAAGAATTCGGAGCGATAGTCGGTCACGGGAGTCATGAGCGTCCCTCAGAAGTATTCACGCAAGGACCGAAAAGCGGGCAGAACGAGCAATTTGCCCGGACCGCTGGAAAGTTCGTCCTGCTCGAAGTGCCACGTCTTGGCATGAGGAATAAAGACGGCATTGAGGCCGGCGGCAAGGGCGGGATTGATGTCGCTCCGGGGGCTGTTGCCGATCATCCAGCCGTGCGATTTGACGATGCGGTGAGTCTTCACCAGGCCACGGAAGGTGCGCGAGTCCTTGTCGGCGACGATTTCGATGGCTTGAAAATGGGCCTGAAGGCCGGAGCGTTCGAGTTTGCCGGCCTGCTCGGCGGGCTCGCCCTTGGTGCACAGGATCAGGCGATGGCGCTCGGCCAGATAGGCGAGCGTGTCGGCGACACCGTCGAGCAGAGTGGGAGGGCTCGCGGTGAGCTCGGCGACGAGATCGCCAATCTGCTTCACGACCTCCCGGCGAGCCAGGTTGCCAGCGAGCTTCATGTAGGTTTCTTCGAGCGCGGTGTGGAAGCTGCGCACCCCGAAGCCGAACTGGCGGATGTTGCGGCGCTCGGTCTCATTGAGGATGCGGCGCGCGTAGGGGTGGGGGAAGCCGAGGCGTTCGATGATGACGAGGAAGCCTTCGATGACCCGCTCGAAGTGAACCTGGTTCTCCCAGAGCGTGTCGTCAGCGTCGATGAGCAGTGTCTCGCGCGACATGGGCGGCGGAAACGCACATTATCGCAGATGGCGGCGAAAAATGTCGCCGAGCGGGGAGAGCAGGAGCGACAAAATGGCCGCGTACATGGTTGCGGAGAGCGTGGGCGAAAGCGAGCGCGTTACGCGCCGGATTGAGCCGATGGTGGAATGACAGCGCTTCGCTTCGGCGCACGCTGTCGGGTGTCAGATCTTCGCGGGGATTTGCTACAAGTGCTAAGCCTGCTTGGGGCGATGGGCGGCGAGGGCTTGGAGGATGGCACGGCCCGTTTTCTGCACTTGCCCGAACTGCGTGAGGTAACTCTGGAATTCGCGATTGATCTCGACGGCAGCCTGGGGATCGAGCTCGGTGCGAAGAATCATGTCGCGCAGGCGCACGGGATGCGGGAGAACCGCCTCTTCATTGAGTTCTTCGAGCGCGTTGCCAATGTCGTATTTTCCCATGGAGCCTCCGGAGAAACGGGCACGCGGCGGGGCGCAGAACGCGATCAAGCCAGCGCGGAAACAAACTCGTAACGATCAATACGGGCTGCCACGCCGCGCCGGCTTTCGAAATCCTCTACGCGGACCACGGTACCATAACATTGGATGTGCACATCGCCCGCCATGGTGACTTCTTTCGGCAGGGTGAGCACGAATTCGACGGGCATGCCGGCCTGGAAGGCGTTGTCGATGACGAAATAAAGGCCACGAAAGCTGACGTCCCGAGTGCGGGCCTCCTGCTCGACCTTCAGAGTTCCGTTCTGGAAGCGGATCATGAGCGGAAGGTTCATGTTGAAACGACGGGACATGCGGCGTTCCATGTCGTTCATACGGATGGCCTCATACTTCCAGCGAGCACTCTTGTGTCACCCTATCACCGAATCTGCCCGTGGTGCAATGGGACGAGGCGGTGTCTGCATCACCGTAGTGGAAGTGTTGCACCGGCTTGACTTGCAGTCGCGCGGCAGATACTTTGCCGTCTATGCCGGGAGCCGAGGGCCGCGAGCGGCCGCGGGTGCGGACGGAACTGGCGATCCGAGTGCGCCAGATCGGACCACCGCGGGAATCCATGGAAGTCACCACGACGCTGGACGTGTCGCGGAACGGGGTGCTGTTCCGAACGCGGCAGCTGTACGAGATGCACAGCACTGTGTGGGTAATCGTGCCTTACGACCCGAAATCGATGGGCGGCGACGTGGAATTTCCGGCCACAGTGGTACGGATCGACAACGCCCCCGACGGGACGGCCGAAGTCGCCGTGCGGTTCCACAGCGCGCGGTCGGATCCGACGCCCATCAACGTGCGCGAACGCAGCGTGATGCAGCTGCCGTCAGAGCGGCGCGCGAAGGATCGCTCGAAACTGAATCTGCCGATCCGGGTGCGCGGCGAAAACGGGAGCGAGGTAACGCAGACGGTGGACATCTCGCGGACCGGCGCGCTGTTCCGCACGACGCGCTCCTACACCGTGGGCCAGCACGTTTGGGTGGCCGTGCCCTTCAAAGAAACGGAAACGCCAGAAGAAATAGAGAGCCGCGTTGTGCGCATTATTGAACGTGGTTCGATGCTGTGCGTCGCGGTGCAGTACAGCAGGACAACCGGCGTGCGGGTCCCATTGACCTGATCCCACCGGCTCTTCCGGCCATCCCGCAGTCCATGGACGAAGCCAAAAAAGTTCTCCATCGCAGCTTCTTCTTGCCCGGTCCGGCCGGAAAGCTCGAAGCGCAGCTCTGGACAAGCCCGACGGCGCAGCCGGCGATGACGGCGCTGGTGTGCCATCCCCATCCGCTCTATGGCGGAACGATGCATAACAAAGTGGTGTTCCAGGCGGCGAAGAGCCTTCACGTCATGGGGCTGCCGGTGCTGCGATTCAATTTTCGCGGCGCGGGGCTGAGTGAGGGAACCCACGATCAGGGTCGTGGAGAGCGGGAGGATGTGCGCTGCGCGATCGATTTCTTGTCGGGAGAGTTTCCCGGCGTGCCGGTGGTTCTGGCGGGATTCAGCTTTGGAGCTTCGGTGGGACTTCGAGTGGGAGTGGGTGATGCGCGAGTGACGCGCCTGCTGGGAATCGGAATTCCGGTGAATGACGCCGGTTTTTCGTTTCTGCGCGGTTCCACAAAGCCGAAATTGTTCGTCGTGGGAACGCAGGATGAGTTCGCGGCGCGGGAACGAGTTGAGGAACTGGTGAGAACGCTCGAGGAACCGAAGCGGCTGGTGTTCGTGGAGCAGGCGGATCATTTTCTGACGGGAAAACTGGATCAGTTGGACCGGGCGATTCGCGAATGGATGGGGAGTTAGGTCGAGCCCCCCGCCGGGCGCTGCGAGAAACGCTGCTCCAAGGATCACTCCTCGCGAAAGAGAGACCAGAATTTTTCTGGCGGAAGCGGCGACTCACCCACCAGGCGGAGATTGGCGCGCGAATGCTCCGGACGGCTGGTGCCCACGAGCGCGGTGGTAAGGCCGGGGGCGGAACGAGCGAACTGGATAGCGCGTTCAAAATCCGTGGAGAGACCGATCGTCTTTGCGAGCGACGCGGGCAGGCCGCGGGCCAGGCGGCCCTGAAGCGTGGGAGCGCTGGCAATGATGGTGACGCCGAGCTGGAGTGCGGCGGCGAGGAGCGGCAGTTCGCGGCCAGCTACGCGTTGATTGGGAAGCACGACGGCTTCCGGCATCATGAGATTGACGGGGAGTTGGACGAAGCCGAAATGATGAGTGTCGCCGGCAAGTTCACGGGCGACAGCGACGATATCCGCCAGCGAATGGAGCACAGGAGAACCCGCCGGCTGGCGAAAGCCGTTCCACGTGGCCATGCCGTAGCTCCCGATTTTGCCGGCCGAGACTGCCGATTCCAGGTATTCAAAGGCCAAACGGAGGCGATTGCGGAATTCGTCGTGTGAAACCTCTTCGAGCTGCGTCTCCGGATTGTGAACATAATAAACGTCCACGGACGAAAGATTGAGATTGCGAAGGCTGCGGCCGAGCTGATCGTCGAGATAGCGGGGCGTCATGGCGTGGCAGCCGGCAGCGACGTCGCCGGGACGCAGAATGCCCGTCGAAAAATATTCCTGTGCGAAGTATTCCCGGGCGTTCGGGGGCATTTCGCCGTCAGGAGAGAGATAGCCGCCTTTGGTGCAAATCAGCAGAGATTCGCGCGGGATGCCGCGCGAGGCGAGATCGGCGATGGCCGCGGCCATCGAGCGTTCGCTGCGCTGGAAACGGTAGTTGATGGCGGAATCGAGAACGTTGATCCCGCCGAGGACGGCCTCGACTATCGCATCCGTGTAGCCCCGGTCGGTCGCAGGATCAGGATTGCCGAGGTACGTGCCCAGGCCGATCGAGGAGAGCGCCAGGCCGCGAGCGTTGCGGAAATGGCCGGGCGCGGATTTTCCTTCGAACCGCGCTGCGTAAGCGCGAGTGCCTTCGGGCGTGGCGAGATTGGGCACAAGACTCCGGAGAAAAGAATCGGAAGTATAGCAGAGGCGCGCGGACAGCCCGTTATGGCTGAGTCAGAAGGCGGGAACAGGCGCGCACGATGCGGCGATACGGCCAGACCGGAGGAGAGTTGACAGCACCGCCACGCGCGGGCTGAGCATAGAAGATTTCGCCCGCGCGCGGCTTTGAGTAATGCCAGCGGGCGAGCAGCGAGAGATGGTCGGCCATCAGGCCGAGCGACCGGGAGCCGCCGGGCAGATCGGCGGGAGCTTCGGATTCGAGGTGCTCACGGAAGATGGCTTCGACCGAGCGCGGCTCGGCGGCGAGCGAACCGAATTCGAGCAGGAAGGGCGGCGAAAGGAAGCCGCTGCGGACGGCGAAGGCGGCGATGGACTGTTCCGCGGTCGCGCGCTGCAAGATTACGGCATCGAGATCCTGAATGCGGCGGGCGAGTTCGGGCAGCAGGCGCAGCGTGGCCGTCACCTTTTCGATTTTCTTGTGGATTGCGGCGCTGCGCTCAAAATCGAGCGCGGCGGAGGCGGCGTCGCGGCCCTGCTCGAATTCGCCCACCAGCGATGCTCCGCTCGAGGCCAGGAAGGATTCGACCCGGACGACCTCGGCAGCGTATTCCTCGTCGGTGCAGCCGGCAAAACACGGCGCCAGGCACATCTTCATTTCGGAATAGAGGCAACCGGGAAACGCAGGATCGCGGCGAATGCGGATCTGGCAGCGGCGAATTTTGAAGAAATTGAGGGATTGGGAGAGGAACGCATCGGCGGAGCGTCGCGTGGCGAATGGGCCGATGTACAGCGCTTCGTCGTCGAGAATGCGGCGTGTGACGTAGGCGCGCGGATAGGCGCTGCGGAGCTTCAGTTTGACGACTACGGGGGGGCGGAGGCGCATCCAGGAGCGATGGCGGCCGGCGTGAATGCGGACGGCGTGATGATAGAGGACGAGCGACTGCTCGAATGCGGATCCGACAACGCGGTAGCGCACGCGCGCCGCGATCTCGCGCAGGTTAAGCCGACGCGAAAGCTGCCGCTCCACCGACAACAACGTCCGCAGCCGCCGCTGCAAATCCGCCGTGCGAGCCAGATACGGCCGGGCCTCCGTTGCCCGCATCTCCAGCAAGAAGACGGCCGGTAGCGCAGGCAGCAGGGCGAAAAAATCCTCGTCGCGCTCGGGATCAAATTCCTGGACCTTATCCAGCTCGAACATCGAATAAGGATACACTTCCATAGCCGGTCGCTGACGCTCAGAAACGGAGAGCGCCGCCGAGCACGAAATGCACTGGCAATTTCGGATTGCAGCTTCGCAACTGGCCCAGGAAATCTTGGCAAGGAAGCACGGAGGATATGAAAAAAGTATTCCATTTCGGCGTTTCTTCCGAGCAGTACCGCTGCGATGCGGCCATCGTCTGGTGCTTCGACAGCCGTTTCGAACTTGGATTCCGCAAGTTTCTGAAACGCATGGGCGTTTCGTTTCCAGACGCCATCAAGATTGCAGGCGGGGCGAAGTGCCTGGCCGTCCTGGAGCCGGAATCCGAACGCGAATTTGTTCTCGAGCAAATCCGCAAGTCCATGCGCCTTCACGGAACAACGCGCGTGATCCTCATGCTGCACTCTGATTGCGGGGCATATGGTGGCCTGGCCGGGGGTTTCGGCGGCGACGCTCGCGCCGAAGCGCAGCATCATGAGCAGGACTTGCGCCGCGCCGCTGCTACCGTCGCTGCACGCTTCCCGGGAGTCGCGGTGCAGTCCTACTTCGTTGACTTCGAAGGCATTTGGGAAGTCGAGCCCATTTCGCAGCAGGAGCCGCGCCCTTTAAGTCCCGGCCGCGCTCCCAACTCCTAGGGCGACTTCAGCACCCAGGCGGAGATGACCAGCCTCTGGATTTCGCTGGTGCCTTCGTAGATTTCGGTGATGCGCGCGTCGCGGTACATCCGCTCCACGGGGTATTCGCGGCTGTATCCGTTGCCGCCGTGAATCTGGATGGCTTTGTGAGTAACGCGTGTGGCCATTTCGCTCGCGAAGAGTTTGGCCATGGCCGCTTCCATTGAGAAACGCGCGCCCGTGTCCTGCTTCCAGGCGGCGCGGCGGGCCAACAGGCGAGCCGCTTCAATTTCCGTGGACATGTCGGCGAGCATGAACTGGATGGCCTGGAATTGCGATATGGGCCCGCCGAAAGCTTGGCGTTCGCCGGAATAGCGCAGCGCCTCGTCAAAGGCGCCCTGGGCAATGCCGACGGCTTGGCTGGCGATTCCGATGCGTCCACCATCGAGCGTGGAAAGCGCGACCTTGTAGCCATCGCCTTCGTTGCCTATACGGTTCTCGGCGGGGACGGAGCAATCGGTGAACGAGAGCTCGACGCAGGCGGTGGCGTTGATGCCGAGCTTTTTTTCTTCCTTGCCGACCTTGAAGCCGGCGGTACCGCGCTCGACCAGCAACGCGGTAATTCCCTTCTCGCCCTTCGACGGGTCGGTGTTCACGTAGGCGATGACCACGTCGGCAACGCCGCCGTTGGTGATCCAGGCCTTGGTGCCGTTGATGACGTAGCGATCGCCCTTGCGCACGGCGACGGTGCGCAGGGCGGCGGCATTCGAGCCGGCCTGCGGCTCCGTAAGCGCGTAGCAGCCGATCTTTTCGCCGCGTGCGAGCGGTGCGAGGAATCTCTTTTTCTGTTCGGGAGTGCCGAAACGGTGGAGCGGATCACAAACGAGCGAATTTTGCACGGAGAGGATCGTGCCGGTCGAAGCGCAAACGCGGGAAATTTCCTCGATGACGATGGAGTAGCCGATGTGGTCGAAGCCGCCGCCGCCTTCCTCCTCGGGGATCGCGATCGCGGTAAGACCGAGCTCGGCGGCCTTGCGGAAGTTCTCGCGGGGAAATTCGCCCGTCTCGTCGAGATGGCGGGCCAGGGGCTTGACCTCGGTCTCGGCGAATTCGCGGACCGTTTTGTGCAGCAGATTTTGTTCTTCCGTCAGCCCGAGATGCAATCGAGTTCTCCCGGTGATGCCGCAAACAGCGCGTAATTACCAACGGTCATTATACGGATGCCGTCAGACAGATTCCGCAAATTCGTGGCGGAGCTTGGAGTAGGTTTGGTCGAGGTCTTCTGGATGCAGGCGCGTCTCTCCGACAGTGGTCATGAAGCTGGAGTCGCCGGTCCAGCGGGCGAGGACGTGCATGTGAACGTGGCCCGTGACGCCTGCGCCGGCGCAGCGGCCGATGTTCATGCCGAGGTTGAAGCCTTCCGGACGATAGAGGCGGGCCAGAGCGATTTGGAGACGCTGGGCGAGCTCGATGTGTTCGGCGAGCGTTTCACGATCGCAGGCAGCGAGATCCGGAACGTGCTTGTACGGCACGACCATGGAGTGGCCGGTCGTGTAGGGATAGAGGTTCAGGATGATGAAATTCAGGCGTCCGCGGAAGATGATTTTCCGGCCCGTGTCGTCATTTGAGGCGAGCGCAGCGCAAAAGATGCAGGTGCCGTCCTTGCCCGCTTCCGCGACGTAGCGGTAGCGCCATGGTGTCCAGAGGTAGTCCACGTTGGACCCGGTCAGCGGGGCGCCGGAGAAGGCGCGGGAGCCGGAGCGGGCTGGCCGCTCGACTCGCTGTTGATGAATTCCTTCAGATCCTTCGAGGGCTTGAAGAAGGGAATGCGCTTGGCGGGAACTTCGACCTTTTCACCGGTCCTGGGATTCCGCCCCACGCGGCCCCGGCGCTGGCGCGTGCGGAAGCTGCCGAAACCGCGGATTTCGATCTTCTTATTCTCCCTGAGGGTCTGGATGATGCTTTCAAAGATGGTCTCGACGATGGTTTCCGATTCCTTGCGAGGCAGTTCCGTGGCCCGGATTACTTCTTCCACGAGGTCGGCTTTTGTCATCGTCGGCGGATTCATGCCTGCTCTCTCCCGTTGCTCGCTGCCCCTGCCGGATAGGACCCCTGGTCGCTTGGTAAGCGCAACCCTACCACCAGTTTACGAAATTTTCCAGTGTGGTGCGATTCGGGCCTGCAATCGTGCTGACGATTACCGGCTCAAAGCGCTATCCGGAACTCTCCCGCTGGATGGAATCGAGGCCTTCCGGCCGAATGCCGTTTCCTCGTCAGAATCGATTGGGAGTCCTTCGCTTTGCTCAGGGAACGCCGGCGTGAGCGCGCCACCGGCTAGTTCGAGGCCTCGCGCTTGGAAAGGAGAATGTCCCCAATCGTCGCCGTCCGCGAGGATTTGGAGGGACGATACTCCTGGAGCGCCTTGCGCTCTTCCTGCTGGAGCGCGCCGCGGTAGCTCAGCCCGATGCGGCGCTGCTCAGGATCCTTTTTGACGACCTTGAAGTCGTATTCGTGGCCGACGACGAGCGGGCTGGACGCCGCTGCATCCTTATCATTTCCTTTTCGCGGCTGCTGGCGGTCGTTCTTGCTGCGGCGCTCCTCAATCTCGCTGATGTGGCAAAGGCCCTCAATGCCGGGAGCGAGTTCGACGAACGCGCCGAAATTGGTGACGCGCAGCACCTTGCCCTTGACCACCTCGCCGATCTTGTGCGCGGCGGCCCAGTCGGCCCAGATGTCGTGCACCTGCTTGATGCCCAGCGAAAGGCGGCGGTTCTCCATGTCGATTTTCAACACTTTGGCTTCTACGGTCTCGCCTTTGCGCAGGGCTTCGCTGGGATGCTTCGGCTTTTCGGTCCAGCGGATGTCGGAGATGTGCACGAGGCCCTCGACGCCCTCTTCCACTTCGACGAACGCGCCGAAATCGGTCATGCTGCGGATGCGTCCAGTGACAATCGTGCCCAGCGGATACTTGTCGCGAAGTGTGAGCCACGGGTCGGGAAGGGTCTGCTTCATGCCCAGCGAGATGCGTCGCTGCTCGGGATCAACCTTCAGGACTTCGACTTCGAGCTCATCACCCAAGGCGACGATTTTCGAAGGGTGCTTGGCGCGCTTGGACCACGTCATCTCGCTCACATGGACCAGGCCTTCGACGCCCGGTTCGAGCTCGACGAAAGCGCCGTAGTCGGTGATGCCCACCACTTTGCCGATCAGGCGCTGTCCGGCCTTGAAGCGATCCGGGACGTTTGCCCACGGATCCGGAACGAGCTGCTTGCGGCCAAGCGAGATGCGCATCTTCTCGCGATCGAACTTCAGTACTTTGGCTTCGATCTCGTCGCCGACTTTCACCACTTCAGCCGGATTCGTCACGCGGCCCCAAGAGATATCGGTAAGGTGGAGCAGGCCGTCCACGCCGCCGAGATCGACGAAGACCCCGTAGTCGGTGATGTTCTTTACCTTGCCGCGGACGATGGCGCCTTCTTCGATCGTGGCGAGGGCGGCGTCGCGCTGCGCCTTCAGCTCCTCCTCGAGCAACACGCGGCGGCTCAAGACCACGTTGCCGCGCTTGCGGTTCATTTTCAGGATGCGGCAGGTAATGTCCTGTCCGACCCAGCCGTCGAATTCACGCACCGGACGCAGGTCCACTTGCGAAGCTGGAAGAAACGCGGGTACGCCCACGTCCACCACCAGGCCGCCGCGGATGCGCTCGGTGATCTTGCCGGTAATGGATTCGTGGTTGCGGTGGGCCTTCTCAATGGCCTCCCAAGCGCGTTTGCGGAACGCGCGCAGGAACGAGACGAGCTTGTAGCCTTCTTTTTCTTCGTGCAACGGCATTACGGGAACGGAGGCGCCGAGCTCGAAGATCATGCCGCCTTTGATATCAGTGAGCTCCTGTGCGGGTATGAGCGCTTCGAATTTTGAGCCCAGGTCAACCACCACGCCCAAGTCAGTGACCGCCACAATGCGGCCCTCCAGCACGTCGCCTTCGGCGGGCGCTTCGTGCTCGGCCGCGTACTGCTCCAGCAGCGCGTCCATGCTCTCCGATTCCGAGGGCTCTTTGGGCGCGTGCGAGCGCTTTGGCTCTTTGGCCCGAGCTTCGGGTGCCGCGGCGGCTGCGGCCTCAGCCGGAGCCTCCGCAATCGCGGAAGTTTCGGCAGGCGGCTCTGAAATATTCGTGGGTGAAGCCTCGGCAGGCGGATGTGCAGCAGTTTCGACTACGGTTGGCGTTTCGGGATGCAACAGATGTTCAGATGTGTTGTTGTCCATGGCCGACATTGCGGCCTCCCCTGGCGTTAGATGCCCTGTCCGACCGAGACGTAGAGTCCCTCTAAAACCCTGCGGAGGGTTGTCAGACAAGGAAGGAAAACAGCTCGTTCGAGGTAAATCCTCGACCGAGAGGATGGTACGCGGCATGAGGGTGGAAGTCAACGAACGGGTGCGCGAACTATGCGCGGTACGGACCGGCGTGGCGGATTTCGCGGCGGTAGTCGGAAGCCTCGATTTCGATCGTGCGGCACATCTCGTAGAGTCGCGAGCGGATGCGCTGGCCCACGCGGTCGGCGAGCGAATCTTCGACTCGTGCGAGCATCTGGCCCGAAGGCATGCGCACGGGAGCGCCCGGATCGCGGTCGGCGTAATTGGTGGTCAGCAGCGTCACGCGGTTTTCGTTGTAGCGCGAATTGAGAATGTAGCCGACGGTGTCGAGCGCCCACGCGGAGGGTTTCGCAGCGCCCAGGTCGTCCAAGAGCAGGACTTCCATCTTCACGACGGGGTCGAGCACGTCCATTTCGCTCGTCTGGCTCACGGGATTGTAGCTGGACTGGATGGTCTTGAGCAGCTCGCGATAGTCGTAGAAGATGCCGTCGTGGCCGCGCTTGACGAGTTCGGCGAGCGCGGCAACCGCTAGATGCGTTTTGCCCACGCCGCAGGGGCCCATTAGGAGCAGCCCTCGGTCGCGCCCGCCGGGATATTCGCGGGCAAACGACTCCACGAGCACTTTGGCCTTGGCGAGACTGGCATTCCACGCTTCGGCTCGCGAGTCCTGATGCTGCAGGTCCGTCTCGAAACTCTGAAAATCGCAATGGCGGTAATGCCTGGGGATGCGCGCGCGTTCGAAGAGAGATTCTTCGCGGCCATCTTGTGTGCACGCGCAGAGCACCGCTTCGCGCACCGCCGCGCCGCCCGCCGCGCGAGACTCCACCGTCTTGTAACCTGTGCCTCCGCAGTCGGGACAATCTGCGCGCGCCATGAAAGGAAGAATAGACGCGAGGGAGCAAGGAGGCAAGCCGCCCGTGAGCGTGGCCTCGGGAGTGGCGAGACCTTGCGGGACGGCAATGCCGCTTTTTTGTCCCGCCGCTTCACTTCGCTGCGCGAAATCCGGCTTTCAACTCCTCCAACCCCGGTCCCGGCGGCAGATCGGAGTGGAATAAGCGGCGCGAGACCGGAATTGTCCCCATCGGATGCTCCAAGAGATGGAGAACTTCGGCGGTGGTGATCTCCTGGTAGCGGTATTGGCGTTTGCGCAGGCGGATCGCGCGCGGCGCAGCGTCGATGTCCGAAGCCGTGACATGCACAATGCCGTCGAACACATAGATCGAGTCCCGCTCGTAGGTAGTGATCAGGTCGGCATCCTGGCCGGCTCGATTCTTGGCGATCTCTTCGAGGGGGGCTGCAGTGAGAAGCAAGGGAATGTAGCAGGCCTCGCACATCACGGGCTGATCGGCGAGAAACAGGTAGTAACCATGGTGGTAGAGAGCGGCCGCCGCAGCCGGACGGTCCTGGGGCCCGGCGGCGAAAGTGAGCACTGGGAATGTGAAGAGCAGGAGCAGTGGCTTGTGCATCGGCGTCTGGCGCGTCAAACACCGGAGCAACGGGAAAGTTTCGATTGAGGCCACGCGGCCGCTTCAGGACTTGCGGCTCTTGGGCTTGCTCGCGGCTTCAGCGGGCCTCACGGGAACGATGGCGCCTTTGGGCGGATGCGTGCGCTCGGAGGACACGCCGTGGGCCAGTTCCTGTTGGAGAAGGCGCAGAAACTCCTCCATCTGTTCCTGCATGTGGTTCATCCGCTCGCGCATGTTCAGGATGATTTCGATTCCGGCCAGGTTCACGCCCATCTCGCGCGCAAGGTTCAGGACGATTTCCAGGCGCTCAATGTCGGAGGGGGTATAGAGCCGCGTATTGCCCTCCGAACGCGAGGGTTTGATCAGTCCGTGACGCTCGTAGAGCCGCAGGGTCTGCGGATGGACCTTGTAGAGCTCGGCTACGGAACTGATCATGTAGCCGACCGCGCCGCGTTTTTTGGTTCGTGCGGACATGGCAGTCACCGGGAAGCCTTCTCGAAAATCTCCTTGCGCGGGTCCTGCTCGTAGAAACGGCCCAGATCCCGGAGCAATTGTCGCGCGCGCTCGTCCACCGTGCTCGGCGGGACGATTTGCACTTCCACGTATTGGTCGCCCCGATGGCGCGGGTCGCGCACCGGCGCAACTCCCTTTTCGCGCAGACGAAACTTCTGGCCGCTGGCCGTCCCGGGGGGGATGCGAAGCAGGGAGCGCCCGTCGATGGTGGGTACCTCGATCTTGGCGCCCAACGCGGCTTCGGCCACCGTCACGGGCACGTTCGTATAGATATCGTCGCCTCGCCTCTCGAAATAGGGGTGCGCGGCGACGCGTGTGACGATGTAGAGATCTCCGGGCCCCGCGCCCGGCAGCGGAACATTACCGTGGCGGGCAACACGGACGCGCGAGCCGGTCTCTACCCCCGCAGGGATGCGCACATCGATGGTTTCGGTGCGGCGCACTCGCCCTTCGCCGTCGCAGGTGCGGCAGGGATCACCCACATGCCCGGTGCCCCCGCAGCGCTGGCAGGTGACGTTAAAGCGCATGCCCATGGTGGATTGCGCACGCCGTCCGCTCCCGCCGCAAACCGGGCAGGTCTTCTCGGTGCCGGCGGCCGCCCCGCTGCCGTGGCAGGTGGGGCAGGTCTCCAGACGCGTGAAGCTGATCTTTTCCACCGTGCCCCGGATCGCCTTCCAAAAATCGATGTCCACCTGGTATTCCAGGTCGGCGGGCACTTCCACCGCTTGACGCTGGGCCGCTCGCCCGCCCATGCCGGAAAAAAACTGCGAAAAGACATCGCGGAAACTTCCGCCGCCGGGAGCGCCCGCGGATTCAAATCCTTCGAAATCCACCGGAACGTCGCCGGGGCCGGCGCCATGCGGTGCTCCAGAGCCCGGCGGAGGTATATGGTTCGAATAGAAGCCGTACTGGTCGTAGGTGGCGCGTTTTTTTGAATCCGAGAGGACGTCGTAAGCCTCTTGAATCTGCTTGAATTTTTCCTCGGCGGATTTATCACCGGGGTTCAGATCGGGATGATGCTTGCGCGCGAGTTTGCGATACGCCTGGCGGATCTCCTTGGCCGTGGCCTTGCGGCGAACGCCCAGCAGTTCGTAAAAGTCCGTTTTGGTCGTGGTGGCCATGGCTCACATACGTGCCCATCCCCTGGACTTGCGCAGACAGAAACCGCAGGGCCCCGATGCCCTCCGGCGTCCTGCCCTACAGCTTGGCCCAGCGGGCATTGATTTCCGCCAGCTCCTGATGTTCCTGACCCAGCTCAAGACGGCGACGGCGCTGCTCTTCGGTGCGCAGCCCCATCGCCGCTTCCTTTTGATTGGCCCGCTCCAGCCAGCGATCCACGGTTGCCAGGCGCTCCGCGACCGTTTCATTCGAAGCCCGGAAGCGGAGCGTGGCGCCGGTGATTTCCACCGCGCGGGGAATAAAGTCGCCGGCGACCTGCCCTTGCGCCTCGTAAAACAGCCGTTTCCAGTCGGCGCCGGGAGACTCGGAAAGGCTCACGTGGACGAGGTAGAGATTATCTTTCAGCTTCTGGACTGCCTGTGGCGGTGCGATCCGTCGCACTCCCTCAGCGCCAGCACTCAACTTGGGCTCCTCCCGCCCGCGGCGGGCCACTGCCGAGGGCCTGCCTTCTTCAGGCAGAGGCCCTTCTCACCCAGAAAGGTTCAGTTCGGACGCTTGGATTCGTCCACGTCCACGTACTCGGCATCGATAACATCTTCCTTCTTGCCGCCCGCTGCGGCGTCGTTCGCGGCCCCGGGAGCCCCGGACCCTCCGGCCCCGGCAGCAGCGCCGGCCTTGTACATCGCCTCCGCCAGGCGGTGCGAGGCACGCGTCAACGCTTCCGTGGCCGACTGCATGCGCTCCGCCCCGCCTTCGGCGATCGCCTTCTTGGCTTCCTCAATGGCCTGCTCCGCGGCGTGAACGTCCGACTCGGCCAGTTTCTCGCGGTTCTCGCGAATCAGCTTTTCCGTCTGATACACGAGATTATCCGCGCGGTTGCGGGCCTCCACCTCTTCCAGGTGCTTCTTGTCTTCCGCGGCGTGCGACTCCGCCTCACGGCGCATACGTTCCGCATCGTCCTTAGAGAGGCCGGTGGACGCCGTGATCGTGATCTTTTGCTCCTTGTTTGTTGCCTTGTCCTTCGCGGTGACGTTCAGGATGCCGTTCGCGTCGATGTCGAAGGTCACCTCAATCTGCGGCAGGCCGCGCGGTGCCGGGGGAATCCCCAGAAGCTTGAATTTGCCGAGCGTGCGGTTGTCGCGCGCCATGGGGCGCTCCCCCTGCAGGACGTGAATCTCCACCTCCGGTTGGTTGTCCGCGGCGGTCGAGAAAATCTCCGCCTTGCGCGTGGGAATCGTCGTGTTGCGCTGGATCATGGTTGTCATCACGCCGCCCAGCGTTTCCACACCCAGCGAGAGCGGGGTAACGTCAAGCAACAGGATGTCTTTCACCTCTCCGCCCAGCACGCCGCCCTGGATGGCCGCCCCTACGGCGACGACCTCGTCAGGGTTCACGCCCTTGTGCGGCTCTTTTCCGCCGAACAACTGCTTGACGATTTCCTGCACCTTGGGCATGCGCGTCGCGCCGCCCACGAGCACGACTTCGTCGATTTTATCGGGCGTCACGCCCGCATCCGCCATGGCCTGCTTCACAGGACCCTTAGTGCGCTCTAGCAGATCTTCCGATAGCTGCTCAAGCTTGGCCCGGGTGATCTTGATCAGCAGGTGCTTGGGACCGGAAGCATCCGCAGTCACGAACGGAAGGTTCACCTCCGTCTCCGTCATCTGCGATAGCTCGATCTTGGCTTTCTCGGCAGCTTCCTTCAGCCGCTGGATCGCCATGCGGTCCTTGCTCAGGTCCACCCCCTGCTCCCTCTTGAATTCGGCGATCAGATAATCCATCACCTTAATGTCGATATCGTCGCCGCCCAGGTGCGTATCACCGTTGGTGGCCTTCACCTCCACCACGCCTTCCCCCACCTCCAGGATCGAAATATCGAAAGTCCCGCCGCCCAGGTCGAACACCGCGATGGTTTCGTCCTTTTTCTTGTCCAGGCCGTAGGCCAGCGCAGCGGCTGTGGGCTCGTTGATAATCCGCACCACTTCCATGCCCGCGATTTCTCCCGCCTGCTTGGTGGCCTGCCGCTGGCTGTCGTTGAAATACGCCGGGACCGTGATCACAGCCTTCTGTATCTTCTCGCCCAGGAAATCTTCCGCCGCGCCCTTCAACTTGCCGAGAATCATGGCCGAGATCTGCTCCGGGCTGTACGGCTTGCCCGCAATCTCCACTCGCGCGTGATTGTCCTGGCCGCCCATCACCTTATAGGGCACGCGCTTCTGCTCGTCCTGAACTTCATCCGCGCGCTTGCCCATAAACCGCTTGATCGAATACACCGTGTTC
Source organism: Candidatus Acidiferrales bacterium (assembly GCA_030038535.1). Lineage (GTDB taxonomy): Bacteria > Acidobacteriota > Terriglobia > Acidiferrales > UBA7541 > JOPF136. The sequence continues at coordinate 22,123 of JASHSV010000070.1, forward strand.
TCCGGGTTGGTCACCGCCTGCCGCTTCGCTACCTGCCCCACCAGACGCTCACCGGCCTTGGTGATGGCCACCACAGAGGGAGTGGTGCGCCCCCCTTCCTGGTTGGGGATGACCACGGGCTCCCCGCCTTGCATCACCGCGACGACTGAGTTCGTGGTGCCGAGATCAATCCCAATAATCTTGCTCATCGAAGCCTTCCTCCCAAATAAGCGCCCCGAACCTTAGTGCCCGGGGTCACAATTGCCACAAATCGTTGGCTATTATGCATCTTGAGTGTATTGTTGTCAAGTCTGACTTTCGGCCTTCCCTCGCCGCATCTAACCCATTTATTTACAAAAGCTAACAAGGAGCCTCGGGACCGGATTCCCCGCCGAGGAAGGCATCCCCTTCCCATTCGACGGGCATCGAAATTCTTGCAGCCGATCCGAGGGTATTCAGGTGATTTGCTTGCCCGCTCGCGGCCTTTCCTCAAATCGCCCGACCGGCGAGTGCACGATGGGAGATTCGGAGTAAGATACCAGGTCGATTCAAGTCCAATGCTGTGCGGCGAGCCCGGAGGGGAATCGAGATGCGATTCTGGAGCGGTCTAGCGGCATTTGGAGCAGCGATGGCGCTCGCGGCCACCGTATCGGGTGCCGGAGCCAGGCAGACTCGGCAGCAGGCGAAACCTGCTGCCGAAGTGGAACCGGGACCGCCGGACAAGTCGCTGGGCTCGTCAAGCGCGCCGATCGTTATGGAAGTCTTCAGCGACTATTCCTGCCCAGTGTGCAGGTCCTTTTACATCGGAGCAATCCGGCCCTTGCTGGAAGATTATGTGGCCGCCGGGAAACTGCGGATTATCCATCGCGACTTTCCGCTCACCGGAGTCCCCGGCCACGAGCACTCGCGCCAGGCCGCGCTCTACGAGACAGCCGCGGCGCGCATCGGAAAATTTGAGGAAGTCGATGCGGCACTCTACGACAAGCAAGCGGTCTGGTCGCACGACGGGAGTGTGGATGCCGTGGTAGCGGCCGTGCTTTCTCCGCGGGATCTGGCTCGAGTGCGCGAGATGGTGCAGAACGGCAAAGTGGACTCCTACGTGGACAGCGACAAGGCTCTGGGAACCTCGAAACGGGTGAGCTCCACGCCCACGATCTACGTCACCGCGCACGGGAGAACCGAGCTCGTGCCGGGAAATGTCTCCTATTCTCTGCTGCGGCGCTTCCTCGACGAACAGCTTCAGAGGTAGCGATGCGCCGCTACTCCCCAGCCTGGTGGGCGATGACGGTAGGACGGGTCATCCTGGGGGGAGTCTTTTTGTACGCCGCGTACACAAAGCTGCGCACCTCGTTTCTCTTATTTGCGATGGCCATCGACGCCTACAAGGTGATGCCGGAGTGGATGGCCGTGGCCACGGCCCACGTTTTGCCCTGGGTCGAGCTGGCAGTAGGGGTGGCCTTGATCGCCGGAATCTGGCGTCGGCTGACCGCCACGGCCGCCACTGTGCTCCTCGCCGTGTTTTTTACCGCCATGGCTCACGCCTATCAGCCGGATTCCAAAGAGGGGCAGATTAGTTGCGGGTGCTTTGGGCTGGGGGAACCGATTAGCGCAAAATCGCTGATGCGCGACGGCGCTCTTCTGGCGCTTTCCGTCGCATTGATGATTGCTGCGTACTATGTGGCACGGCGCCCGCGTCCCGCCAAACTGGCCGCGATGACCGCGGGTAACGAAGCCGCGCCGTGATCTCAACATGAAAACACTCGAAGAGTATCTGAAACTCGCGGAGGCGGCGCACGGACACTTGTGCGCGGGCCAGGTGCTGGGCGTGCGGCTGGCCATGCTCGGGATGCGCGAGCTCGGAATCGAAGACCCCATCCGAGAGCGCAAGCGGCTGGTGACTTATGTGGAGATCGACCGCTGCGTGACAGACGCCGTCGCGCTCGTGGCCAATTGCCGGCTGGGCAAGCGCAGCCTGAAGTTCTTCGACTGGGGAAAAGTCGCGGCTACCTTCGTTGACTTGAACACGGGCAAAGGCGTGCGCGTGGCGGCAAGAGAGTCGTCGAAGCAGCTCGCCCGCGAGATGTTTCCGGAAATGGACAAGGACGCCGGACAGCAGAAGGCCTATGCAGTGCTGCCGGATGCGGAGTTGTTTGAAACGGCATGGTGCAAGGTCGATGTGCCTCCGGAGGATTTGCCAGGATTCAAAGGCCCGCGCGTGGTGTGCGCGGCCTGCGGCGAAGGGATTAATTTCAAACGCGAAGTTGTCGTCGACGGCCGCACGCTATGCCGGGCGTGCGCCGGTGAGCGTTATTTCCGGCCGGAGAAGTAGGGACCACATTTCTCTGCCCGGGTGGCAAATTTCATGCACAACCAGCCGTCTCTCGGCCGACTGCAATGGGACTAGGTCGGTTCGCCCGAAGACCGGTAGTTGTGCCGATTCCGGCCCGGGCTAAAATGCCGCGACGCAACGGAGGAGATCGCATGTCCATGCCGGCAGGACACGGGAAATTCGGGCGCGCAATTCTGGGGGCGGCAGCACTTGCCGCGATGGCTCTAGCCGCGCACCGGCTGCCTGCAGGTCCATCTCAGAAAGAATTGACGGTCGAGGCCATCTTTGGGTCGCGAGCGCTGCTGGGATCGCAGTTCCGCGCGCTCGCATGGAGTCCCGACGGCGCGCTGCTCACTTTTTTCCAGGCCGGTTCGCAAGGGACCGAGCTGGCCGCCTGGGAAGCAAAGAAGGGCTCCCGGCGCGTACTGGTCGCTACCGAGCAACTCGACGAAATGCGCGCGGGCGAGCCGCAGCGCGTGAGCAATGCCACCGGTCTGGGACGGCATCCCGCGCCGCCCTATTTCTGGTCGCCGCGAGGCGATGCCATCCTGTTTGTCTCCGGCGGGAACCTCTACCTGTTCGACCTCCACTCCGGGAAATCGCGGCGCGTGCTGGCGGGCGAGGCGGAACTTACGGACGTGAAGTTTTCTCCAGACGGAAAGTGGGCGAGCTTTCTGCGTGAACACAACCTCTGGGTGGTGGAACTCGGAACCGGGCACGAGCAGCAGTTGACGCACGGAGGGAGCGAACTGCTCCGCGACGGGGAACTCGATTGGGTATATCCGGAGGAGTTGGAATTGTTGACCGCATACTGGTGGGCGCCGGATTCGAGCGCCGTGGCATTTTTGGAGATGGACGAAAGCAAAGTCACTCGCTACCCGTTAGTGGATTATCTCGAACTCGAGGCGCCGATGGAGATGGAATCGTACCCGCAGGCAGGCGGGGCGAATCCTGTGGTGCGCGTGGGCGTGGCAAGCGTACTGAGCCGCCAGACGCAATGGATGGATACGGGCAGCGAGAAGGATGTTTACCTGCCGCGTGTGACCTGGATGCCGGATTCCAAACATCTCGTTATTCAACGGCTAAACCGCGCACAGAACCAGTTGGACCTCTTGGCAGCCGATGCGGCCACGGGCCGGACAACGACCTTGTTCCAGGAAAAAGACAAGTTCTGGGTCAACGTGGGGGACGATCCGATCTTCCTGGAGGGAGGAAAGACCTTCCTCTGGACGAGCGAGCGCGACGGCTTTCGTCATATTTATGTGTACTCGGCTGATGGGAAAATGCTGCGGCAGCTCACCCATGGAAATTGGGAAGTAACGGACGTGGTTGGCGTTGACGAGAAGGCCGGCGTGGCCTATTTCCTTTCCACCGAAAAGACGCCGCTCGAACGGCAGCTCGACCGCGTGGCCCTGGCCGGCGGAGAAATTCAACAACTGACGCGCGAGGAGGGAACACACCACCTGGTGATGGCGCCGGGAGCGGCGAATTTTCTGGACACTTTTTCGACCTCGCTCCAGCCGCCGCAGCAGGCGGTGCTCCGCGGAGACGGTACGCAGGCGGCCATGCTGAACGAAAATCACGTGGCAGCGCTCGCGGATTACAACCTCACCAAGCCTGCCTTCGGCGAGATTGCTGCCGCAGACGGTTCGAAGCTGCTCACGGAAACCATACTTCCGCCGGGATTCACCCCGGAGAAAAAATATCCGGTGCTGGTGTACGTGTACGGCGGACCGGGAGTGCAGGTAGTGGCGAATGCCTGGGGAGGCTCGCGCCTGCTTTGGCTCGAAATGATGGCGCAAAAGGGGTACATCATTTTCACTCTAGATAATCGCGGTGGTGCAAACCGCGGTCACGCATTCGAGACGCCGATTTATCATCATCTGGGGGAAACAGAATTGAAGGATCAAATCGCAGGCATCCGTTTTCTGCGATCCAAGCCCTATGTGGATGCGGCCCGCATCGGAATTACGGGCTGGAGCTACGGCGGCTACATGACCTGCATGGCCATGCTCGAGGCCCCCGAAGTGTTCAAAGCGGGGTTCGCCGGCGCGCCGGTCACGGACTGGCGGCAGTACGACACGATTTACACCGAGCGCTACATGGGGCTGCCGCAAGAAAACGCGGAAGGATACCGCGTCTCGTCGCCGGTCGCGCATGCAGATGGTCTCCAGGGCAAACTGCTCGTGGCACAAGCCACCGGCGACGACAACGTGCACTTCGCGAATACGCTGGAGCTGCAGGAGGCGTTGGTGGACGCCGGCCGGTACGCGGAGTTTGCGATTTATCCAGGGCGCGGACATGGAATTTCGGATGCGGCCGCGCAGGTGCAGTTGTGGACGCGCGTGACCCAGTTTTTTCTGGATAACCTCTGAGAGTAATCCGCCGGCCCGTTGATACGGCGTCGGCGCTGGATGGAGCTCTCTCCGGTAACGGACGCGCCGCTGCAGACGTCCGAAGGAAAGTGGCCTGCTGACGGCCGCGATTGCGGCACTTGCGTCCCTGGAGTAGGATGGGGACTCTTCTGGACGCTGCTGAGGGGCATAATGATTTGCAGTGATTCTCTCCGCCCTCTTTTCCGCCAACCCTTACTGATGATTTCGTGGAGGTGTGTCGATGAGCGATGAGCGCGATCCCGCTTCGCGGGACCCTCTAGGAGGCACCAGTTCGCCGCCGGAGATAGAGGAGCGCGAAGACGCAAAAGGTTTTTCGCGTCGTTCGTTCCTGAAGGGCGCGGGAATCACCGTCTCTGCGGGAGTAATCGCCGCGGAGGGGCTGCTCGAGACGGCCACGGCCACCGCTGCGGATTCGAAAGTGGTGGGTCCGGGGCCGGTCGCCATTACGTTGAAGATTAATGGCAAAGAGCATTCGCTCGAAGTGGAGCCGCGGGTCACGCTGCTCGACGCGCTTCGCGACCGTCTCGACATCACCGGCGCAAAGAAGGTATGCGATCGCGGCACCTGCGGAGCGTGCACGGTGATGATGGGCGGCAAAGCCGTGTATTCGTGCAGCGTGCTGGCCATCGCGGCCCAAAATTCCGAGATCACCACCATCGAGGGCCTGGCGGCCGAGGGGCAGCTCTCGCCGGTATCGGAGGCCTTCGTCGAGCACGACGCGCAGCAGTGTGGATTCTGCACTCCGGGGTTTGTAATGGCCGTGACGGCCTACCTGAAACAGCATCCCAATCCGACCTATGAAGAAGTCACCCAAGGTCTGGGCGGGAATCTGTGTCGCTGCGGAACCTACATGGGCGTCCGCGAGGCGGCGCTCGATGCCGCGAAGCGGTTGAGCGGCGGGAGGGCGTGATGGCGGACTATCACTGGCCACCGGCTGACAAGCGTTTCCTGATTGGAAAATCGTTCACGCGCCTCGACGGGCCCGCCAAATCCTCCGGGCGCGCGAAGTATGCGTACGACATCAACCGTCGCGGCATGCTGTACGGGAAGATGGTGCTCTCGCCGCACGCGCACGCGAAGGTAAAGAGCATCGACACGGCGGCGGCAGAGAGGATGCCGGGCGTTCGCGCCGTCCTGGTCATGTTCGAACCCGGAAAGGAAGTGCTCTGGGCCGGGCAGGAGATTGTGGCGCTTGCAGCGGACACGGAAGACCAGGCGCGCGATGCGGCGCGAGCAGTGAAAATTGACTACGAAGTTCTGCCGCACCTGGTGAGCGATGTGACCCCGGAAAAAGCGGGCGCGGGACGCACCTCGGCGGGCTCGGAAGCGAAGGAAGGCGATCCCGACGCGGCGATGGCTGCGGCCGATGTCAAGGTCGAAGGAACATACGGCGCGGGCATCATCACGCATTGCTGCCTGGAAGCCCACGGCCAGGTCACGGAGTGGGAGGCCGACAAGCTGACCATGTGGGCCTCGTCGCAAAACGTCACCGGAATCGCCGGAGAGATGAGCAAGGCGCTTTCGATCCCGGCGTCCAACGTGCGGACCATCACGCAGTACATGGGTGGCGGATTCGGGAGCAAATTTGGAGCCGACCCCTGGGGGCCCGCGTGCGCGAATCTCTCGAAGAAGGCCGGGCGCCCCGTAAAGATGATGCTCGAGCGTGATCAGGAGCTGATCGAAGCTGGGGCGCGCCCCTCCATCTACGCGAAGGTGCGCCTGGGCGCCAAGAAAGACGGCACGCTCGTGGCCTGGGATTCGGAGTCATGGGGCACCTCCGGTCCTCAGGGCGGGGGAAATCCGCCGATCCCCTACGTGATGCGCGCGCCCAACCGGCGGACCAAGCACACGGCGGTGCTCACCAACACCGGGCCGGGCCGCGCCTGGCGCGCGCCGAATCACCCCCAAAGTTGCGTGATCACCATGTGCGCCCTCGACGATCTGGCCGCGGCAATTCCCATGGACCCGCTCGACTTCTTCTTGAAGAACATCGAGTTCACCGGCGAGCGCGGAAAGTCGTACCACGAGGAGCTGCTGAAAGCCGCGGACATGATCGAGTGGAAGAAGAAGTGGCGTCCGCGCAGTACGCAGGACTCCGGTCCGGTAAAGCGCGGGCTCGGGCTCTCCATCCATACCTGGGGCGGCGGAGGACATCAGAGCAACGCGACCTGCACGATCCATCCCGATGGATCGGTGGAAATCAATATCGGCAGCCAGGATCTGGGCACCGGAACGCGTACCATCATCGCGCTCGTCGCGGGAGAAACATTCGGCCTGCCCCTTTCAGCCATTACGGTGAACATCGGCGATAGCCGCTATCCGGCATCGGGAGCATCGGGCGGTTCGACCACGGTAGGAGGCGTGAGCGCTTCGACGCGGCGCGCCGCCACGAACGCGTTGAACGAGTTGCTGGCAAAAGTAGCGCCCTATCTGGATGCCAAGCCGGACGACCTGGAAGCGGCGGAGGGAATGGTTCGTGTGGCGCAGAATCCCGGTCGGGCCATGACCTGGAGTCAGGCGTGCGCGAAACTCGGCGCCGCGCCGATTTCCGCCGCGGGCCAGCGCTCGCTCGACCTGATCTCCAGCGGCGTGGGCGGCGCGCAAATGGCGGAAGTGACCGTGGACACGGAGACCGGCATCGTGCACATCGAAGAAATCGTGGCCGTGCAGGATTGCGGCCTCGTGCTCAACCAGAAAACTGCGGAGAGCCAGGTGTTCGGCGCGCTCATCATGGGTGTTACCTATGCGTTGTATGAAGAAAAGCTGATGGACGAGCAGACCGGCCTCTGCCTGAATCCCGATATGGAGTTCTACAAGCTCGCCGGGCTCGCCGACATCGGAAAGTTCCGCGTGCACATGATGACCGGCCCGGGCTACGACGAACGCGGCGTGATCGGACTGGGCGAGCCTCCGGTGGTCTCGCCAGGTGCGGCGATTTCAAACGCCGTTGCCAATGCCATTGGCGTCCGCGTGCCCACGATACCGATTACACCGGCTAAGGTGCTGGCGGCCCTGGAAGGCGCAGCCAGCACGGGGAGGGCGTGAGATGGAAGCCTTTGCCTACGCGCGTCCCACATCACAGAAAGAAGCGCTCGCGTCCCTCGGCGGGAGCTTCGAGGAATCCGCCGTCCTGGCTGGCGGCACGGATCTGCTGAGCCTGATGAAAAATTACGTGGTCACTCCGAAGCGCCTGGTCGACATCCGCGGCGTCAAAGAGTTCGGAGGGATTACGCGCGGCGCCGGCGGTGTGCGCATCGGCGCTACCGTCACTCTCCAAGAGCTTGCGGACGACGCCGGACTGCGCAAAGATTTCCCCGGTATCGTCGCCGCGGCGGCTGCGGTGCCCAGCATGCAGATTCGCAATATGGGGACGGTGGCCGGTGATCTTTGCCAACGTCCGCGCTGCTGGTATTTCCGGAACGGGTTTGGCCTTCTGGCTCACGACCCGAAAGGAAAGCCCCTCGTGCCGGGCGGCGACAATCGTTACCACGCCATCCTGGGCAACGAAGGGCCGGCCTATTTCGTGAATCCGTCCAGCCTGGCCCCTATGTTGATCGCTCTCGGTGCGGCGATCGAGATTGCCGGAGGCGCCGCAACGCGGAAGCTGGAGCTCGACAAATTCTTCCGCGCGCCCCACGGCGAGAATCAGCGGGAGTACACACTCGCGCCCAACGAGATCGTGACTGCCGTGCTCATCCCTGAGGGCGCAGCCAACTGGAAGACCGCGACCTACGAGGTTCGCGAGAAGCAGGCTCTCGATTGGCCTCTGGCGACAGCGTCGGTAGCACTGAGAATTGACGGCGGCACGGTGCGCGAGGCGCGCCTCATGATGGGCCATGTGGCTCCCGTGCCTTGGCGCGCGCAGGAGGCGGAACGCGTGCTCGCAGGAAAGGCGCCCGATGCGGAAAGTGCAGCGAAGGCGGGAGAGGCGGCCGTGCGCGGCGCACACCCGTTGAGCGGGAATAAATACAAGGTTCAGCTCGCCCGTGTGGCTGTCAAGCGGGCCATTCTCGAGGCGGGGAGGGCGTAGCCATGGCGCTCGTTCCGAAATTGATTGCGCAACGCGAGGTGTGCTGCTGCCTCCGCGCCAAGACGATGTTCTACGACACGGCGGACCACGAGCATCCCGAGTCGCTCGAAGCCCAGAAGGCCGGGCCGTTTTGGTGCGCCATCACGCAATCGCTCATCGGCCCGGATGGCAAGATCGCGGGCCTCGACCTTTGCCGCGAGGGCCGCGGCTGCTGCCGCATGGAATGAAACCGGCCGTGAAGGCACCGGCCCTTCGCCAACGCCTTGCCGGACGCAGCGGTTGGTAGCAGAATGTCATCTAATTGTTTCAGGGAGGCGGAAAGATGAAATCTGGGTTGTTCATTGTCGCTGCTCTTCTTATCCTCGCGGGACCGGCGCTGGCCGCGGCTCCTGCTGACACGGGCGTTACAACCATATCCGGCGATTACGCCGAGTTTCGCACAGCCGACGTCTACACCGGCCCCTGCTTCGCCAATGGCGAAGTCGGGCTGACCGGCGACGAGGCCGTGCTCGCCTGGCACATCCAGGCGGGAAGTTGGGAAGCCGTAAAGCTCGACGGGCTGAGCGTAATCGCCGTCGTGCGTGCTAGCGCAACTCTGGGCAATCCGTACACGAACCCGCTTCCGGCTCGCGCGGTCATGATCGTGGATTCGCGCGCAACGGCCGAGCAGCGCGGTGCGCTGGTGCGGTTCGCCCAGGCCCAGGCCGGACCGCTGCTGGCTACGGTCGTCGCCGTTGAGTCCAGCCCCATCGCATTCGAGCTGGGCGCTCAGCACGGAACTGTGAGTGTCACTGCCAACATCGTGAAAATCTCGACCCGCCCGGTCATGTCGAGCGATGAGATTTGTCACAACGAAGATGTCTTCTACCCGCCGCTCGCGGCGCACCTCACCCATGCGATGCCTGCTGTCACGCTCCAAGGCAGCTACCAGGGCAATCATCTGGGCAAGACGTGGAAGGATGCAGGACGGCGCGGCGCATTCGTCGGACACTTCGCGGCGTAGAATTCCCGTCGCACGATAGATTGTTCGCGCAGAAATAGAACCGGGGGCGGGCCTGCCTGTCGGCCCTGCTATTTGTGACGCAAACCTCCGAGAGACGGCCTGTACCATGAACTACGGTTGGCGCACCTTCGTTGCGCGAGCGGCAATCTGCATCGCCGCGCTCGCTTGCACAGCGCGGCTGGCGCTGGGCGCGCAACAGTACAGCCTGGTCCCCAGCGTCGGTGCGCCTCCCGCGGATCTGCCCGCTGCGCTGCGCGATGTAGTGGCTGCGGACGGAACCGAAGTGAAAGGCCCGAGCGGCGTGCTCTGCGACCTCTGGCTGCGTAAAGAAGTGCCCGTGGCCGCCTCGGCCTCGCAGGAACTCGGCGTCACATTCGGACAGATCTCCGAAGGCACGCTCATCGGTGTGATGCGCATCGGCACAGACACCACCGACTATCGCAATCAGAAAGTAAAAGCGGGCCTCTACACCCTGCGCTACGCCTGGGCTCCCGTGGACGGCAATCACACTGGCATCGCCCCTCAGCGGGATTTCGCATTGCTCTCGCCGGTCGCGGAGGACTCAGACCCGGCGACAATCCCGCGCGACGAGGCATTGAAGCGCAGCGCCAAGACCACAGGGACGAAGCATCCGAGTGTCTGGAGTTTGTGGCCCGGAGATGATTCGGCGAGCGCGCCGGCGTTGAAGTATCAGGACGATTCGGAATCCTGGCTGCTGACGTTCCGGCTGGCGCTGGCGGGCGGCGCCAAGCTTTCCGTGGGCATGGTCGTTTTCGGCCACGCGCCCGAAGCCTGATTGCAGTTTCTCCCGGTTTTTCTCCGGCGTAGGCGGATCCGATTCTCGAGCCTGCGGGTCGGCAAGTTTCGATTTGGCGATTTTCGAGTTTCGAATTTCGATTTTCGCCTTTTCCTCTAGTGTTCACCTGCCCCGAATGCGAGTACGAAATCAACGCGGCGAGCGAGCTCTGCCCCCATTGCGGCGCCGATCTCACGCCGCGACCGGCCGAGCCCGATGCCAAACCCATGAGTTTCCGCAAGCGCCTGCTCGTCCTGCTGCTCTTCGCTGCGCTTATCGCCTCAGTGTGGGCCTTTCTGCTCTACATCGTGCCGGACCGGCGCGCCGCCAGCCAGGCGCAAGCGGAAGCGCAAGCCATCACCTCCCTCCGCGAAATCGCGCGGCAGCTTGCCGCCTACGCCGAGGCTTCGGACGGGCAGTATCCTGCATCGCTCGAGTCGCTCGGCGATAAGGAACTGTCCCCGGCACGGGAAGCGCGGCGTGAAGGCTACATCCTCTCCTACACCACCAGCGAAATGCGCGGCCGCATCACGCATTTCGCGCTCATGGCCCAGCCGGAGCGCTACGGCTTCCGCAGCTTCTATCTGGACGAGTCTGGCGTGCTCCGCGCCACGCGGGAGAATCGCGCCGCCACCAGCGACGACCCTCCGGCCTGAATTCGCGCTTCCTCTCCCACTCAAGCCGAACGATGGAACACGCACACGCCGCCCCACGGACGGTCGCCTTGCTTCCCCGCCGATTCGGGCAGCAGCGCTACGAGCCGCAAAAAGAATGGCAGCCGTCCCGCACCCGCCGCAGCCTTCAAAAGACCACGCACATCGGCAGGCTTCCATCCCAATGGCTCGAAAAATCCGGGGCCCTCCGCCGGCGCGAACTGGAAGCGGGAGCCCGACCCTTCAAATCGGCCCGCCCAGGCTTTCATCAGCATCTTCAGCAGACCCGGCGACATCATGTCCAGCACCCAGGTGTGGAATGAGGGTGGCGCCGCAAGGTCCCTTGCCAGCGCCGCTACCTCGACCGGCTTCAAATACACCAGCAATCCCTCCGTGACGACCAGCGCCTTACGCGCAGACCCTCCCACACGCGCCAGGAGCGCCTGCCGCCCCTCCACATCCGACAAATCCAGCCGCACTCGTTCCAGCCTGCACATCGGCTCCTCGCCGCGTAGCGCCTCCTCCTTTTCCGTGAGCAGTTCCGGGAGGTCCACCTCGATCCACTCGAGCGATTTCGGCAGCGGCATGCGGTATGGCCGCGTATCGAATCCCGCCGCGAGATTCAGCACCGTGTCCGCGCCCCCCTGGACTGCGGAGAGAATCGCGCGGTCGAACAGAAGCGTGCGAAGCGGCTGCGACCAGTCGCCGCCGGGGCCCGCCATTTGGCGGGCGATCTCTTCGCCGCGCTGGCCGGCCAGCCTTCGGGCATACGGATCCCGGAACAGCGCGTCCGGCCGCTCTGTTTCCTGGGCCCTGCAAAAAGCGATCCACCGTGCAGTGTCCGAAATATTTCGGATCAGCGGCTCGTCTGCCGCCATGGTCTTGGCCGCGCTCAATCCCTCCTCCGCTCGCTCCACTCCACTGGAATTAACCGCGCAAACGGTCGAAAGTTACGATTCCTGGTTCACGGATTGGCAGCCTCCGCCTCCGCGCGCCACTGGAAGCACAGCCCGTAACCATCCGGATCGTGCACCCACAACTGCTTCATACCATACGGCGCGACTCTCGGCTCCTTTACGTTCAGTCCCTTCTCACGCAGGTGGCGGTACGCGCCATCCACGTCCGGCGTTGCAAAAAACAGGCAGGTGTCGTCATGCGCGGCAACCCGCGCGGCCACCGGAGCGGGGGGACGATGCGGCGCCTCATAGGCCGTATTGAGCATGACTTGTATGCCGTCCAGTTCCAGCAGCAGCCAGTCACAGTTCGGCGCCTGCTTCCCGTCCGTCATCA
>JASHSV010000071.1 GCA_030038535.1 Candidatus Acidiferrales bacterium
CCGCTTTTCACCCAGGGCATCACCGGCGCCGGCCAGACCATCGCCGTGCTCGAAGATAGCGATCCCTACACGCCGACCGGCGGCGTCGATACCGCCGACTGGACCACCTTCGAAACGGAATTCCAGCTCACCCAATATGGCGGCAGCGTTTCCGTCATCCATCCGGACTCTGCCGGCAACTGCGCCGACCCCGGGGACAACACGGACGACGTCGAGGTCGAACTCGACATGCAATACTCCTCGGCCGCTGCACCCGGCGCCGCCATCGAAGTGGTCACATGCAAAAGCAGCGGGCCCACTGACGGCGTCCTCTTTGCCCTCGAAAACATCGTCGCCGCCAGCCCCCACCCCTACATCATCAGCATCAGCTACGGCGAATGCGAACCTAGGAATGGTGCCTCTTCGAACGCCGCTTTTTCTTCGGCCTACGAAACTGCCGTGTCGGAGGGCATCTCCGTGTTTGTCTCCACCGGCGACGAAGGCCCCGCCAGTTGCGACGCGGATGAGTCCGTCGCTTCCCACGGCATAAACGTCAGCGGTTGGGCCTCCACGCCCTACAACGTCGCCGTCGGAGGCACCGATTTCGGCGACACGGTTGCCGGCTCCAACTCCACCTATTGGAGCGCCACCAACAGCGCCGTGCTTCAGTCTGCCGTCGGCTACATTCCGGAAATCCCGTGGAACGATTCCTGCGCCGGTGTTCTCCTGTTCACTTACGAGGGCTTCAGCGAGGGCTATGGCTCCAGCGGCTATTGCAACAACGGCACCGGCAAAGCCGACTTCCGCACCACTGCATCCGGCAGCGGCGGGCCCAGCGGCTGCGCTACCGGAACCGCGAGCGTCTCCGAAGAAGTGAGCGGAACCTGCGCCGGCAATCCGAAGCCTTCCTGGCAGTCGGGCCTGTTCGGAAATCCCCAGGACGGTGTCCGGGATCTGCCCGACGTCTCGCTCTTTGCTGCCAACGGCGTCTGGGCCCACTTCTACATCTTCTGCTACAGCCACACCGGCGCTCCATTCGATGGCAATCCCTGTACCGGCACGCCCGATCCCACCGCGCCCTCCAACCCCACCTGGTTCGCCGCCGGAGGCACATCCTTCTCCACTCCCATCATGGCTGGCATCCAGGCGCTGGTGAACCAAAGGACCGCCGCGCTCACCATCTCGCCTGTCCCCGGCCAGGGAAATCCCAATCCCGTCCTCTACGCCATTGCCCAAGCCGAGTACGGCACCTCCGGCAATACGAACTGTAATTCCAGCGCGATTCCGCTCCCGCGCCGCGGTGTGGCGACGGACTGCGTTTTCTATGACGTCACGCAGGGCGACATCGACCTCAATTGCACCTCCGGCTCCGCGAACTGCTACTCTCCCGGCGCCGCCACCCTCCAGGGGGTTCTATCGACCGGCACCGTCTCCGGACTGACTGTTTCCGCCGGCGGCTCGGGTTACACCACCGCTCCGGCTTGCGCCATCTCCCTTCCGCAGAACTCCGCTGCTTACAACGGCTACTCCGGAGGCGTTCAAGCCACCTGCACCGCGACACTCACCGGCGGCGCAGTCACCGGGCTCACCCTCACGAATGCCGGCGCCGGTTACGCGCCCACTCCCACCTGCACGCTTTCCGGCGGCGGTGGCACCGGTGCTGTGTGCACGGTGAGCGGTGTAACCGATGCGGCCTATCAGCCTTCCTTTCCCGCCACCTCCGGCTGGGACTTCGCAACCGGAATCGGCACGGTCAACGCTTACAACTTGGTCTTCAGCACCGTTTGGGCGCAGGGCCCCTAGAGGCTTCGCGCCGTCACATTCCGCGATAAACATCATGAACCTTCCCGCCAACTCTAAATTCTGCTGGTGCATCCGCCTGCTCCCTCTCGGCGTCATCGCCACGACCGTTGCTGTGACCCCGCTGGCACCACAGGCCGCTCCCATCGGCATCCCCGACGACTGGTCGCACCACCACGTGGTGTTCTCTGCTGCGGGGAGCGCTTCTGATGCCATTCGCAACGGTACCTACGCGCGTTGGGCCGCCATCGTCAGCGACCCGCGTTACCAGTTGCAGCAAAGAAAGCGCGCCGCCGCTGCGGCCGCGGGCACGAATCTGCGTTTCGCCGCGCCTGCTCCCGATGACGCCGGGGAAAATGAGCCAGGGCTCGCTAGCGTTCCGTCGGGGGAGGAGGCCTCCGGCACGGATTCGCATCTCGCCCGCGGCATCTTCCCCGCCTTCCCCCTCGGCGACGAGAGGGGGAAATCGCCTCGACACGTACACCACCGGCATCGCAACCGCCCCCGCGCCCCCAACGATCTCCGCTTGGACTGGAGCGAGAACATGGGCTCTGGCGCGACGGTCGGAATGGGAATGTATGCCGCGAAATATTCATTCGGCACCTCCGCAGCCAACTGCTCCAGCAGCCCTTCCCCCGACTTCGTGGTTTACAACACCAGCGTGGAGGGCACCGCGAGCCAGGCCAGTATCATCGCCTTCGACAACCTCTACTCCAGCTGCACCGGCACCGTCCCGTCCGTCTATTGGGCCTACGACACGGCCGGCGGCACGATCGTCACCTCGGCCACCTTCTCTCTCGACGGTAGGCAAGTCGCCTTCGTTCAATCCTCCGGCACCGCGGCCAGTCTCGTCGTCCTAAAGTGGAGCCCATCCTCGACTCTCTCCGTTCTGGCCAGCACGTCCGCAGCCTCCTATCGCTCCTGCACGGCGCCTTGTATGACTGTCATTCCCTTCAGCAATGGCGCCAACGACAGCGGCTCTTCCGTCTACGAGAACTATGCCGCCGACGTTCTCTATGTGGGCGACGACACCGGCCACTTGCACCAATTCACCGGCGTTTTCGGCGGTACTCCCGCCGAATCCGGCACGCCCTGGCCGGTCAGCGTCAGCACCGGCGGCGAGGGCCTCTCCTCGCCCGTGATCGATCCCGGCACCGGCAACATCCTAGTGGGCGATTATCTGGTCAGCGGCGCACCCAACTGTGCGGCCGCAGGCTGCGGCTATTTCTATAACGTGAATCCATCCACCGCAGCGGTGGTCCGGTCCGCCCGCCTCGATTTCATCTATGGCCTCGTCGACGGGCCGCTCGTGGATGTCAACGCCGAGACCGCCTACGTCTTCGTGGGCGCCGACAGCGGCTTCGAGTCCTCCTCCTCCCCATGCGGCTCCCGCGTTCCCTGCAGTGGCGTCTTCCAGTTCTCCACTTCGTTTTCTTCGGGAGCGTCGGGCACCGAGGCTCGGACCGGCGCGGGATACGAGTTCATGCTTTCCGGTACCTTCGACAATCAGCTCTTTACGTCGGCCGATCCATCGAGTCCCACCGGGAATCTCTACGTCATCGGCGATACCGGCAGCGCGAACAATACGCTGTACCAGATTCCCATCGCCTCCAACGTCATGGGCAAGCCGGTCACCGGCCCTGCCGTCAGCACCAACTACACCAGCGGCTACATGTCCGCAGCCATGGGGCTCACGGAAATCTTCAACGGCACCGACGACTACATTTTCACAAGCGCCCTGATCTTCGCTGCGCCCCCGGCCTGCACCAGCAGTCTGGCCGACGGCTGCGTCATGGGTTTCAACGTCACCAGTGGCACCATCTCCCCCTCCACCACTCCCATCGGCGCCAGCACCGCAGCGGGCGGCGCGAGCGGCATCATCATCGACAACATCGCCGTCGCCGGCTCCAATATTTACTTCACGCCGCTCTCCAATCAGCTCTGCACCACCTCGTCTAGCACCGGGGGCTGCGCCATCCAAACCTCCCAGTCCTCACCATAACCCCGCTGCGCGCCTCCCTCGTCTGTAATAGAATCGCGGCACCTTCATGGCTCGTGCCTCCACATTCGCTCTCGCCCCGCTCGCCGCGGGTCTGCTCGCTGCTTCTGCGGCGCTTTGTCAGCAGTCCGCTCCCGCCAAGCCCGCGAAATCCCGCGAACTCACCCACGCTCCCGTCTCCGCCCTGGTCACCCGCATCCTCGAAGACGAGGCCCGGCTCGACTCCGCGCGCCGCCTTGCTTCGTTCGCCGTCACTCCCGACGAGCGCCAACTCGCCCAGAAAATCGTCCGCCTCGCCGATCATCAGCTCGAGCTCGCCTTCCTCGTCGCTCTCCGCCGCGCCGCCGATAATCCTCCCTCCCCCACCCCGCAGCTCGCTGAGCTCGATGCCGCGGTCAAAAAGCTCCAGGGCGAAGTGGACGACGAAGAGGCCGCCGTCGATTCCCTCAAGAAAAAACTCGCGCACACGCGCGGCCGCCGCAAAGAAGCCGTCCAGGCCCAGCTCGAAATGGAGCAGGCCAAGCTCGATCTCGCCACCGACGAGCTCGCCGACGCCCACGAAGACTTGACCGATGCTGGCGGCGATTTGAAAAGCCAAATCGAGCGCCTGCAAGCCGAGCACACCGCCTCCGAACAAGCCGCCGGCGCTTCGAACACCTCCTCCGTCTCCGCCGCGTCCTCTGCCGCTCCCGCCGACACGCTTCTCGGCCATCTCAGCCTCTGGATGACCCTGCACTCGCTCCGCAACCAGTTGGAATCGGCTCAGGCCGACGCCCTCGGCGCCGTCGAAGCCCTCCGCCAGCCCCTGGAAACCGCGGAAAAAGAAAGTGCCGCACAGGCCGCCGCGGCTCCCGGCTCCCTCACCCTCGAAATGCTCCAGCGCCAGTCCCGCATTCAAAAAAATCTCGCCAGCGACAAGCTCCGCATCCGCGACATGTCCGAGCTCGCCGCCACCTACGGCAAGTGGGACGCGCTCGAGGCCGCGCGCCAGACAGAAGCTACGCGCAGCCTCATTTTTTCCGCACTCTGGATCGCCCTCATCGTTCTTGTCGGCATCATCTCCAGCCGTATCCTGCACCGCCTCTTCGAGCGCATGACCGAAGACCGCCGTCGCTTGCACACTCTGCGCACGCTCTCGCGTTTCGGCGTTCAGGCCGTCTGCCTTGCCCTGATTCTTCTGGTCGTTCTCGGCCCGCCCGGTCAGTTGGCCACGCTTGTGGCCTTCGCCGGCGCCGGCCTTACCGTCGCGCTCAAGGATTTCATCGTCAGCTTCATCGGCTGGTTCATGCTCATGGGGAAACATGGCGTGCACGCGGGCGACTGGGTCGAAATCAACGGCGTGTGCGGCGAAGTATTGGAAATAACGGTTTTTCACACCGTCTTGCTGGAAACCGGCGCCTGGACCGATCCCGGCCATCCCACCGGCCGCAAGGTCACTTTCAACAACGCCTACGCCATCGAAGGCCATTACTTCAATTTCACCACCTCCGGCCAGTGGCTGTGGGACGAGATCGAATTCCTCATCCCGCCAGGCGATCACCCCCAAATCGTGGCCGATTCCGTGCTTCAAGTGGTAACGAAAGAAACGGCAGCCAACGCCGCGCTCGCCGAACAGGAATGGACCGCCCTCGCTCCCAAATCCGATTCGTCCGCCTCAGCACCCGCTGTCTCCGCCGCGCCGGTTCTCAATGTGCGTCCTTCCAGCTCCGGCATCACGGGCAGCATTCGCTACGTCACGCGCGCCAACGAGCGATTCCAGGCCCGCTCGCGTCTGTATCACCTCATCGTCGAAACTTTGCATACTCGCGCCGTCTCGTAACCCTCGCCCACGTGGCGGGCGGCCTGATTCCCTGCTCTGCGCCGGCATTCATTTCGCCAATCCCGCAGCGCACGCGCCCGTCTCGAACAGCGCGTCGATTCCGCACACCGACGTGAACATCTTTCGCGCGTTGTGCGCCACGCCCGGCACCAGCATCACTCGCTGGGCCAGGCCCGTCTTGTGACGCGATTCGAGATATTTGAAGTAGTAGGAGCCTCGTGCCAGCCGCGTCGGCCCCTGCACTTCCGCGGCGCAGTCCTTGTCGATGTCGGGCCCGTTCGGATCGTCGTCATCCGTTCCCAGCAGATACGTCACCCGCCGCGTCACGTACGCCGCCTCGAGCGACGCGGCCGCCGGCGATCCCACGTAGTCCGGCGTGCGCTCCAGTCCGTATTTCCATTCATTGAACCGCGTGCAGCCCGTCGCCGCCGTCGGCGCCGGACGCGTCGCATCGAAATAGACATACGACGACGGATTCGCCACCACGAACCGCATCCCGATGCCCGCCTTCTCCACCGCCTCGATCTGCCGGCCCACCGCGGCGTAGCGCTGGACGATTTGCCCCCCGCCGCTGTGTCCGGCCAGCACAATTTCGCGCAGATCGGGAAAGTTGTTCCGGTCCGATAGCCGCGCCAGAATCGCGTCGATGGCCTCGTACGAGCTGATCGGCGCTGGTCCTGCCGCCGCCGCTCCCGCCTCCCACTCCGCCCGCCGCCAGCGCAGCACCTCGCGCGGAAGCTTGTGCGCGCGCGCATCGTCCTCGTTCAGGAATTGTGGCGCCACGATCAGCGTTTTTTCGCCGGCCCCGCTCGCCTGGCCTCGCGCCTCCTCCAGGTCTTGCGCGTATCCGGCTGCGTTGCGGTGCAGTCCGTGAAACACCACGATGGCGCGCCTGACGCCCGGCTGCCGGGCGTTCAAATCGGCCTCGCTGTAAAGAGCGAGCAATCCC
Organism: Candidatus Acidiferrales bacterium; assembly: GCA_030038535.1. GTDB lineage: Bacteria > Acidobacteriota > Terriglobia > Acidiferrales > UBA7541 > JOPF136. The sequence goes on from JASHSV010000071.1 coordinate 6,547, forward strand.
CCGCCATGCGGCTTCGGAATCTCCAGCCTGCCCGTCGCCACCCTCTCTACGGCATCGCTGCCCAGCGCGGCAAAGATCGGAAAAAGCGTCGTCAGTAGGAGCAGCAACGCAGTTTTTCTCTCTAGGCTCATGGCGCGCACTCCTCCGCTTCTTTCAGCCCCGTCGATTCGGCTTCCTCATTGCCCTGTTCCCATGTGCGCCTCCAGAAATGCGAGCACATCGTCTGCCCAGGCGCCCGGAGTTGTACAAAATCCCCAGTGCCCGTCCTGGTGCGTGCGCCCCCAGGCCGGATAGATCTTAGACTCTAAATCCACGTGCTTCTTTTTCGCTTCCTTGCTCAGATCATGGCTGGGCCCGAGACTGTAATCGTTTTCGGCTTGCAGCAGGAAAATAGGTGCATTGGCCTGTTCCACGGCGCGTCTTAAGTGATCCACGAGCACCGCATTGCGGCCCCACCACATCGCTCCCGGAGCGAAGGGAACCAGCGCCTTCACGCCTTCGACTCGTTCTCCCGTTAGCAGAGTTTCGATCCCCCCGTAGGAGCATCCGGATATGGCGATGCGCCCGGAATCGACAAACGGCTGCGCCCGCAGATAATCGAGCGCGGCAATCACATCATCGGTTTCGTCCTCCAGCACTTTGACCATGCGGTAGGCCCGCTGGCGCGGAGGTTCCGATTCGATCAGGTTCTGAATGTAGTCGCCCGGAGAACGGCCCTGGCCGCGCCGGTGCGGAACAAAAAACACGTAGTTGTGTGCGGTATAGAATGCGGCCAGCGCAGGTTGCGACCCCGGCAGCCTCTCGCTTCCGTGGTTCCAGACAATCGCGGGAAACGGGCCTGTGCCCTGCGGCTTCCACAGAAATCCGTGCAGCTCCAGCTTGCCGCTCGGAAAAGTCACTTCCTCAGGCTGCGCAGGTTCGGGATTGGACTGCGCCGCGGCGATGGACGCAAACGCGCACAGCACCGCTGCACAGGCGAGCCAACGGCGCGAGAGTGATTTGCTGCGGCTCATCCCATGGCGCTCCCGGCATGGCTCCGTCCGCAAGTGGCGTGTGTATCGGGCAGGCACGGGTTTTTCGTGTCCGTTCTTCTCGACCGCCTACGCGTGCAATTCCTTGCGATGAATCCACTGCACGCTCGACCCCGGCCGCGCCACGGCTACATCAATCGGTCCTCCCACGCCGGCCACGGCGCCTAGTTGCATCGCGATGCCGGCGGTAAACTTCTGGATCGTAGTGGTCACCTGAATCATGCCCACCGCGAAGTCAATCGCGTCTTGCAGGTTCATCATGTTCCAGGCGACCACGTAGCTCAGGCCATCGAGCTCCTTCTTTGCCGCGCCCGCCTGATTCGCTGCCTTGACGAAGGGCAGATTCAGCGTCCGCGGGTCATATCCGTTGATGATTCTGGCCACCACATCCGCCTGCCCGATCCACCACGGCCCCGGTGTGTTTGTGGTCCGGCCAGGAGCCATCGGCGCCGAGGCCGACGGCACGTCCACCTGGAACAGAACTCCTATCCGGGACCCGGGATCGTAACCCGCGACCAGGAAGTTCAAGGCCATCATCCCCGCGGGCACCGCGGTGGCAGGGGCTTGCGAGATTTGGTGTTGATATGCCGCATTGAAGTGGCTCCAGAGCAGTCCCGCGATCCCCTGCACGCCCGCGCCGGCAGGAATGCTCGGTTTGAAGTCATCCATCAGGCTTGCGATATTGCGCATCATCGAGGTTCCCTGCGGCTGTATGTAGGCCCATCCCGTCGAGGAGGCCAGCACGGTATCCGTGAGCACAAACACTTTGTTCCCACTTTCGGACGCGACGCGGTTCACCCCTCCAACCACCTGTGTTTGCCGGCTCTCACCGGCCACAATAATCCCCTCGGGAGTCACGACGGCTACGCTGAGGCTCATGGCGAAGTCTCCAGTCTTTGGGTTGACGAAGCCTAGCGGAATCGCCCATTGGTGACAAGGCGGTGCGTGCGCCCCGCCGGCGTCCGTCACCCGATGCGGGCTTCCCTCCCTCGTGGCCCGCAGTTCGCAGGTTTATAATCGGCGCGCCCCGCGGTCATCCGCTCCAATAAGTCTCGCTCGCCCGCCGCGGCGTGGGGGCCAACGCGAGGCCACGACTCATGAGGCAATTCACCAGGCAGGAGCAAGCGGCCCTCGATGCCGTCGCCAAACGCTTCTCAGCCGTCTGTGAAAACGGCGCCAATCCGCACAGCGCGCATCTCGTCGTCGCCGGCAAGCGCATTGGCGTTGACCTCAGAACGCTCCATTCGCGCGGCATCGGCTCAACCAACCCCGCCAAGCCTCGTCTGCGTTTCGACAAGGAAGTGTTCCGGCTCATCGGACACCTCCAGACGGCCGTTGCCAAATCCGTCCCCGGCGGCATGAGCGTGTTGCTCACCGTCACCGCTCCCATCCGTTTGGGGTCGAAAACCGCTGCCGCCCTCGAAGATAAAATACGGGCCTTGCTCGGGTCGCGGCCGCCCCGCCGCGATGCCCGCGCCACAATTCACGGCAATCGCACCCGCATTCGATTCGTGCGAATCGCCTCTGCCCGCGCGCCAAAACTGCTTGGCTTCGTCCACAATCCCGGCACAGACCCGGTTCTCCTCTTCAACATGACCGCTGAATTGCTCGAACTATTGAGCTTCCCGTCCCGCACACGTCCCCGCCGCGTTGGTCGCCGTACGGATCGCTGGCTCGTTCTCATCAGCCCCCGATCGAGCTCCTGCCTCGGCGCCTATCGCTACATCTACTCGCGACTGCGTATTGCGAAGGGCCATCACAAGGTTCTAATGGTTTTGGGGGATGGAAGTGTGGGGATGCTGGAGGGGTGAGAGTCGGGCCGAACTCATCTCTCACTCTCTGAACGACGGGCCGCCCATGACTGGCCTCTAGAGGGACAGTTCTTCCTCCATCGAGTTCGTGAGGCCGGCGAGCAGGACTATCCGAGAGGCGGCAACGTTCTTTTCGCCTTCAATCTTTTCTAGTATCGGCCCACGCTCCGCCCCACAACGCCAACGCGATCCACATGCTCGACCACTCATCGGGATCATGCAGCCCTCCGCCGCCGAGAAAGCCGAGCACGCGCGGCAGGTGCAGCGTCAGCACCCAGATTCCGAACATCAACCCGAGCCCCGCCGCTCCCCAGCGTTCCAGCACACGGAATGCGATGCTCACCGCCGCGGCAAGAAACGCCACTCCGAAAAACGCCGCCCAGAACGTGTGCCACGGAAGCCACCACGGCACGAACGACGCGTGGAACTGAAGTCCGATCAGATGATCCGCGCCGAACACCACGAGCGAAATCGCCAGAACGTAGCGGCCCGCGGACGCGAGCCAGCCGGGAATCGCTCCGCGCGCGGGGATGAGCCAGGCAAGGCAGCCGATGGCCACCGGCTCCAGGAACACGGTGCGAAAGGGAATGCTCTCCAGGTGCCACACATATCGTGGCAGGACGATGGCCAGTGCGCACGAAACGAACAAAGTTCCCAGCACCAGCCCCGCCCGGCCGGCAGTCCCTTGGACCAGGAGTCCCGCAGCGCACACCACCCAAATCGCGCCGCCCAGATAGGCCAGCCACGGAATCGCCGGGAGCCACGGGATCAAGTTCAGCGCATCGTAGCCGCGGCCCAG
>JASHSV010000072.1 GCA_030038535.1 Candidatus Acidiferrales bacterium
CAGCTCCGCTGGACAATAGAAGTCCCGCCACCGCGGTCAATACCGCGACGACCCTGCTTAACCCCTTCAGACGTAGGTACCAACTATCCGTCATCTTTGTTCTGGTGAGCCCAGTAGCCGGCTCCGGCCTAATGCGCCAGCCGCCAGCCCTCGCATTTCCGATGGATCCCCTAGCGCGTTCTTACTAAGGTCTTGCCGCCGGGATCTGCCGTTAACTCCAAGCCCTGCCTGTTTCCGGCGCCGCAGCTCCATGGTCTGGTCGCGCGGGCCAACGCGGGCGTATGGCCTAGGACCCCTGCTTGCTGCGGAGCGGCCCGCCGGCCGCGGAAACAAGATAAACGCTCCTAATTGCAAATGGATTGCAATTAATTGGCCAAGGACCTGCTGCCCCGTTCCTTATCACCTCTCAGTTGCAAGTGATTCTCAACTAGAACAGATATTGAAACCCGCCCTTCGCCCCTCTGTCAAGCGAAAGCTCATGAATCTTCTATGACTTCCTTGACCGTGCTCCCCTCGCCGACCGGCCCGGTGCCGAGTGGTCCCGAATCTTCGGGATGGGGCCGTCGGACTTCTCGGACTGGCGCGGGGGCCTTGCCGGCCCCGTCTTCTCGGACTGGCACGGGGGCCTTACCGGCCCCGTCTTCTCGGACTGGCACGGGGGCCTTACCGGCCCCACCACGGCACGCATTAAATTGGGGTGTGCCCACTGGGCAACAGCCCTAGAAACGGCGAATGGGAAAAAGAGGCAGGGTGGGGCAGTGGAGGGCCGGGAAAAGGCCTCTAAATGCGATTCCCAAAATGGGAATCCGGGCCCGCCTAGGGCGCATCAGAATGGAGCGTGAGAGGTCAAACCCAGGTTTCGCGGATTCTGTTGCGTTTAGCCCCGAGACAAGCCACAAGACCTCAGATAGGGACTGGGTTCTTTGCCCAAGGCTTGCCCAAGTCCGAAAGGCCAGTTTCCAACCCAGTTTAGCCGCTGTGCGTCGGAATAGACGATTTCCGGGTTGCCCGTCACTCGGGAACAATCGCCAGAAATGCGCACAAGTCTCAGGCGTTCGTGTGCGAAAGCTCAAAGTACGGTTAGTCGCTCACATGCGCGACGGACTACTCGTACCTCAGCGCGACCATGGGGTCGACTTTCATGGCGCGGCGCGCGGGGATGTAGCAGGCGGTGAGCGCGACCAGCGTAAGCAGAATCGCGACGCCCGCAAAGGTAACAGGGTCATTCGCGTGAAGGCCATACAGCATGCTGGAAATGAAACGCGTAACGCCGAGCGCCGCGGCGATTCCTATGGCTGCGCCGATGAGCACGAGCAAAATCCCCTGGCCGACGACGAGGCGCAACAGATCCCGACGCTGCGCGCCCAACGCCGCGCGAATTCCGAGTTCACGCGTGCGCCGCGCGACTTCGTAGGAAAGCAGGCCGTAAAGTCCGATGCACGCGAGCACCAGAGCGAGCGCGCCGAAAAAGCTGGAGAGGCGCGCCATGAGGCGCTCCTGAAAGAGGATTTGGTCGATCTGCTCCGTTTGGGTGCGGATATCGGTGAGCGGCAAATTGTCTCCAGCCTCCGAAACGATTTCGCGGACGTTTTTCACGAGCGCTGTGGGACTGGCGGCAGCGCGCAGTTCGAAGTGCGCTTCGTTGCTCACGAGCGGAAGAAATATGATCGGCGCAGTCTTTCTGCGCAATTGGGCATACTTCGTATCGCCGACAACGCCGATGATGGTGTAGCCAGGGCCGGAATTTGCAACCTCAGCATCGCCGCGCGGCGCGTCGCTCATGTGCAGGCCGATGGGATTGTGTTTTGCGAGATATGTACGCGCGAACGCCTCGTTGATCATGAGGGGCACCGGCGCGGAGTGGTAGTAGGCCTCATCGAGCGCTGTGGGTGAGGCAGGCGTGGACGCCGAAGGCGAGACTTTTGCTTTTTCGGCTGCTGCGTCGCGGGCTTTCTCTCGAGCGTTGGTCGCAGCGGCAGCAGCGAAGTCGGCGGAAGTGAAGTTGCGGCCCGCGAGCACGGGGATGCGCATTGTGGAAAAGAAATTCAGGCCGACGGGAAGCTCGCCAGTATTGGCGTACTGCTTCGGCGGCGCGCCGTCGATGTGGACACTGCCGGCGGACCAGCCTCCGTCCAACAGGGCGTCTTCCGAATAGCTCACCGATTCCACGCCGGGAAGAGAGGCGAAGCGCTGCTGCAGATGGTCATACAGCTGCTGCGTTTGCTGATCCGTGTAACCGGCGAGACCCGGATCGATGCCGAAGAGCAGGATATTTTGCGGGTCGAAGCCGGGATCGATGCTGCGGAGATTGTGCAGCGTTCGCACGAGAAGTCCCGCGCCGATGAGGACGACGACGGAAAGAGCGACTTGCGCGACGACGAGTGCGTCGCCGAGATGCAACCCGCGGCCCGTGTGCCCTGCGCCGCCGGGGAGTGAAGAGGCGCTTTCTTTCAGCGGTGGCGTCAAGTCCACGCGCGAGCCGCGAAGGGCGGGGGCGAGGCCGAAAAGCATTCCGGTGGCGAAACTGATGGCGATGGTAAAGGCGAGGACACGCCAATCTGGCGCGAGGATGGCCAAGAACGGTGTACCGGGGCTGTTGGATAGCAATTTGGAAATGGCGTCGACGCCCCAGACAGCAAGCAGAACTCCGAGCGCGCCACCAACGAGAGAGAGAAGAATGCTTTCGGTGAGCAATTGCCGCACGATGCGCGCGCGGCCAGCTCCTAGCGCGACGCGAACGGCCATTTCCTTTCGGCGCGCGGCCGAGCGAGCCAGTGTGAGCCCGGCGACGTTGGCGCAGGCGATCAGCAAAATGAAAGCGACGATGATCATGGTGACATAAAGGGCGGGCGCGATAGGGCTGGTTTCGCCGTTGAGGCCAGCTTGCGCGGGAAGAAGGGTGAGGGCGGGAGCGTCCTCGGATTTGAAGAAAGGCGGCGCGCCGTGAAGCATTTCGTCGCGGAAAATCGTGGTGGCGGCGGCTTGCGCTTGGGCGATGGAAACGCCGGGCTTGAGGCGGCCGAGAATCACGACCCACCAGTTGGCCGGGTCGGAGAGGAGGTCTTGGTTGCGCCACGATTCTCCGCGAACAGTATCGGCGAGGGAGAACGGCATGAAGAAATCGAGGAGCTTGCCGGGCGTGAGATTAGTGAAGTTTGGGTCGGCCACGCCGACAATCGTGGCAGTAGTGCTATCGAGGCGAACGGTCCGGCCGACGGCGGATGGAGCCGCACCGAAGGCGCGGACCCAATAGGCATAACTCAAAACGATGACTGGCGGCGCGGAGGGCGAATCATCGGAGAGCGCGAGCGGCCGGCCGATGAAAGTGTTGACCCCGAGCGTGGAGAAAAAATCGCCGGAAACGTAGAGGCCGCGAACCATGCTGGCGGCACCGTTGTCGCTGAGGTCGACGTCCATCGGCCCGGCAAATGCAGCCACGCCAGAAAAAGAGTCGGATTGCGTGCGAACCGTTTTGGAGAAGGGTATGGAGAAGGAGCAATCGCCGATGCCAGCTTGGTCCGCGCAATCCCCGTAGTCGCTATGGCCGTGAAGGTCGAGCTTGCGATGCGCCGACCAATTGAAGACGACGAGTCGGCCCGGGTCTTTCACCGGTATGGAGCGCAAGAGCACCGCGTCAATAAAGCTGAAGATGGCGGTGTTGGCGCCGATGCCGAGCGCCAGGGTGAGGATAGCGACAGCCGTGAAGCCCGGCGACTTGCGCAACATGCGGAAGCCGAGCCGAATGTCCTGCAGGAGTTGCTCGAGCCAAACGAAACTCCACACCTCGCTTGTCTCTTCTTTGACGCGGGTCACATTGCCAAACT
>JASHSV010000004.1 GCA_030038535.1 Candidatus Acidiferrales bacterium
GCCGTGGTAGTGATCGCTGTAGGCGCTTACGTCGTGCTGCACAAGCCGGCAGCCGAGACGACGGGAACGGGGACGGGAGCGACTTCCGGGATTGCGACCTCCGCCACGAGTGGAGGCCCCTCTTCGACGGAGACCACGCATCCGCCGACTCCGCCTCCTCCGGTGGTCCAGACCGGACCTGCGGCTGCCGTAGTGAAACAGTTCGACGCCATGATGCTGGAGGCCAGCAAGGCCATCACGAACAAGAAGTACGACGACGCGCGCAAAGATGCAGACAAGCTGAAAACCTTCGCCAGCCAGAATAATTTGCCGGCCGATTACATGAAACGCGTGGATGCGCTACCCGACAAGATTGCCACGGCGGAGAAGAACGCAGCGAATGCGGCATTCCAGACGAACTTGAAGGACTCCAACGAACTCTTCCCGAAGATCAAGACCGAGATCGGCAACGGAGATTACAGCTCGGCTGAGAACGACATTCAGAAACTGGACGCCATCGGGGAAGGCAACGCGCACAAGGACGACATCCCGGGATTGCGCGCCGAGATCAAATCCGGCCGCGACCTGGACACGGCGTATAACCAGGCGCAAAGCCAGGCGAAGAGCAACGATCGCAACACTCTGGTGGCGGCCAAGCAGACGCTGGACAGTATCGCCGGCGCTGGCGGGCGCCATGCCGGAGATGCGCGCACGCTTTCGGGGCAGGTTACCCAGGCCATTGAGAAGATTGACGCGGCCAACGCGAAGGCGGCGAGCGACAAGGTGGCGGCCGAAAAGGCCGAGCACCAACGCCAGGTGGACGATATCGTGAAACAAATCCGCACGCTGAAGGACCAGCACAAATTTTCTGACGCGCGCGCTCTGCTCCCCAAACTTACGAGCCTGAGCGAAGATCCGGCACCATACAAATCGGAAATCGACAGCGCCGAGGCGGGCATGAAGACGGCCGTGTGCGTGGTGGACCAGCCTCAGCATACGAAATTCACCGCGCCAGTGCAGTCGGGCTCGATGCAAGGGCAGAAGTACCTGGATGATCCGTTGAAACTCACGTCGGGCGCGAATTGCGGGCTGCTGCCGGATGCACTGCAGTCCCTGCCAAAGGGCAGCTGGTCACTGCTGGTGACGGTCGAGCCGGATGGCAAAGTGTCGGACGCTCAAGTGCTGGCAGGAGATTCGGGATCTTCCGGCGCGGTGAGCAGCACGGCCAAGAAGAGCTGGCAGTTCAATGCTCCGAAAGTGAACAATACCGCGGTGAGGACAAAGGCTGCGGTAACCCTCAGGGTGAACTGATTCCATCCGCCAGACGCGCAGCCAGGGATTCCAAGCGCCTGGCACGCAGCGCCACCTCAAAAACAAATTCTCCACCCGACTTCGAAGCAGTGGATCACGCGTTGTCGCGTTGAGGTATTCAGTGATTTCCCCGAGGGCGCGTGCTGGGTGCCGGACGGTCGAGCGAAGACAAGAACGGCCGGGAATGCGTCACAGATTCCCGGCCGGTCGAGCAAAAAATTTCGTCAGACAGCAGCGCCTAGAAGATTAGACGAACGCCGAATTGCATGCGGCGTGTGCCCGTGTTCATCGTGCTGGTGCTCAGGAAAGTGGAATTCGTCGCCCGGCCTGTGAGGAAACAGGTTGGGGTAGCTTTTCCCGGCGTCGGGCCGTTGCAAAGGTTGGTGACCGCATCGAGGGCATTTTCCGGGATGCCGCCGGTGATGGAGGCGCCCGTGCGCTGGTAGGAGTAGGCGAACGCGGAAGCTCCAGCGGCGTCAGCAACGAAAGGATTGCCGTTGAAGTATCCCAGGTTGCCGCGATTCAGAATGTCGTAGATCTCCCAGCGGAGTTGCAAGCGGAAGCGCTCGTTGAGCCTGATATTGCGGAACAGAGACATGTCGAGGTTATTCAGATTGGGGCCAACCAGAATGTTGCGGCCCGCGGGACTGAACGTCTCCAGGCCCTCTACGGTCATGAGGCTGACGGGCCCGAGTTTACCGCCGGCCGTTGGGCCAACGGAGGGAATCGCACCGAGGGGCATCTGCACGAAATGCGCAGTCTTTGGATCGATGGGCTGGCCCTGGAGATTCACGTATTGGAGCGGCCCTTGCGGCCCGGTGGGGGTGGTTGTGCCGGGAAGCACGCAGTTCGGATCCGTGCCCAGCGGCACGGAGGAAGTGCCCGCGCTCATCGACAGGTTGGTGTCGATCAGCGCGACGCTGTTGACGGGGGCGTTTGGATTTCCAATCAGGGGGCGCACGCTGCCCACGTAACCGCCGCCGGTGGCGTCGGCGCACGGACTTTCCGGCGAGGCGTTGAGCGGGCTGAAAGGCTGGCCGGACTGGTAGGTATAGACCCCGTTTAATTGCCAGCCGCGCAGCGCCCAGTTTCTGGTAGGGAAGGGCTCCCAGAGAAAATGGGCGACCAGGCGGTGCCGCCGATCGAACGAAGAACTGCCGCGTTCGTTCCCTGTGGTCTCGTTGGAAACCTCGGAAAGCGGGGTGATGGCCTCGACCGGAGAGTTTGCGAGGGGGTCGAAAAGAATGGGAAGGCCGACGGCCGAGCCGGCGAAGTCCTTGGGCTGAAGTGTCAGGAAGCCGGGCCCGAAAATCTCGCTGGCGTTGTCAATGAGGTGGCTCCAAGTGTAGGCAATCGAGAATGTCGCATCGCCGTAATACTTGCTCCGGCTCAGGCGCTTGCTCATGCTGGCCTGCAGGGCGTTGTAACTCGAGCTGCCGCCATTGGTTACTTCCAAAATGTCTCCATGGCTGTTATTGAGCCGGGGCAGGCGGCATTCTCCGGGCAGCGCGAGGTTGGCGTCGCCGATGCTGCCGAAGAAATTGGTAATATTGGCTACGCACTCTTCGTTCCAGCCGCCGTAGGGGTTCAGATCGACGCGCTGGAATAAACGAGATCCCTTGCTGCCCACGTAGTCCAGTTCGAACAGGTAATTCGAGCCCAGTTCCTTCTGGATACCAAGCGACCAACTTTGCAGGTAGGGATTCTTCAAATTTTTCGAAACGGTGTCTTGCTCCGAACAATTGGCGATGGGAATGTTGACGGGGGCGATTGCGCCCTCAATCGTTGCGTTGGGGTTGTAGGCACGGCTGCCTACGACCGCCGTCGCTCCGGGTCCTCCGAGGGTGTCGTAGAGATCGAAGTAGGAGCTGCAGCCCTGCACCATGCCGGAGTTGATGGCAAAAGGCGTGGTGTAACCGTCGATTATAGTGCCCGCGGGAAGTGTCTGCTCCAGGTCAGCGACGGGAATCGGCTGCGACGGATAGGCGCCGGTCGGCTGCAACTGCGAAAATCCGAGATTATCCGTGCTGATGAGCGGAGAGACAGGCCCGCTTTGCCAGATGAGCAAGGGGATGTCCAGGATCGGCGGGTTATAGGAGATCCCGTAACCGCCCCGAACCACCCAACTCTTCGCGGGTGAGTAAGCAAAGCCGAGCCGCGGCGCAAAATCCTTGTTGTCCGTGTTCACAAGGGGGGCCGCTGAATTCAAATCGTGGATGCTGTTGATAGGCTGGCCGAAATTCTCGTAACGAAGTCCGAAGCTAAAGGTAAGATTGTCGCGCGCGCGCCAGTCGTCCTGAGCAAAATAGAACTGATCGAATTCCTTGATGGTGACTTCGTTCGGCCCCAGGCCGGTGACGAAACCCTGCGCGTTGGTTCGGACGTCGATCAGCCGCTGGCTAACTTCGGACGCGTCACTCGCCGCGATTCCAGTAATCGGATTGGGAAAGAAGGGATTGGTGACAAAATCCTGAAACCCGTTTCCGGTAAAGAAACCCGTATACAGGTAATACCCCAGGTCGTCGGGCACCGAGTCCACGCTGGTATCGATTTTCACAAAGTTGACGCCGAATTTGAGGCTGTGCCGGCCGTAGGTGTAGGAATAGTTGTCCTGGATCTGGTAGGTGTTGCTGGTGATGCGGCTGGGCGAAGAATCCGTTCCCAGCGTCAGCAGGTCGCCGGCGGAAGTGAACAGCCCGCCCTGGCCGCCCAAGCTGCCTATGCTCGATGGATTGTCGAAGTTGTCTTTGATGATTGCCGAGGCGTTATTTTCCAGGCTTTGCGGAACTCCAAAAGTTCCCTGGCCTTGGGAGACGCGGCTGTAAGAGGCGCGGAACTCATTGAGCGAATTCACGCGCTGGAAGCGGTGGTCGCCCAAAAGACTCTGAGTGCGCGCGCGAGTGAATGTTTTCCAGTCGGGGAGAAGCCCGATGTCGGAGAAAGCCGCCACACCCGCCTCGTTGAGCGGAAAGCGCGGAGAAGCGACGTCGTCAATCAGATAGCGGAAGAAAACGTCGTTCGAGTTGTTGATGACCTGGTCGTAGCGGCCGGAGACCTCGTGGTCGCGAAGGTTGAAGGTATTGGCGTTGGGAACATTCCAAACGTTAAAATTCACAGATTCGGTGGGCGAAACCGGCACTGCGGTGGACGTCTTCAAGCAGGGATTCGCCTGGTTGTAAAGCTGCGGCATGATCGAAGCGGGCGCAGCGCCAAAAAAACAGGGGGTTCCGGCCTCGGTGGGCACCTTGGTAAAGGAGGGGGTGGACAGTAAAGTTTGAAGGGCGGGCGAGGTCTCCAGTCCTTCCAGAGTCGCCAGGTCGGCTGGCGTGGCCGGATAGTTGCCAAGCACGGGGAAGACGTCGCTTAGGTTGTCCGAAAGCCTATCCCACTGGTAGGAAATGAAAAAGAACGACTTATCCTTCTTGATCGGCCCGCCCAGAGTCATGCCGACGGTGGTATCCCAGAAGGGCTCGGGCGAAGTGAGCAGGGCCTGCTTTTCCACCTGATTAAGGGCGTCAAAGGGACTGCCCTGGCCGAAGCTGAAAGCCGATCCATGCAGGTTATTCGAGCCTTGCTTGGTAATGGCGTTTACGGTGGCGCCGCTGTTGCGGCCGAACTCGGCCTTCAATTGGCCGGTCAAAATGGTGTACTCGCTGAAGACGTCGCTGTTGGTAAACTGCGTGGCCGCGCCACCGAACAAGGGCTCGTTGTTGTCGACGCTGTCGATAATAAAGTTATTGTCGCGGCCCCGGGAACCATTCACCGAGAAGGGCACCAGGGTGCTGGCAAAGCTGAACGTGCGCACACTTTCTACGCCCGGCGACAACAGGGCGAGGTTGTTCACGTCGCGCGTGATCATGGGAAGCTCGGTTTCCTTCCTCTCGGGGAAGGAGGAGCTGAGCGTGGCGCTATCGAATTCCGCCAATGGGGCTGTGGATTCGACCTTTACCGTGGCCTCAACGGTTTTTATCTTGAGGACGAAATTTTCAACAGTGGTGCGGCCCACGGCGACGCGCGAATCGGTGTGCGTTTCGGTCTGGAAGCCGCCCAATTCGGCACTTACGTCATAGTAACCAGGCGGTACTTCCAGAATTCGGTAATACCCTTGTTCGTCGGTGCTGGCGGGGAAGTCTCTCCCCGTACCCGGGTTGTGAGCCGTGACTGCCACGCTGCTTTGCGGCTTTCCCTGGGGGTCGGTGACTCGGCCGGCGATGATCCCGCTGATGGTCTGGGCGGAAAGGGGAGCGGCCAAGACGAGGAAGGCAAAGACCAAAGAAATGGCGAAGCCGGGCTGGCGCGCTCTCATGATTCGTTTCCCCCGCGTGAAGACAGATGATAGCTGCTATACGGCAGTGGGCCGACTCGGCACGTGCGTATGTGTCTGCTCGAAAGCGTGAGCAAGGTCCACCCGGGGACATATCCCCTGCGCGCCGGTTCCACGTATCGGCACACGGCGAATGGGATGAATCTACTCACAAGCAGCAGGTGGCGTCAAGGAATTATTCCACTACTGGGGGTGAAGTATCGGGCAACCGATGACCTCGGAAGAGTGAATTGCCTTGACGGGTTGAAATGCCTGTAGTAGCTTGCCAATCCATCAGCAGCCAAGGGGTAGTTGTGGCTCTACGGGTGTTCTTAACGTGCGTTCATCGCCCCGCAGTTCGCTCTCATTCCAGGAGAAGCTAGGCATGCCGACATCCATTGCGAAACGATTGAACCGGAATGTTGCCCGCCAAAGGGGCGGCGGCGGTCCCTCGCGCTTGGTCACGACGGCGACGCTCGGGTTGGCTCTTTGCACCATGCTCGTCCTGTCCGGCTGCGCGAGCGGCTACCGTGGATTGCCTCCCAATACAACGTTTCCGGTGAGCACGGCTCTGCAGGCTACTGCCCCGGCGAACCAGACGGTTACGATCGGGCAGGCCGTGGCACAGGCTTCGATGGGGACGGGAATCATCGTTCCGTTTTCGGGTGGAACGGGGCCTTACACGTGTTCCGTGTCCGCGGAGCCGCCAACTGGGACGATGTATGTGCTGCATGGATTGACAGTGCCGGCGACGATTGCAACGCCCGGAGAGTGCGTTATTACAGGAATAGTTACTATCACGCCGGCGCCGACCGTCGCCGAAGTCACCTTCACGATCACGGTGACCATCACGGACAGCAGCGTGCCGCAGGAAATCTCCAGGATTACGTTTCAGTTGATGGTGAACACCAGTTTTGCATTCTCCACCATGGCGGGACTGGGGGAAGCAGGCGCCAACTACAGCGAGGCCTTGGTGCTGGAGAACGGGACGAACGGCGTGAAGAGTTGCACGTTCACCACCGCTTCGACGGGGCCGACCACTACGGGCGGGCTTAGCGTTACGCCCCAAAGCAACGCTCCCAATTCGGGGGGAAGTTGCGTGGTCACGAGTACTTCGGCCACGTCGCCCGTTGCAGGGACGTACACAATCTTCGCGTGCGATGGAGCGAGCACATGCACGGGGACCGATCAGGCGATGACCACGCTGACCATCAACCCGCGGCTCACGTTTACCAACTCGATGACCGGCGCTACATTTACGCCTCTCGAAGGCGAGCAGGGCCTGGCGTATTCGCAGACGTTCACGGTTTACAACGGCATCGGAGGAATCAACGGCAAATGCACGGTGAGCGGGCTGCCGGCTGGCACCGGCCTGAGCATTTCGGCATTCACCAGCACGGTGCCTGCCTCGACGAGCCCGAGCCCGGCCGGTACGTGCACGCTTTCCGGGAATCCCATGCCCGCTGATGTCGGCACGAACATGATAATGATCAGCGCGACCGACTTCGGCGATGCCACGACGACGACGTCGCCGGTGACGGCGTCGAGCACCGCTGCGCTCACCATTGCCGGGAAGTTGACGCTCTCAGCCTTCCCGTCTCCGACACCGCCAGGAGAAATGAACTCGCTATATACGCTCTCCGTTCCGTTTACTGGCGGTATCGGGCCCTTCACTTGCGCGCTAACGGCGCCCAGCGCAACCGTAGATGGTCTCTCCGCGGCCGTGAATGCCGGGGGCACCGCCTGCGTCATTTCCGGCACGCCTCCCGCAGCAGTGAACGCGCAGAACATCACGCTGCAAGTCAGCGACTCCGCCGCTACGCCACCGAATTCTCCTGTGCCCGCGACATCCTCGCAGTCGACCGCTGTGACCGTGTATGCGCCCCTGACGATTCCCGGCTATTCGCTGGGTAATGCGGAGGTGAATGCGCCTTACACGCCAGGGCAGGTAATTCAGACCGCGAACGGAATTCTGCCGATCAAGGCCGGCAGTTGCCTGATTCAGGGGGCCAGAACTTTTAATGGACTGACGATTACCGAGTTCGCCAGTGGAACAAACCCGAGCCCCACGAACGGCCCCGGGGTGCTCGATTCCTGCAAGATCAACGGCACACCCACCGCGACGTTCGGCCCCGGGACGGTGACGATCAGCGCCAGCGACACGGGCAACGCGGATTCCGCCTCGACAATGGCGAGCACCGTTTCCACGAACATGTTCCAGATCTATTCGGCGCTGGCCATCGCGGTGACCCTGGGCAACGGGGAAGTGAATGCGCCGTATTCCAGCCTGAATGCGGGTGCAACGGAGCCGGCTATATCGGGAGGCTTCTTCGGTTCCACGGGATATACGTGCGTGATCGCGCCCCCGACGAATTCTTTCGACAGCCTCACGGCCACGTGGAACGGCACGATGGGAGCGGGTGCGGGCTGCACGGTGAGCGGAACGCCCGGCGCCACATTTGGTCCGGGAACGACGACGATTCAAGTGACGGAGACGACCCCGCCGAGCGCGTCCTCGTCCCCGGGCATGGTGGTCGGCACCTCGAACAGCATTCAGATGTTCAACGCCCTGGCCGCAACGATCCCCCTGGGTGCGGGCGAAGTTGGCGCTGTGTATTCCAACCTGCGCCCCGGCACCACAGCTTCCACGATCACGCCCGGGAACCCGGCAGCTACTTCGTACACGTGCACAGCTACGGGAGCGATTGCAGCCTCACTGACAGCGGTTTGGAATGGCAACGTGGGCGCCGGAGCGGGTTGCACGGTGACCGGCGCCGGAGTGGGCGCGATGGCGAGCCAAGCGTTGGCTACCTTCGGTCTTCCCGCCGGCGCTGTGCCTACCTTCACGGTGACGGAATCGCCCGCGCCGAGCGCTTACTCGGCCGCAGGCACGGTGACGGCCACGTCGAATGCAATCGAGATTTACCAGGAACTGGTAGGGAATGTTCCCCTCGGAAACGGGGAAGTGGACGCCGTATATAACAACACCGGCCCAGGGACAACGGCCTCGACTATTTCGCTGGGCAACCCGGGTGCCAGCTCATACACCTGCGTGGCAACGGGCGCCATCGCCGCATCTTTGACAGCCGCGTACAACAACAACAACCTCGCGCCGGGATGCACGGTGACGGGCGCGGGAGTGGGCGCCATGGCGGGCGAGGCTTTGGCCACGTTTGGCCCTGCCACACCCACGATCACGGTGACGGAAACGCCGGCGCCGAGCAATTACTCGGCAGCGGGGTCGGTGACAGCCGGCTCGAATAGCATCCAGATCTACACACAGGTTTCCCTGGCGAATTTCATGATGGGCGCGGGCGAAGTGGGGGCACCCTACTCGCTCACCGGAATTGCCATATCTCCGGGGAATCCTGCAAGCGTGGGGAACTACACCTGCGCATCCGCTTCGCTGGCGGGTACGAGCCTCACTGCTTCCTCCTCGGGCTCGACCTGCCAGGTGACCGGGATGCCCACCGCGCAAATCAACGCCGCGGTGAAGATCACGGTGACGGAGAATCAAACGCCGAGCAGCTACTCGGCGGCCGGCTCCAACTCCACCACTTCCGGAAACAACCTGCTGATCAATCCCGCCATCACGTTTACCAACAATCCGTTCGACCTGGGCAACGGAGTGGTGGGACGCGCGTTTACGGAGACGGTTCCCGCTACTTCCGGAACTGGAGTGGCGAACGCGGCGCCCGCTACATTCACGGGCGGCAACACCAGCGGCGCTTACACCTGCGATTTTGTGGTGATGGGCGTGCCAACACCCACGTGGAATGGTCTGTCGATCGCCTGGAACGGCACATCGCCTGCAGCGGGCACGGCGGCGTGCAACATCACCGGCACACCGGCGGCCGCATTCGGCCCTGGCGCGATCACCATTCAGGTAACGGATACGCCCGGCGCGGACCAGACGCAGCCCAGCCTGGGCATGGCCAACTCGGATGCCGGGTTCACCATCTTCTCGGCGCTTCAGATAACGGTTCCTGCCAGCATCCCCGTTGGCCTGCAGGGTACGGCGTACCCGGGAATTACTTTTACGGATTCAGGCGGCCTAAGCGGCAGCGGGACGACGTGGACTTTGGCAGGCCAGGGACCAGTGGGCCTGTGCAATCCGCCCGCTCCAACTCCCGCGAATGGACTGGCAGGCTTTACGTTGAACGCCATGACCGGACTTCTTAACGGAAATCCCACAAATGCGGGCGTAGTGATGTTCGAAGTCTGCGCGGCGGAGAGTGCGAGCACCTCGAGCACGGCGGCCATCGGACTGAACTCTTCCGTCGTGACCATCGACATTCTCGGGAATTATGTGTTTGCAAGCGGCCCCGCAGACAGCACGGTACAGGTAATCGACGCGACGACCCTGACGGCGACTGCGTCGATCGACCTGACGGCCGGCGGCACCATCAACCCGGGCGCCGTGCCGCGGGGAATTGCCGTGCACGCCAACGGTATGGAAGCGTATGTGGCGGATTTCCATAACAACACGATCATTCCTATCGACGCCGTGATGCTGACGGCCAGCGCGGGAGTCCCACTGCCCGTGGGCTGCGGCCAGCCCACGGAAATGGCTACAACGGCGAATGCCAGCAATCCGGGACATGACCGGCTGTACGTGATTTGCACGGACACCACCCTGACGGTGGGCGTGGCAATTTACGACACCACCAATCCCGCATCTCCCGTGGAGCTCACATTCTACGGAACGGGCGCCGGCTCCGCTCCGACTGGGGTCGCGCTTCAGGCCGATAATTCGCTCGCGTATGTGACGCTGAATGGCACGAACCAGCTCTATGTGCTCGACAATACCGTGCTGCCGCCCGCGCCAGTGCTCGGCGACCCTCCGTTGGTCACCAACCCATTCCCTCTCGATCCGACCACGAGCGACCCGACACAGATTGCGGTTGTCTCGAGCGCCGGCGGCAACTATGCGTACATCAGCAAGAACGGCGTTGGCAACCAGCCAGTGATCTCCTTTTCGGTTGCGAACGCGACGGAGTCGGGAAATACGGTGACCATCACGACCGGAGCCAATAACGGATTCCAGACGGGCGAAACGGTGGTGATCGCGGGCGCCCTGACGGGATACAACGGAACCTATGTCATCACCGTCACCGGCGCCATGACGTTTACCTATACGGACCCGACGTCCGGCCTGGTTGCCGACATGTCCGGGAGCGGCTCGGCCACGGAGACGAATTCGCAGAGTATTGAAGTGGTGAACGTGACGAACGTGGGCTCCTCGACGCTCCTGGGCACCACTTCGCTGGTTACCGAGGTCTTCCTGGGCGGAACTGGCTTCAATCCCGACGCAGTTGCCCCGGATCCAACGTACGGGCACGTGTTTGTCACGCTGCCAGGTTCGATGCAGTTCGCTGCGCTGGACAATACGCTGGCGACTCCGGCCCAACTCGCCGGGTCTCCGTTCACTTTGCCCGCCTCGGGTGTGCCGGGTGGTGTGGCGTTTGCCCAGTCGATGTCGGGTTCCTACCCGTTCCTAGCATTCTTCTCGATACCGGCAGCGGAGGACGTGGACGTTTTCAACGACACCAGCATGTCGCCCTTCGCGAGTGTGAACGGAGGCAGCCCGGTGGCCGTCGCCAATAACGCGTCGATGCCCGGGCGCATTGCCAGCGTTCCACCGCCGCCGGCTCCGCTGGGATTCGTGGCTTCGACGATGCCGGATGGAGTGGCGAATCGCGCGTACACGCTGTATGTGGTTATCCGCAGCGGAGTGGCGCCTTATACGTGTGCGGCTTCGAACCTTCCCGCGGGATTGACGCTGGCCTCTCCAAACTCGGTGGCTGTGCCATCGGGCGGGGCGCTTGTGGGAAGGCCGTCGTGCGAGCTTAGCGCCGCTTCCGGCACCCTCGCGGCGGGAATGTCCACGCCGATGCTCACAGTAACCGACAGCACGATGGCCGTCGGCAACGCGACGTATGCGTTCAATGTCCGTCAGGAATTTGCCTTCAACAATCCTCCTGCCAACCTGCCCGTTGCTGTGGCGATGCGTTCATATGGCACAGCCGTGGGCACCGCGCCGCCGCCCGTGGGCACCAATGTGGGCGGGACGGGACCTGGCAACGCGCCGCTTTCGGCGTGCACCGTCATGGAAACCGCGGGCACGAACACGGGCTTTGCCGTAGCCCCGTCAGGCGCAAGCTGCCTGCTGAGCGATGCTGCGGGTTTGACCACCTCGGAGATGGATACCCTATCGTTCAGCGCGACGGACACTGCCATATCTGATCCGCTGACGCTGCTCACGGTGGTTCCTTCGAACACGGTCACGATGACCACAGGTGGCACGACAGCCACCGCGGTGCTCACGGTTGAGCCAGCATTGACGATCATGACCGGACTGCCGGGGACGCTGCCCGCATGGACTGTGAACGCAACGGATACCTACCCGACGCAGACCATCGTGACCAGCGGGGGCGTTCAGACCAGCCTGATGTGCGTACTGACGACTTACATGGGTGATGGCCTGACAGTGGCGACTACGGCGCCCGACTGCACTTTGAGCGGCGACCCCACGCTAGTCACCGCGGGGACCACCGTGACGGTGGACGTTATGGACAACGGGGATAGCGCCGTGCCGCCATCGGCCGCTATCCCGACCTCAGGTACTCTCGTGGTCAATTCGCAGGCTCTGGTTACCACGACAATTACGTCGCCCGCGGACGACGGTGTGAGCAGCACGGATACCACCGGTACCGTGGCCGGCCGCGCTTACTCACTCGCGGTGAGCGCAGGCACGGCGGGCGCGCCCGGAACGGGGACACTCACCCTCACAAACACTCTTTCGTCGCAGGCCAACTGCGCCGGCCTCAGCATGCCCACGGAAATGAACACAACAACGGTGACCAGCACGATCACCGGCATGCCAACCGCTTCCACCACCGCGCCGGCTACCACGAGCTGCACGTTCACGGTGACGGTGACGGATTCGACCGGCACGGCCAACAGCACGATGTACACGATTGTGATTCAGCCGCCGCTGCGGCTGGGCTTCGCGGAAGTGATGATGACGCCGGTGACCGGATTCCTTACCGGCGTGGCCGGACGCTCCTATTCACAGACGGTGGATGCGACCGGCGGGCTGACAGGGGCGGACTCTGCGGCGCAGACCTGCACGACAAGCGGCTTCCCAGTGTCTCTCTCCACGCCGACCTTCACGGTGGGCACGCCGACGTGCACCATCACGGGCACGCCGCTGGCTGGTGACGCAGGCAACTATGCGTCAGTCAGCGTCACTGTGACGGACAAAGCCAACAGCGCATCCGCTGCCGGCTCTGCCTCGGCGACTTCGTCGCTCACGATCAATCCCGAGCTGCAAATTGCGACGATTCAGACCGGCATTCCCAACGGCCTGATCAATTACCCCTACCCGCAGACGTATCCGGTGGTGGATATCGCCGCATCGCCTGGCGGTGCCACGGAGACGGGCAGCACGGTCACTATCACTACCAGCACTCCGCATGGATTGGTGGCGGGCCAAACTGTGACGATCTCCGGAGTGGGCGTTGCCGGCTACAACGGCGTATTCGTGGTTGCCTCCACTCCATCGTCTACCACCTTTACGTATAGCCTCGCGCCTAGCGTCACGGGCTTGGCTGCATCCGGCGGGGGCATGGCGCAGAGAATGGTCGAATTCAGCGTGGTTCCCGGGACGGGCAGCGGTGCTGCCGTAGCCTGGGTCCAATCGGGATCCTCGGGAATGTCGTGTCCGGTGCAGGCCGGCACAATGCCCCCCGGCACCATGATCGCTGGCTCGACCGGCGAATTCTCGTCCGGCGCGTCCGGTCCCACCTCGCCCAGCACAACGGATAGCGGCTCGGCGTTCGATGTTTGCGTCGAGGATCCGGGCAACGGCGTTACGGGTCCAGGGAATTCCGGTTCGAGTGCCTATTCCTTGATCGTGCTTAATGCCTACGCCTATGCGGCGGGCACGTTCACCGACACGATCGAGGTATTCGGCACGTCGGCAGCTTCCACGTCGATGCCCGCTGCGCGCAACGCGTCGGTGGCGTCCATCGCCACCAGCGGGGGCGCGACGCCGAACGGAGTGGCTGTTACTCCCGACGGCCGGTATGCCATCGTGACCGAGGATTTGATGGTGATGGGGAATCCGGCCGGGCAGATCGACGTCGTGGACACCATCACAAACACGCTTACCGCAACCTCGCCGTTCGCGTTGTATCCAGCGACGAGCAATTGCTCCACTCCCGCGGGCGTGGCTGCGGACGCCAACTATGTCTATGTGGCTTGCGACGGAACTGATTCCACCAATGGACAGGAGGTGCTGATCCTGAGCACCCCGATGCTGGAGTC
>JASHSV010000073.1 GCA_030038535.1 Candidatus Acidiferrales bacterium
TGGCGAAGAGTTTGGTGAGGTCGATGGTGGCGTCGGCGAGGCGTTCGACGGGGAAGGCCACGTCTTCGATGATTACCGTGGTGCCGCTCTTGCGCACGGCGCCGACGGCGGGGTAAAGGCCCTGGCGGATTTTCCAGAACTGGGCCTGCTCGACGGGATCGAACGTGAAGCGAGCAGGCTCGACCAGTCGCAAACCCTGCACTGCCTCGCGGGCCTGCTGCTCGATGGAGGCACGCTCGCCGAGGTTCGCGCTCTGGAATTCGGCGAGAAGGCCCGCGGCGGCCGGCGAGAGATTTTTGATGGAAGGAGGTATGCCCGGCTCGTTTTCGACGGAGCGAAGGGAGGCGCGGTCCATAAGCTCCAGGGCTTTGGCGCCCGCGTCGCGAAGCGGCACGATGGCGGCGCAGGCCGAATGGAGATCGGGAAACAGAAGCAGGCCGGTGTACTTTACGGGCAGATCGGGCACGGTGTTGAGCACGGCTTCCGCCAGGAACGCGAGAGTGCCTTCGGAGCCGATAAGAAGATGCTGGAAAATGTCGAGGGGAGTTTCGAAATCCACGAAGGCGTTGAGCGAATAACCGGTGGTGTTTTTCATCCGGTATTTTGCGCGTATGCGATTGCGAAGGAGGGGATTGGCGTTGATTTCCGCCTTCAATTCGAGGATGCCGTGAGCCAGGCGGGGCTCGCGGGAGCGGAATAGCGTTTCCGCATCGGGGGCTGCGGTGTTGACAATGGTGCCGGAGGGGAGAACGAAGGTGAGCGAATCGAGCGTATGGTAGGCGTTCTGCGCGACGCCGCAGCACATGCCGCTGGAGTTGTTGGCCAGGATGCCGCCCATCATGCAGGCGTTGATGGAGGCGGGGTCAGGGCCCATTTTGACGCCGAAGGGCCGGAGCAATTGATTTACGTGGCCGCCGATGATGCCGGGCTGAACGCGAACTTTTTTGCCGCCGTCCTCCACTTTCGCACCACGCCAGTAGCGCGCGGCTTCGACCAAGATGCCGTCGGTAATCGCCTGTCCGGAAAGGCTGGTACCCGCGGCGCGGAAGGTGAGCGGAATGCGCGAATCGTGGCTGAAGCGGAAGAGCGCCCGGATTTCTTCAGTTCCCTTTGCCAGCACCACGGCTTTGGGAATCAGGCGGTAGAAGCTGGCGTCTGCGGCGAAGGCCAGGAGGTCGATCGGGCGCGTGAGGACGCGGTCGGCGGCGACGATCCGAAGGAGCGCGCTGCGCAGCCCGCGGGGAGATGCGCCGGTAATTGCGGCGTCTGTTGCGGATGACATCAAGCGACCCGAGGCGGCGAGCCTATCACAGCGGGATGGCCGGGAGAGTGACGGCTGTCACAGCGGGCCGGTAATTCGGAGCATGCCGCCTGCAGAACTCGCGCGAACTTTGCTTTTGGTTTCTGGACCGCGCTGGCGCGTAGGCAGGGTACGGAACGGTTTGCTACACTTTCGAGATTGGCCGAGGAATAGCGACAGACGGGACGCGGAACGATGAAGCCCCAAATACGCCGGCTTACGCTTGCCGCCGCGGCGGTTGCCGTGCTCGTTTGCGTGCTGGTGTGGATCGGCCGGCGTGCGCCGGTGCCTGGGGTGGGCGCGATCCTGGTAAAACGACAAGACCTGACGGAGGTCGTGAATACAAACGGGCGTGTCGAGGCCATTGATCCAGCCGTGATCCGGGCAGAATTGAACGCATTCGTGACAAAAGTGGGAGCGACGGAGGGAAAGCAGGTCCGCGCCGGAGATTCGCTGCTGAAGCTGGATACGTCGGAGGCCGAGGCGCAGCTCGCGCGCAACCGCCAGGCCTTGCTGGATGCCGAAGAAGCCCTGCGCGCGGCGCGTGCCGGAGGACCGCCGGACGAGCGCGCGCAGCTCGAAGCCGACCAGCGGAAGTCCGATGCGGAGCTGGAACGCCTGCGAGCCGAACAGACGGCGCTCGAACGGCTTGCGGCGCAGCAGGCAGCGACCCAGGAAGAGGTGAGCCAAAACCGGCTGGCACTGACGCAGGCGGAGGCCACTGGGAAACAGATTGCCGCGCGGAAGGAAGATCTGGCGCGGCGGGCGCGTCTGGCGGTGGAGACCTCGCAACTCCAGGTGGAACGGTCCAGCGCAGACATTGCCTCGCTGGCAAAAATGGTTCGGCAGGGAAACCTGACCGCGCCGATCGGCGGGACGCTGTACCTGTTTCCGGTGCACGTGGGGGATTACGTGCACACGGGCGACCTGCTGGCGGAGATCGGCAACCTGGCGCGGTTGCAAGTGCGCGCGTTCGTGGACGAGCCGGAGCTGGGGCCGGTGTCACCCGGCCAGCTCGTGCTGATCAACTGGGACGCGCTGCCTAATCAAAGCTGGGAGGGGCGCACGGAGCAGATTCCGAAGACGGTGGTGCCGCGGAATACGCGAACGGTGGGCGAGGTGCTTTGCTCGGTGGAGAACGCGAGCCAGAATCTGCTGCCGAACGCGAACGTGAGCGTAAGAATCATTGTGCGGCAGGCGAAGGACGCGCTTGTGGTGCCGCGCGGCGCCGTGAGGGACGAAGGCAACCATCGCTATGTGTATGTGGTGGAAGAAGCGGGACTGGGCGGCACGACGCAATTACTGCACCGCCGCGAGGTGCGGCTGGGAATCAGCAGCGCTTCGGATTATCAAGTGATCGAGGGTGTCCGAGAAGGCGAAGAGGTAGCGCTTCCGGGCGACGTGGACCTGGCCGATGGCATCAAAGTCAGAGCCGTTATCCAGAGGCTCTCGGTGGGGAGTTAAGGCGCTGGGTGGCCGGCTCGAATCCATGAATATTCCCAGTCAGAAGCCTCCGAGGGCAGAGGCGCGGACGGTGCGGCTGTGCGCAATCGGGTTGCTGCTCGTGAGCGCGTTTTGTGCCGCGATTCCGATGCTCGCGGAACGGCGCGCGGCGATGAACAGCGAAGAGCTGCGCAAGCTGTTTGAAGCCGGAGATTACCGGCAGGTGCAGAGGGCGTCGCAGGCGGCGGTGGAGGTGACTCCGCAGGATCCCGTGCTGCATTACTGGCTGGCACGAAGCGCCTACGAACTGGGCATCTACGACCTGGCGGTGCGCGCCGCGGAGGACGCCTGCCGGCTGAACCCGCAGAGCTCCGATTTCCAGATGTGGCTGGGGCGCGCGTATGGGAGGAAGGCGGAGATCGAATCGAGTTTCTTCCTCGCGCGGAAGACACGACACGCACTGGAAACCGCAGTGAAGCTGGACGGCACGAACATCGCGGCGCGGCGGGATCTGGCGGAATATTATGTGGAAGCGCCGTGGTTCCTGGGCGGAAGCAAGGACAAGGCACGGCAGCAGGTGGACGCCATCGCGGCGCTCGATCCCCTGGAAGGCATGCTGGCCATGGCGGATTTCTATCGAGGGTCCGAACAGCCGCAGCAAGCCCAAAAAGAATATGAGATGCTGCTCGAGAAACATCCGTCCAAGGTGCGCTTCTATCTGGAAGCGCTCGATTTCTACCAGCACCAGCGCGACTCGCTGAACATGGCGCGGGTGCTGGATGCCGTCCACTCGGTGGCGCCCGATGACCCGCGACTGCTGTTCTACCGTGCCGTAACGCGCGTGATCGGTGGATTGCAGCTGGACCAGGCGGAAACGGAGCTGAAGAGGTTCCTGGCGGAGTACCCGGGCAATTCGGATTCGGTGAGCCAGGCGGAGGGACGGGATTGGCTCGGCACTGTTTATGAGAGAGAAGAGAAGTGGCAGGAGGCGCTGGAACAGTACCGGCAGGCGGCGCAGCTCGAGCCTTACCGAAAGAGATTTCGCAAATCAGTGGAGAGAGCGGAAAAAGAAGCGAAGAAGCAGGGGCATTAATCCACACCTCGAGGCCGGGGCGCTCGCGCGGACGCGCACGAAAGGGGTCAGGGAGCGCGGCAGACACGCAGGGTGGGATTTTCGTAGGGGCAGTCCAGAGCGGACAGAGAGGCAGCGCGGCCCGTGGCCTTCCGCAGCAGCAGCCAGGTGACGCCATAACTTCTCCGCAATTCCGAAAGCCGTTCGAGATCAAATTCCTCGATCCCCTGCTGCGCGCGGACCTCGTCCCTCCATTGCCAGGCCAGCGCGGGAATATTGCGCGCGACGGCGCGATCTTTGGCGGCCTCGGCGAGCTGGCTTCGTTCGGCCAAGCCGCGGAAACCGTGCTCGTTTTCGCCATCCAGCCGAAGATAGTCCGGGTTCATAGCGAAAAGGGCATTGCGCGGGGTGTGAAGGCGAATCCAGATGAAGGCCTGGAGCCAGTCGTTGCGCGAAGCAGCGCCCGGCCATTCGAAGTGGGGACTCGCGCTGAGTTCGCTGCGCTGCGCGAGGAACATGCCAAAAGCCAGGGGAAAAAGCAGCGCGGCGCTCGCGAGTTTCCAGGGCTGGGGAAGCAGTTGGGCGCCAAGGCCGCCGGTTGCGAGGACCAGAATGAGATACACCAGATGGAGGGTGCGCATGGGTTCGAGGGGCACGAGCGGCAGAAGCGCCGGTGTGAAACCTACGATCAGCCCCGCGGCGACGCCAATGCCACCCGAGATGGCCATGCGGCGGCAGATGCGCGCGAGCACATCGAGGCCGCGAGCGCGGGCCAAGCGCGCGTAGAGAAGAAGAATCACAAGCGGGGCGAATGCGCCGAGCCATTCGTACCACGTCCACTGCGCAGGGAAGAGATAGCGGCGGCCGGAAAGGGCAGCGCGCCAGGCGGGGTCGGAAGGGTCGGCAAACCAGCGAGCGAGCAGTCCAGCGGGAACGGCGGCGAGAGCGAGAGCAGTGAAGGCAGGAGCGGGTGATTGCGCATTCGTTTGTGTTCGCACAGGCCAGGCCTGCAGTGCGAGATGCCACATGCCGAGAAGGGCGATAACGGGGTGCGTCAAGGCTGCGAGCAGGATCCACACGGCGGCGACGAGGCGCCTTTCGAGAATGGCGACGAAGGCGAAGAGCAGAAAGCCAGTGGCTAAAGCGCGTGTGTGCAGGTAGGGCTCGCAAAGGACGACGAAGGTCCCGGCCACAGGCAGAGTGAGGAGCGAGGTAAGGAGAAGCAGGCTTCCGCGAACTCCTGCCCGAGAGAGAAAACAACGGCAGGCGAGCCTCCCGCATCCAGAGAACAACAAAAGAAGGGAGGCAAAGTGCCAGGCCAGCAGGGCCCAGTCGATGGGAAGGTGCGTAATGCGAATGCTGGCGGCAATCGCTTCAACAAAGCAGCCCAGGCGGGTTTGGAGCAGGAAAAAGGCGGCGTCAAAGGGGTAAAGCGCCGGATCGAGGGTCTTTTTTATGGCGGGGAGATAGACGGACTGGTCGTCGAATCCGTAGTGGTAACCGTGGATAAGAATTCCTGCAACGGTGAGGCCGAACAAGAGGAATACTGGACGGGGGCCAAAGCGGTGCGTTTCGGACGACGCATCACTGCGGATTGCCATGAGCAGGGCGAGGCTATCACAACTGGAGCGGTGCGCGCGGGGCGCGGCTTGAGTTTCCAGGGAGAGCCAGTCAGAATGTTGGACAACGACGAGAGGCGCGTTGCCGGGACTGCGCCAGCCCAGCAGAGCAGGGGAAAATGATAAACGGGAAACGGGTGGCTGTTGTGCTGCCCGCGTATAACGCCGAGAAGACACTGGAAGCGACGGTAAGGGACCTGCCGGCGCTGGTGGATGTGCGCATCCTGGTGGACGACCACAGCACCGACCAAACCGTGCATGTGGCGTCGCGGCTGGGATTGAAAGTGTTCCGTCACGACGCCAACTACGGTTACGGGCGCAACCAGCAAACCTGCTACCGGGAAGCGTTGAACGCAGACGCGGACGTAGTGATTATGGTGCATCCCGATTATCAGTACACGCCGATGTTGGTGACGGCGATTGCCAGCATGATCGCGTACGACGTGTACGACGTGGTGCTGGGCTCTCGAATCCTTGGGGGACAGGCGCTCAGGGGCGGGATGCCCTTGTACAAATACCTGTCCAACCGGATGCTGACGGCATTCCAGAACCTGATTCTGCGCGCGAAGCTTTCGGAATATCACACCGGGTACCGCGGGTTCAGCCGGGAGGCGCTTGTGCGTCTGCCGCTGCTGGAAAATTCGGATGATTTCGTGTTCGACAACCAGATGCTGGCCCAGGCGGTGTATTTCGGATTGCGGATTGGCGAGGTTTCCTGCCCGACGAAATACTTCGAAGAGGCCTCGTCAATCAACTTCCGGCGGAGCATCCAGTACGGCTTCGGGGTGCTGGCGACCACAGCGAAGTTTGCTCTGCAAAAAGCCGGGCTGGCCCAGTTCCGCATGTTCAGCGAACGGGCCAGAAAGCTGGATCAGGGTTACTACACGGGCCGGGCTGAAGAGCCGCAGGTCCTGCAAGCGCGGGCGGCAGCGAAATAGTGCGGCGGGCGCGCGGTCCGCGAATTCGGCCCACGTCGGAAGCGGCGGTGCGCCTCCGGTTTGAAGCGCGCGACTCACCTGCAGCGAGCTGGCCCGGAGATTCCCTTTGAAGGTCCGGCCGGCTTTCCATCTTCTGCTGCTGACCGGCGCCGCGCTGCTTGTCCACGGGTACCATCCCTACACAGAGGACGCGGCATTTTATGTTCCGCCGGCGAAGAAACTGCTGAATCCCGCGCTGTATCCGCACGGCGCGGATTTTTTCGAATCTCACGCCGGGCTGACGCTGTTTCCCCGCCTGATTGCGGCGAGCGTTCAAGCGTCTCACCTCTCCCTGGACGTTGTGCTGCTCGCGTGGCACTCGCTGTGCATCTTTCTGTTCTTGCTGGGATGCTGGAAGGCGGCGTGTTTGTGTTTCGAGGAGCCTGCGGCGCGTTGGTGCAGCGTGGGGCTGGTGGCGGCGTTGCTGACCATGCCGGTGGCGGGGACGGCGCTATTCCTGATGGACCAATATGTGAATCCGAGATCGTTCTCCAGTTTCGCGGGGATGTTCTCGGTGGCGTGCGCACTCGAGCGGCGCTACGTGGGGGCGATTGCCTGGCTGCTGGCTGCGGGGCTGATCCATCCGTTGATGCCGATTTACGGGATGTTTTTCCTGATGTTGCTGGCGTGGCATCAGAGGCGCGGGATGAAGGCGGAGGGCCTTGCCGCGCTGCTGGTGCCCGGGTTCTGGTTCGAGCAGCCGAGTGAGGCGTATCACCAGGCCGCGGTGTTGCATTCGTACCACTACGTGACGGAGTGGCCCTGGTATGGCTGGGTGGGGATCTTCGCGCCGGTGGCTGCGTTTTTGTGGTTCGGGCGGATCGCGCGGGCCGGGCGGATGCGGAATGTGGAACTGCTGTGCCGGTGCCTGGTGCCATTCATCCTGGTGTCGCTCGTGGGGGCACTGCTGCTGGATATTCCGGAGCGGTTTGAAGCCCTGGCGCGGCTGCAACCATTGCGCAGCCTGCATCTGGCCTACGTGCTTCTAGTCCTGCTGATGGGGGGGATGGCGGGACAGTTCGTGCTGAAACGCAGCGTGGCGCGATGGCTGGTGCTGTTTGTTCCTTTGTGTGCGGTGATGGCGTACGCGCAGTTTGCTGAATTTCCGGCGACGGCACATATCGAGTGGCCCGGCGCCGCGAGCCGCAACGGCTGGGTTCAGGCATTTGATTGGGTGCGGAAGAATACGCCGGTGGACGCGTACTTCGCGCTAGATCCCTGGTACATGGACGACCCAGGAGAGGACCAGCAGTCGTTCCGCGCCATCGCGGAACGAAGTATGCTGGTCGATGCGGTGAAGGACAGCGGAGCGGTTGCCATGTTTCCATCGCTGGCCGAGGACTGGTGGGCCCGTCTTAGGGCAGTGGAGGATTGGAACGAGTTCCAGCCCGCCGATTATCAGGACTTGAAGCTCCGCTACGGAGTGAACTGGGTGTTGGTGAAGCAGCCCGGCATCGCCGGGATGGAATGTCCCTACCGGAATGCGCAGGCGCAGGTGTGCCGTCTGGATTGAGGCGGCGCGTGCGGACGTGCGCATGAGTTTAAGATCTGCAGGAAAATCAGCGGTGGACCAACGGGGAAGCGAAACGCAGAGCGACTCGAAGGCGCAGTGGCGCGGCTGGGTGTGGATGGTGCTCGCCGGGCTGGCATTGCGGCTGGTGGTGGCCGGGTTTCTCTATCCCTCTCACCTGAATCCAGACCGCGATTACTGGAAATATGCGGGAGAGGTGGGCCGAATTGCGAGGTCGCTGGTCGAGGGACAGGGTTTCGGCAACCCCTTGTTCGGGGATACCGGGCCAACAGCCTGGCTCACACCGGTGTTTCCCGTGTTTGTCGCGGGCATCTTCAAACTTTTCGGGATCTACACGAAGGCTTCCTTGTTCGTCATTCTGAGTTCGGATTGCCTGTTTGGAGCACTGACCTGCATCCCCGTTTGTCTGATCGCGCGGGAGAGATTTGGGGTGAGGACGGCGCGGGTGGCGGGCTGGATTTGGGCTTTCTTCCCGTACTCGATTTACTTCTCGGCGGATTTCATTTGGCCGACGACGCTGGCCACTCTGCTCCTGGCCTTCGCATTTTTCCTGGTGCTGCGACTGGAAGGTTCCGGGAGCGCATGGGACTGGACCTGGTTCGGGGCGGCTGCGGGGATGGCGGCGTTGACGGATCCAATCGTCATGTCGGTGTTGCCGGTGCTGGGCGCGTGGATGTGTTATCGCCGATGGCGGCTGGGTGCCCGCTGGCTGTGGCCGGCGACGGTGGCGGTGCTGGCTGTGATGGCGCTGGTGGGGCCGTGGACCGTCCGGAATTACCGGGTATTTCATAAATTGATCCCGCTCCGCGGGAACTTTGGATTCGAGCTGTATTGCGGGAACAACAAGGACGGCTGGCACTGGGGTCCGCCCGGCTATCACCCTTCGGACAACGAGGCGGAATGGCGCGAGTTTGAGGAACTGGGCGAGGCGGGATACGTGGCCGAGAAAGGCAGAGAGGGCAGAGAGTATATCGAAGCGCATCCGGGGCAGTACGCGTTGGCGACAGTTCGGAGGATCGTGTACATCTGGACGGGCTATTGGAGCTTAGAGCGACGGTATCTGGCGGAAGAGCCTTTCGATCCGGCGAACATACTCTTCTGCACCGGATTCACAGTGATGGGATTTCTGGGACTCTGGCGCGCGTGGCGCGAGGATCCGAGCCGGGCGATGCCGTTCCTGCTGGTGTTCCTTTTTTTCCCTGTCGTGTACTACCTCACGCATCCGGAGGATTACCATCGGCGGCCGATCGACCCCTTGATGGTGGCGCTGGGGGCATACGCGTTTACGGCGTGGCGCGAGGAGCGCGCGAAATTGACGGCAGGAGGCAAGATGCAGGCCAGGGCCGGAACAACCCCGGCTAGATACTGAGAGAGACTGAGGCCGTGTGACGGCCCGGGTATGAGCGCAACAATCTGCCCCCGTTTGGGTAATAGAAAGGAGGGGTGCCCATTCCAGAAGGGAAATTTTGGCTGCATACCCCTGTACGCCGCGGGAGATTGTGGGCGATAATGACGTGCGCCCATCGGGGAGGAAGTTTTCATGGCAGAGGGCCAGTTTTGGCCGGGCGAGTCATATTGCACTTCTGATTTGCTCTTCCTGACAACCAGTTTTGGACTCTCGACCGGCCTGGTGGAGGGTGCGGGGCTGCGCTGGGTCCAAAAGACTCCGCTGGCAGGCGGCACGGTCGGCATGTTCCTGGTTTCCCCGCGAATGTTATACGTGTCCGCACTGACCGACGTGGTTTTGTTCATGGCCGCCGGGTTTCTGGCGGCTTGGCTCAGCCGGTTGGCGCCGAAGATCCCGCAGGGAAAGGTCGTGCTGTTCATTTTGGTCTTCATGCTCGTGTTCGATTGCCTCTGCATCGCCCTGGACCGGGTGATGGACCCGCCGTACACAGCTATCCTCTCGGCCGGCGTCGCCTCCGTGCTGTTGCGCGTGCTATGGCCGAAGCGAGGGCGCCTGCTGTGGCTGGCGAGGAAGAGCCTGCCAGCGCTGGCGGCAGCATTGGTAGCTGTGGTCTGCGCGGTGAACTGGAGCAGTATCGAGTCAGGGCGGGTTGCGGCTGCAGGAATGCCGGTTGCTCCGCCGGATGCGCCGAATGTTCTGGTGATCGTGATGGACACGGTGCGCGCCGACCATCTGTCGGGACTCGGCTACTCGCGCACAACAACGCCGAATCTGGACCGAATCGCCTCGCAGGGCGTGCTGTTCGAGAATGCGATATCGGCCTCGTCGTGGACGCTGCCCGCCCACGCGTCGCTGCTGACGGGACGATTCCCCTTCGAGCACGGGGCCGAAGTGGTGGATTATGACGGGCGCTACCTGACCCTTCCCGAAGCGTTCGAGGCGCGCGGCTACCGTACGGCCGCTTTCTCTGCCAACACCTACTTCTTCTCACCGGAGAACGGGTTCGGCCGGGGATTTCAACATTTCGATGGGGCGTCGGAGAGCCTGGCCGATTCGTTGATCCGAACCATGTACGGCCGGCTGATCACCATGTTGTACGAGCAAACCAGCCACTTCGACGTACCGGGGAGGAAGCCGGCGGAACAGATCAATGCCCATTTTCTGGAGTGGCTCGGACAGGAAGGCGGCCGGCCGTTTTTTGTTATGCTGAATTATTTCGATGCCCACGCGCCCTACCTGGCACCGGCCCCCTTCCGTGGGAAATTTGCCCGCCGACCCGACGTGGGGGGAATCCTGAATCCGTGGGGCGACCGGGACACGCTGGAGAAAGCAGGGGACGTGCAGGACGAGCGCGACGCGTACGATGGAGGCATCGCTTACATCGACTCTCAGATCGGCGCGCTCATGGAAGCGTTGCGGGCTCGGGGGCTGGCGGAAGACACGCTGGTGGCCATCGTTTCCGATCACGGCGAGTTTTTCGGCGAGCATAGGCTGTACACGCACTGCAATGCACTGTATTTGGAAGGAATTCGCGTGCCGCTGCTGGTGGAGTGGCCGGGACACGTGCCTGCGGGCGTGCGGATTTCCGACCCGGTGAGCACTGCGTGGCTGCCCGCCACGGTGATGGCGCTGGTTTCCGGCCGAGACGGCGGGCTATTTCCGGGTCCCTCGCTCACCGAATTCTGGAATGGAAATTCGGCAGGCGGAGGCGGCGCATTAATTTTGTCTGAACTGGTCCCACGCAGGGCGGGGCCGGAGGGGAGCCCCCACGAGCCAATGGAGTCAGTGCTTGACGCCCGATGGCACTTCATCGTAACGGGAGGAGTGCGCGCGCGGCTTTATGAGTGGAGAATAGATCCGAAGGAGCAGAATGATCTGGCGCAAACGCCGGAAGGCCGGCGCGTCGTGGCGGAGGCGATGCAGTGCCTTCCCGATCGGAGTACGCGGACGCGCCGAGCGGGATGCAGTTTGAGGATCAGCCAGCCGGATGCGGTGGGCCAAAGCCTTGCATCCGGAGGGTCGGGTGATTGATGTGGCGTCCTTGTCGTGGAATTCACCGGGGCGATGAACGCCTCCGGCCACAACCAGCCACTAAATGAGCGAGTGGAGGAGGATGGAGTGAGGGTGACGAATGACCTGCAGGGCGGTAAGCCGCAGGAAGAGATCCATTTTCGAGAGCTTTTGTTTCTAGCTCTCTCGATGGGAGCATTCACGGGAATCCTCGAGGGCGCGGGGTTCTATGGTGGGCAGGCGGGCCGGTGGGCTGGTCATGGATTCTTCGAATCCACGGCTCAGCCGGCCATCTTGTATCTCTCGCCGCTAGTAGCCCTGCTAGTGTCGGGCGGAGTGGCGCTGGTGGTCCAGGTTTGCTTTCGCGTGTTCCGCACGGGGAAGGTGACGCAGGTGCGCCTGCTGTTCGGGCTGCTGTGCTTCCTGGCGTTTTTCGACTGGCTTTGGCTCACGCGGTGCTTCGTCACCTATTCCGCACTCATCCTAGCCGCGGGACTTGCGTCGGCCGCAGAGCGCTGGTTCCGGCGGCACTGGCGGAAGGCGCTGCAGCTCTCTCCGAAGATGCTCGCCGCCGGTGTGGCTTACATCTGCGTGGCGGCGCTTGCCGTCAACCTAACTGCCTGGCGTAAGGAAAGAGCGGCGGAGGCGGCCCTGCCTCCTGCCGCGGCGGGGGCGCCGAACGTATTGCTGGTGATTCTCGATACGGTGCGCGCGGACCACCTGTCCGCGTACGGGTACGAACGAAACACCACGCCTTATCTAACGAAGCTCGCGGCGGAAGGGATCGCCTTCGACAACGCGGTAGCCCCTTCCTCGTGGACATTTCCCTCGCACGTTTCCATTCTCACGGGGCGCTATCCGCGCGAACACGGAGCGGTGCTGAACGGATTCGACGGACGATACGCGACGGTGGCGTCTACATTCGAGCGGCTGGGCTACATCACCGGGGGCTTCTCGGGAAACATGGATTGGTTTTCGTCCGCGCGCGGGATGACCGACGGGTTCCAGCATTTTGAGGATGGATTCTGGTCCGTGGGAGCCATGTTCGCGGAGACGGGCTATGGACAGTTGGCGAACCAATGGCTCGGATGGGCCACGAATAATCGCATAGTGCTGGGATACAAGCGCGCCCGCGACGTAAACCGCACTGCGCTGGGATGGCTGGACGCTGCGCCGAAGCGACCGTTTTTCCTGGTCCTCAATTATTACGATGCAAATGCCGGGGGCGCTGTACCGGAACCGGGATTCCGCAATCTGTTTTCTTCCGATCCACTTCCCTCTCCC
The DNA here is from genome assembly GCA_030038535.1 of Candidatus Acidiferrales bacterium. Taxonomy (GTDB): domain Bacteria; phylum Acidobacteriota; class Terriglobia; order Acidiferrales; family UBA7541; genus JOPF136. The sequence continues at coordinate 12,645 of JASHSV010000073.1, forward strand.
GCGCGGGATGAGACGGAGTTCGCACCCAACCATATCGACAAATCGCGCAGCAACGAGTACGACGGCGCGCTGGTGTACATGGACAACAGCGTACGCGAACTGGTGGATGCGCTAAGGGAACGGGGGCTGGCGGACAACTTGGCGGTGGTGGTGACGGCGGACCATGGTGACCTGTTTGGGGAGCATGGCCTGCAGGGACATCGCAACGCTCTGTATTGGGATTTGCTCCATGTCCCGCTGATCTTCTGGGGCAGTCCGGGACTGACGCGAGGAATGCGAGTAGAGAGGCCCGTCTCGCTTGTGTCGCTTCCCGCGACGCTTCTGGAGATTGCGGGAGAGAAAGGGACAGACGGTTTTCCGGCCCCGTCGGTGGCGCAATTCTGGAAGGCCGGAGGCGAAGTTCCAGTGTGGCCATTCCCGATCTCTGAATTGGCACAAATGCCTTACCCCGGGCTCGAGAATATGCCCAACTATTCGGGGTCGCTCTCGGCAATCGTAACGCCGCGCTGGCTCTTAATCGACCATAGCGTGCACGGGCCAGCCCTCTATGACTGGACAGTGGACCCGGAAAACCTGCACGACGTGGTGGCGACGGCAGGCGGGGGATCGCTGACCGCGACGCTCTCGGGGTGCTTGCGGGTGCGGAATGTGGAACTGCGAGGCGCTGATTGCCGCACGGAAGAACCGCGCGAGCCGAGTCCACAGCCATCCCCGGAGACGTTCCATCCCGGCGGACAACAATGATGATGAATTTCGGGCCTTAGCCGGCCCGGAGGCAGGCGGGACGTACTTCGCAGATGGTTCCCCCTTAGCCGGCTCGGCGGGACACCATCCAAAATTGTGACAAGTTCGCAACCGGGTGACTTTCGCCGCTACGCCGGGATTCCCGTTCTTTGCCGGGCTGCTCTCGATTATGATGGAGTCATCTCCCGAGCGCAGTCCGGGGCCAGCCCGCCGGGGAGCGGCGCGGCCAGGGCGCTTCCCGAGCTGTCAGGCAACCAAGCAGATACGCCGGGCAATCATCAAAATGGAGGAAAGGTGCAGTACTCATGCTGAATCCGGCGGCCAACAAGAGCCAGGCGCCTCTGTTTGACTACCAGGTGTGGAGTGAGCGACTGCCCGCGCTCTCGAGGAAGTACCAAACCGGGCAGCCCTTTCCGCATTTGCACTTGGAGAGTTTTCTCGAGCCCTCCCTGGCGCGCGAGCTGATGAAGGAATTTCCACAAGCGGGCAGCCACGCGTGGATTCAATACAAGCACCAGAACGAAAACAAGATGGGTTTGTCGATGCAGGAGCTGTTTCCGCGGCGGATCCGGCAGGTAGTGGGCGAATTGAACTCACCAGAATTTCTAGCTTGGCTGAGCGAGCTGACAGGAATCGAGGGGCTGGTCTCTGATGAGACGCTGGAAGGCGGAGGGCTGCACCAGTCCGCGCGCGGAGGGTTTCTGAACGTCCACGCGGATTTTACGATGCATCACCACCACAAGAACTGGCGGCGGCGCATCAATTTGATCCTCTACCTGAACGAAGGATGGCGGGAGGAATGGGGCGGGGCCATTGAACTGTGGGACCGGGACATGAAAAAGTGCGAGGCGCGAATTGTGCCGCTGCTAAACCACGCGCTGATTTTCAACACGGACGAACACTCCTTCCACGGATTTCCGGATCGATTAACCTGCCCGGAGGGAATCTCGCGTAAGAGCCTGGCGCTTTACTACTACACGCCGGAAGTGAACGGGCAGAGGGTGGGAAAATCGACCAATTACCGGGCACGTCCCGGCGACGGGCGGCTGGAGGCAGCGCTGATTTGGGCAGACAAACAGGCAGTAAACTTGTATTCGCGGGCGAAAGAGAAATTCGGGCTCTCGGATGATTTTGCGAGCCGGGTGCTGGGGCTCCTCTCTCGGAAGAAGTGAAGGGGACAGGAGAGGGGCCGCAGGAACACGAGCGGGGCGGAGGCCAGGCTGAGCTGGATTCTACGGAGGCGATCCTGAAAACCGAGACACTCATGGTCGCGGTCGAGGCGCTGCGCGCGAACAAATTGAAGGCCACGCTCACCATGCTGGGAGTGGTGATCGGGAGTGCGTGCATCGTGCTCGTGGCCACTATTGCGCTTACGGGGAAGAAATACATCATCTCGCAGATTGAGGCGGTGGGCTCGAATCTCGTGTATGCCCAGGTCGTCCGGTCGGGACCCGGCCAATCTGCCGTGCACAGCGACGAGATCACGGTTGCCGACCTCGAGGCGGTGAAGGCCGGCATTCCGGGAGTGCGGGAAGCCGCCGGAGTGCGGGAAACCAACGCCACAGTCGTAGCTGGCGGGCAGGCGCATGCGGTGGGTATTGCTGGGGTTACCCAGGGATTCCAGCGGATCCGCAACTTGGTCATCCTCCAGGGACGCTTTTTGGACGACGACGATCTGGCCTCGCACAATAAGGTTTGTGCTCTATCGCAGGAGTTGGCGAGAGTCACCTATCCACATCAGGACCCGGTGGGAAAGCTGCTCCGCCTGGGAGAGCTGCAGCTTACCGTGATCGGAGTCTTCCGGGAACGGGTGAGCACGTTCGGACAATCGGAAATCCAGAAGGAGACCGTGGTCGTTCCGTTTCCCTTGATGCGTTATATCTTGGGCGATGAAATTATCCGGATGCTCTACGTTCAGGCGGCACGGCCCGAAGATGTGCCTGGGGTGACGCGGCAACTAGCCGAGGTCCTTCGCTCGCGGCACCGGCCGGGGGCCGTGTACCGGGTGGAGAATCTGAGCGGAATTCTGGAGACGGCAAGCAGCATTTCGATGGCGCTCACCATCATTTTGCTCCTGGTGGGCTTCATCGCTCTGGTGATCAGCGGCATCGGGATCATGAATATCATGCTCGTCACAGTGACGGAGCGGACGCGGGAAATCGGCGTGCGTATGGCCGTGGGCGCGCCGCGGCGCGAGATTCGCTGGCAGTTCCTGCTGGAAGCGCTCCTGATCAGCGGCACGGGGGCGCTGGTGGGTATCCTGATCGCCGTGAGCCTTCCCGTGCTGCTGAGTCCCCTCCTGCCAGGGGGCTTTCCCGTCTCCGTTTCCTGGATATCCGTCATTGTGGCATTTTTGGTGACCTGCCTGACGGGCGTGCTGTTCGGCTATTTGCCCGCGAATCGCGCAGCGGGATTGCAGCCTACGGAATCGTTGCGATATGAATGACCGACGAAAAATGAGGGGCGTGACACCGGCCTGGGGCGTGCGGCGAGACGGGGGTTTTTTCCTGACGGCGTTGCTTCTCTTGCTGATCAGCCCGACGTGGTCCGCCCTTGCCGCGCAGCAGCCGGCGCCCGCCGAAGACGCGGTGGCACAGATCACTCCGCCGCCCGCGGAATTGACGCTCAAGGCGGCGCTGGACCGTTCGCTGAAGAGCAGCCGCGAGCTGGCGCTGGCACGCATCCGGGCCAGCGTGGCACGGAGGCAGGCCAACCTGACGAAGGCGAAATTCCAGCCCAATCTGTTCACCGGGTCCGGAGCTGTTTACACGAACGGGATTCCGGAGACGCCGGGGGGAACCGCGCCCTCGCTGTTCAACATGGCCTACGTGCAGACACTCTTCAATCCTCCGCTGCGCGGCCAGTACCGGCAGGAATCGCTGGAGGCGCAGATCGAACAGCTGGAGACGGACCGCACGCGCGATTCCGTGATCGCAAAAACCGCCTCGACGTACCTGGAATTGAACAAAGTGAGGCACGGGCTCGAACTCCTGGGGAGAGAAAGCGACAGCTCCACCCGCGTATTGGACATCACCCGGCAGCGCGTGGCGGAAGGGCAGGAACTGCCCATTGAGATCACGCGCGCAGAACTGGCGTCGGCGCGAGTGGAACAGCGGCGGCTGCAACTGGAAAGCCGGGAGGACGTGCTCGAAGCGGATTTGCGCGATCTATGCAGCGTGGCTCCGGACCGGCACATCGATCTGACCACGGAACAAACTCCCAATTTTGCGACCGCCGCGGACCGCCCGCTGCACGAACTGGTGGCCCTGGGAGTGGAAAACAGCCTTGAAATCCGTCAGGCGGAGCTCGATTACCGGGCCAAACAGGAACGGCTGAAGGGCGAGAAGGGCGGGTATTTTCCCAGCGTGGATCTGGTGGGCAAGTACAGCCTGTTGAGCAAGATCAACAATTACCAGGATTTCTTCAAGACCTTCCAGAAGAACAATGTAAACGTGGGATTGCAGATCAACATCCCCGTTTTCAGCGCGCGCACGACGGCGGCAGTGGAGCTGGCAAGCGAAGATCTGCATCGCTCCGAGCTCGAGCTCTCCGCTACGCGCAGCCGGGTGGAGAGGGAAGTGCGCGCCCAGGCGCGCAAGGTGCGCGAAACCGAAGCGGCGCGCGAAGTGGCCCGGCTGGAGCTGAAGCTGGCGCAGGAAGAGTTGCAGAACCTCCAGTCCAAATTCGAGCAGGGGCACGCCAACCTGCGCGAAGTGGAAAAGCTGCGGCTGGAAGAGAGCACAAAGTGGCTCAGCTTTCTGGACGCGGACTTCGACAACCAGCAGGCCTCGCTGGAGCTGCTGCGCATGACCGGCCAGCTCGCTGCCGTTCTGCAATGAACACACCGGCGGCAGGCCGGTACGATGATTTTCCAGAACCCGTGCACAGTAGGGTAAACTATACAGTTGCTGTCCCGCCGGCGCAGGGCGCAGCATTCTTGGGGGATGTGAATGACGTCCGGAGTGATGAAAACACTGCTCGTGAATCCGCCGAGCTTCGAAAAGTTCGACGGGGGAGCCAGTTCGCGCTGGCCGGTTTCGCGCGAGATTGAGTCCTACTGGTATCCGGTGTGGCTCTCGTTTGCGGCCGGGATGCTGCCCGGGAGCCGGCTGTTGGACGCGTGCCCGCACAAGATCGGGCCAGAGGAGACGGTCCAGACCGCCAAGGATTACGAGTTTGTGGTGCTGTTCACCTCCACCGTGGGGTTCGCGAACGACGTGCGGCTGGCCGAGCAGATGAAAAACGCGCGGCCGGATCTGAAGATCTGTTTCGTGGGGCCGCATGTGGAGACGCAGCCGGAGCAGAGCTTGCGCACGAGCGAGGCGATTGATTTTGTGGTGCGGGGCGAGTTCGATCACGCCGTGGTCGAATACGCCGAGGGACGGGCGCTGGAAACCATACAGAACGTCAGCTTCCGGAAGAATGGTAAGGCGGTGCACAACCCCGAACGGCCGAAGATGCACACGGAAGAGCTGGATGCTCTGCCGTTCGCAACGGAAGTCTATAAGCGGGATCTGACTATCGAAAACTACAACGTGCCCTTCCTGAAGCATCCTTACGTGTCGTTTTACTCCTCGCGCGGGTGTCCCGCGCTGTGCACGTTCTGCATGTGGCCGCAGACGCTTTCCGGGCACGCCTGGCGGACGCGGTCGGTGGACAACGTCGTGCGGGAATTCGCGCAGGCGGTGAAGCTCTTCCCGCAAGCCAAGGAACTCTACTTCGACGACGATACGTTCAATATCCGCAAGGATCGTGTAATTGAAATCGCCAAGCGCCTGGGCCGAATCGGGCGTACCTGGAGCTGCAACGCGCGCGTGCACAGCGACTACGACACGCTGAAGGCCATGGCCGACGGCGGGGCGCGGCTGCTGATCGTGGGATTCGAATCGGGTGATCCCCAAATCCTCAAGAACATCAAGAAGGGCGCGACGGTGGAAATGGCGCGCGCGTTCGCCAAGAACTGCAAGCGGGTGGGGATCCGGGTGCATGGCGACTTCATCATCGGCCTGCCCGGGGAGACGAAAGAGACCATCGAGCGGACCATCGAGTTCGCGAAGGAGCTGGACTCGGAAACCGTCCAGGTGTCCCTGGCTCATGCCATGCCCGGAACGGAGCTCTATACCTGGGCGGCGGACAAAGGCTTTCTGGCAAGCGAGGCGCTGGCGGACGCGAAGGGGCACCAGTTGCCGCACCTGCAGTATCCGGGCATTTCCCGCGAGGAAATGCTGGCGGGAGTGAACCGCTTTTTCGATGAATACTACTTCCGGCCGCGGATCATCTGGCGGATCGTGCGCGAAGCGCTGTGGGACGCGGATGAGCGGAAGCGGCTGACGAACGAAGCAATCGATTTTCTGAGACTACGGTTCGAGCGGAACCGGATGGCACGCAAAGGATTGCAGCAGAAAACCGCGGTGGCCGTCCCTGCCGCTCCGCTCGGCCGGAGCGCTCCGCCCGCCGCGGACTAACCCAACCGATGGAAACCGGCCAGCACCTCCGCGGGAAAACGGCCGTCCTGCTCCTGCTGATGGTGGCGTTCGGCTCTTCCGGCGACACGCTGATGGGGAAGGGAATGCGCGCCGTGGGCCCGCCGGCGGAATGGAGTGCCGCGCGGGTGGGGGAGTTCTTGTCGCAAGCCGCGCTCTCGCCAATTGTGTGGGCGGGATTCGGCTGCCTGCTTCTGTTTTTCGTTTCCTACATGCTGGTGCTTACCTGGGCGGATTTTAGCTTTGTGCTGCCCGCTTCTGCCGCGGCGTATGCCGTGGTGCCCCTGCTGGGACATTTTTTCCTGGGCGAAGCGGTAAGCCCGCTGCGGTGGGCGGGAGTCGTGACGATTACGCTGGGCGTGGGCCTGGTGGGCAACACGCCGCCACGTACCACACTGCCCGTGGTGGAAGGGACGCAGAGGGCAACCGCTGCCGCTGCGGCCGCCGCCGGGACCGCGAAGGGGGACTGACGTGGAGATAGCGCTGTTCGTCTTCCTGGTCGTGATGGCGGGTACTTCAGGCGAAATGTTCGTGAGCCGGGCGATGAAGGGCATCGGCGAGGTGACTTCGTTCCGCCCGGGCGCGATTGCGCGAGTGGTGGGACGGGCGCTCGCCGAGCCGTGGATGTGGGCAGGGCTGGGGATGATGGCGCTGGCGTTTTTCTGTCTGCTGGTGCTACTTTCGCGCGCCAACGTCAGTTTCGTGGTGCCGGTGACGGCACTGAGCTACGTGATGGCCGCGCTGGGCGGGCGATTTTTCCTGGGCGAGCAGGTGAACGCGAGCCGGTGGGTGGGCGTTTGCCTGGTGTGCCTGGGAGTGGCGCTGGTGTGGGCGGGATAACAGCGAATGCACGATACCTGGAACATTTTGCGTTGGTTTCTGCTGGTGCTGGCGGTGGCTCCGTTCGGCTTCTACCTGCTTTCCATGTGGAGCGCGGTGAGTTTTTTCCGGCGGCGCGGACCGGCGGCTGATGAATCGTTCACGCCGGCCATCAGCATCCTGAAGCCGTGCCGCGGGCTCGACCGCGAGATTTACGAGAATTTTCTGAGCTTCTGCCGGCAGGACTATCCCCATTACGAAATCCTGTTCGCGGTGGCCGACCGGCAAGATCCCGTCGTGCCGGTGGTCGAGCGTTTGGTGCGCGAGTTTCCTGCCGTGCCCATTCGGCTGCTCGAACGCATTCCCACGGTGGGCGCAAACGGAAAAGTGAACAAGCTCGTCCGGCTGGCTGCGGAGGCACGCCATGACCTGCTGGTGGTGAGCGACAGTGACGTGCGCGTGACTCCCGACTATCTGCGGCGGGTGGCTGCGGCGTTCCGTGATCCGCAAGTGGGCGCGGCTACGACCATGTATCGCGCCGAAACGGAAGGCTCGCTGGGGGCCGAGCTCGAGGCCGTGGGAATTACCTCGGAGTTTCAGGCCGGCGTGCTCTCGGCGTGGCGGCTCGAAGGAGTGAAGTTCGCGCTGGGCGCGACGATGGCCTGTACGCGGGAGGCGCTCGAGGCCATCGGCGGATTCGAGGCGCTGGCGGACTATCACTCGGATGACTACGAGCTGGGCAGCCGCATCGCGGCGCGAGGATATCGCGTTGAGCTGCTGCGCGACCCAGTGACTCTGGTGCATGGGCGGCAGAGATTTGGCGAGTTCGCGGCGCATCAGTTGCGCTGGGCGTTGACTACGCGATTTGCGCGGCCTGGAGGCCATTTCGGGCTGCTGTTGACGTTCGGCCTGCCCTGGTCGCTTCTGGCGGCGGCGATTGCACCAGCGCAGTGGATTGCGGCTGCCTATCTGAGCGCGTACCTGGTGCTGCGGACGGCGGCGGCGTGGACGGTCGGCGTGTGGGGCCTGGGCGATCCCTTGCTGCGGCGGCGAATGTGGCTGGTGCCGCTGCGGGACGCAACGGGGTTCGTCACCTGGATTGCCAGCTACTTCTGCACGCGAATCGAATGGCGGGGCAGCGCGTTCTACGTTGTCGATGGCAAACTCGTGCCGGCAGACGCCTCTGCGGAGGTGGTTGAAGCACGAACGTCGGCGCGAGGTTGACGGAATTCGGCCCGCCGCATAGAGTAGAGCGATACGCCCCGAGCGATCGGGGCGTTTTGTTGTGGCCTCTACCGGCTGGGAGGTCGTCCAATTGGCAGGACATCAGACTCTGGATCTGAGAATCATGGTTCGAGTCCATGCCTCCCAGCCAAATACCTGGAACGAAAACCGAAAACCGAAAACCGAAAACCGAAAACCGAAACTGGACCCCCAGGGCTCGGAACGAGAATCGGCACGCGCGCGGCGGGTTTGTGGGAGCTTTTCTAGTCCTGATATTTCTCGCGGAGGCGCGGTGTGAGCCGGAGCATCAATTGGACGCGCTCGACTTCAGCGAGCCAGTCGGACAGCGTGGCTTCCAGCTCTTCTTTTTCCGGAGGGACGATGCCTGTCGGACAATGTGCGCCCAATTTGCGGACGGCGATGGCGCGATAACGGTGGACG
>JASHSV010000074.1 GCA_030038535.1 Candidatus Acidiferrales bacterium
GAAGGGAAAAAGGATGCTCCGACGCTTCCCCCACCAGGGACGTACAAGATCGATCCGATCCACAGTTTCGCGTACTTCGGGGCTGTGCACGGTTTCGTCGGGCTGGTGCGTGGCCGGTTCGAGAAGGTTACGGGAACCATCACCGTATCTCAGGACCTGGCCGCGTGCGGTGTTGACGTCACGATCGACACCTACAGCATCAACACGCAGTGGAACGAGCGCGACGATGACCTCCGGGGCCCGGACTACTTTGACGTGATCAAATTCCCAACGATGACGTACCACGGCCGCGGCATCCGCCGCGTTTCCGACAGTTCCTGGGTCCTGGATGGCTCTCTGACCATTCGCGGCGTGACAAAAGTTGTGCCGCTGACGTTCACTTACAAAGGGTTGTTCCACCGTCCGCCGGACAAGCCAGGGCGCGCGGCGTTCCACGGAACAGCGGCGATGAAGCGCGATGATTTCGGCATGACGCGTGACAGCCTCAGAGAATTTAGTCCGAACCCGACAGGGACGGACGTCGATATCGAAATCGATATCGAAGCCGACGCAACCACCCCAAAGCCTTGAAGGAGTTTTGCCTTAAAAGCTGCATACCGGCTATAGAAATGCGGAGCCAAGGCTGAGGCCCTGCGCTAACGTGTGACGCGGCCCGACAAGGAATTCGGGAGACACATAGCGTGCCTACGGCGCTATTGGTAACAGCTCCGCCCTTCGCTTCGCGAAGGATGGGGCACCTGGTAGCTGCGCCATCGGAAACGCACCCGGCGAGCGAGACCCCACACGTAAAGACGACGTGTGGGGCAGCCGTGCGGCGTCTGGCCGCCGCACTCCAAAGAGAACCCGGGATGAGGACCCTGTTGGTCTTCATATCGGGCTAGGAAGTACATTTCCCGACGATGAGGGTGATGTCGTCGCGCTGGTCACCGGCGCTGAAGCGCTGCACTTCGTCGACAATGGCCGCGAGCAGGGCCTGAGACGGCAGGTCTCGGTGACGGCGAAGAGTTTCGACCAGACGGTCCTCCCCGAACTCCTCCCCGGCAGGGTTGAAGGATTCGGTGACGCCGTCGGTGTAGAGCATGAGCGTGTCGCCGGGAGAAAGCTGCTGTTCCTCGAAGGCGCACTCCCATTCGTCGAAGAGGCCGAGCACGGTGGCTGTGGAACTGAGGCGCTCGATATTGCCGCCGGCACGGAGCAGGAGCGCGGGAAGATGGCCGCAGTTTGCGTAGCGGAGCCGCCGGACGAGGTCGTCATATACGGCGACGAAGAGCGTGGCGTAGGCGCCTTCGGCTGTGTTCTGGCAAAAGAAGTGATTCACGGAACGCAGCAGGCGCTCAGGCTGATCCTCGGCGATGGCGGTGTGGCTGCGGAGAATGGCCTGCAGGTTGGCCATCAGCAGTGCGGCGGCGATTCCTTTGCCGGAAACGTCGCCGATGAGAAGGCCGAGACGGCTGTGGCCGCGAGGCAGGAAGTCGTAATAATCGCCGCCGACTTCGCGGGCCTGAATACAGACGCCGGAGTAGTCGAGCGTGGCGAGCGAGGGCAGCGTTTGCGGAAAGAGATGCGCCTGGACGCGCTTGGCGATTTCCAGCTCTTGAGCGGCGCGGCGGTCGGCTTCGAGCTTCTCGGCGATGGCGCGGCGGCGGGCTTCGAGTTCGCGGGTGACTTCGTCGAAGCTGACCAGGGCGAAGGAATTCCGGTCGATGTCTTCGAACCGCGTGAAGACTCCGCCCCAGATGGGCGTTTGCCGGCTGTCGGAGCGCGGAGCGGCAGCGCCCTGCGCGGGCGCGGTGTGCTCGAATTTGACCCTCCGGAGACGAGGGGTGTGACGAAAACGGACGCCGCGCTTGCTCCATTCGCGGTACTTGGCGGGAACGTCTTCTGTGACGAAAACGACGGGAGTGGGCCGGCCAATGAGTTTGCATTCCTCGGAGCCGGGATCGGGGACAACCAGGGTGAGCACAGCGCTGCCGTCGGGAGGAGAGACGGCGACCCAGCGCTTGCCGGATTGCAGGCGGGCATCGAAGGCCAGCTCGAACCCGAGCTGGCCGAGATAGAAGCGCAGGCTGCGTTCCTGGTCGCGAACGAAGATATTCACCGCGTGAATGCGGAGGTGGGGATGGTTGCGGCCGGGCAGAGAGGTGATCGGAGATTCACCGGGATGGGAAGAAGAGGCGCCCATGCGGGTGATTATAGTCCGAGGGACGGGGAGGAGGGCGCCGCCGCGGCGCGGCGCTAAGGTAGAAGACCGGCAGCGGAATGACAGGCAGGCGGCACATGGCTTTCCACGGTCACGCGTGAGGAAGAGGGGACGGAGGCGGGCTGTGCACTTTGACCGTAACCTTCCGGGTGCTGCGCCGTTATGCTATTGGGATCCCGAGTGACCGGAGCCTCCGTTGACCACTCCTCTCGCCGAAGCGGACGAGCGGCTGCTGATCGAAGCGGCGCAGAAAGACCCGCGGCGATTTGCGGAGCTCTATGAGGCCAACTTCGAGCGCGTGTACGCCTACGTGGCGCGGCGGGTTCGCGACCGCGCTGCGGCGGAAGATGTGACCGCCGACGTGTTCCATCGGGCGCTGGCCAATCTGGCGCGATTCGAGTGGCGAGGAGTGCCGTTTGCCGCCTGGCTCTACCGCATCGCCGCGAATGCGATAGCCGACCGGGGAAAGCGGGCGGCGCGGGAATCGAGCGGGCCGGGACCCGATCTGGCGACGGATCCGCCGGAACCTTCCATCGAGGAGTCCGAACGGCGCGCGGCGCTTTACCGGTGGGTGCGCGAACTGCCGGAGGAGCAGCGCAGGGTGCTGGTGCGGCGGTTTGCCGAGGAGCGCAGCGTCCGCGAGATTGCCGGGGAGCTGGGACGAACGGAGGGAGCGGTAAAGCAACTTCAGTTTCGCGCGCTGGAAACGTTGCGAGCGCGCATGAGTGACTACCATGGCTGAGCTTTCTCAATTCGACCGGCTGGATCGGGCGATTGACGCGCTGCTGGCGCGGCGTGATTCGCTGCCGGCTGCCGTGGAGCCGGAGCTGGCGCCGCTGGTGGAAACGGCCGTGGCGCTGGCCGAGCTGCCGCGCGAGGAGTTCCGCAATCGTTTGAAATCCGCACTGGAGGCGAAAACTGAAATGAGCACTCCGACCGTGAGTCCTATCCGCGAGGGGTTCCGCACCCTCACGCCATATCTGATCGTTCGCGAGGCGGAGGCGCTGCTCACGTTTGTCAAACAGGCGTTCGGGGCCCAGGAGATGTACCGGGGAACAGGCTCGGCAGGCGGGATGCACGCGGAAGTACGCATCGGCGATTCCATGCTGATGCTGGGCGGCGGGAGCCAGCCCGGCATCACGCCGATGCCAAGTTCGATTTGGCTTTACGTGGAGGATTCGGACGCAGTCTATGAGGCGGCGGTGCGTGCCGGGGCGAAGACGATTAATCCGCCAACGGATCAGCCCTATGGCGACCGCGAGGCTGCCGTGACGGATCTGGGCGGCAATCAGTGGTACATCTCGACGCACAAGGGCCCCCGGTACATGCCGGAGGGGATGAGCACAGTGAACCTGTACTTGCATCCCAACGAACCGGGGAAGCTACTGGAATTCCTGCCGAAGGCTTTTGGTGCGGATGTGTACGAGCGGCATAACGCGCCGGATGGGTCTCTGGTTCACGCGCAGATCCGCATCGGAAGCTCGGTGATGGGGATGGGCACAGCGCGGCCGCAGTATCCCGACATGCCAACGGCGATCTACATGTACGTGCCGGACGCGGACGCGGTGTACGCGCAGGCGGTCGCGGCCGGAGGGGAATCGCTCTTCCCGCCGGCCGATCAGCCTTATGGAGACCGGAACGGCGGTGTGCGGGACTTGGCGGGGAACCACTGGTACATCTCCACGCACATACGCGACTCGGTGTGAGGACGGCAAACGGAAGCATGCAGCCGGCCTCACGGCGCGATGCCGGGAGAGAGTACGCCGAGGTAGAACTCGCGCAACCGACGGCCGCGCTCTTCCATCAAGGTTCGCAACTCGCCCTGCCAGTTCATTTCCCATTGGCGAAGGAGACGGGCGATGCGGTCGGCGAGAGCCGGCTCGGGCCAGCCTGCCAGGGGACGTCCGGTGATGAGCCGGGTGGCATGATCGGCGGCACGATAGAGCACGGCGGTCGTGCGCAGGTCTTCCGCTTGTTGCGGGTCGAGCGCACGCGCGCTCATTAGAGGCGCGATTTGTTCGAGCGTGTTGCCACCCCCGCCCCCCACGCCGCGCGCGAGGGTGAGATAGCCGATGACGTATTCGAGGTCGTAGAACCCGCCAGACATTTTCTTGAAGCGGCCCTTGGCGCGCGGGGCCGCGGCGTCTTGCTCAACTTTGCTGCGGATCCGGGCCAACTCGCGGGCCATCTCGGCGGCCGGTGCGGGTCCGGCGTAGCGCGCGCGCAGCGCTGATTGGGCCTGCTCAACAATTCGAGCGCCCAGGGCCAAATTTCCAGCAATGGGGCGCAACTTGAGGAAGGTGATTGCTTCCCAGGGAGCAGCCTCGGCAGCGAGATAACCGAGAAGGGCATCGACCGTGGGCACCAGTTCTCCCTCGCTGCCCCGGGGGCGCAAGCGAGTGTCCACGGCAAATAGAACGCCCTCGCGCGTGTGGCTACTGACGAGATGCACGAGGCGTTCCGCGATTCGCCGCCAGCGCTCGCGTTCGGCAGCGGTGAGCCCGGCGGCCACGGCGAATACCAGGTCCGCGTCGGAGCCGATGGACATCTCCCGGCTGCCCATGCGGCCGAGGGCGAGGACGGCGAAGGGTTCGAGCGTGCCCGGGTTCATCGCGCGTTCGAAGGATTCCTCGGCCGACAGGCGCAAGGCTTCCCGCAGAGCGTTTTCGGCCAGGGTGGTGAAGCGTTCGAGAAAAAGAAATGGCGCGGGCTGGGGCCCTTCGCTTACGCCGAGCAACTGGGCAGCGACCTCTCGAACCAGGGCAACGCGATATTCGCTGCGCAGGTCGTCGGCCCGCTGCGCCATGGTACGCGAGAAGGGCAGCATGGGCTGCGGATGCCGCGACGGACCCGCGACATGCTCCACTTCTTCGGGATGCCGGCAGAGGAGATCGACAGCGAGGTCGCTGCGTTCGAAGAGCGCGGCCGCCTGACGCAGCCGCTCGGGCTCGGCTTCCAGACGATCCATGACCGCGGGCGACAGCAGCGCCGAGGTGAGATAGCGCAGCAGCCCGCGACGCAGATAGCTGGCTGATTCCAGGCCGGTAGTGAGCTGGGCCGCCTCGGCGCCGACTGCGGGGAATTCTTCTGTGACGCGGCGCAGGAGAGCGGGACCGGCGGCGTCCTCTGCTCCCCCGACACGCGTGCGCGCGCGAGTTCCCGCCGCTTCCGGCCGCTGGCGCAGCAGCAAGCGGTTGTAGATTTCACGGACGTGATCCAGATGCTCAGCCAGCCGGGCGAGGAGAAGATTGCCGGGGGAATGGGAGGTGGCGCCGAGGAGGGCCTCGATCCCGCATCGGCGCGCGAGGCGGTCGAGCGAGTCGGGAGCTTCGGGCAGTTGATGGCGCTGGAGCCCGTCACGAAGCTGCAAACGGTGCTCGATAATACGGAGAAATTCATAGGCGGCGGCTAGGCGGTGAAAATCGCGGCCCGAGACGTGTCCTTTGTCGTGGAGGCGCTGGAGAGCGACGAGTGTGGGCGCCGCTTGGAGCCAGGGATCCTCGCCGCCATACAGACGCTGCAAGCATTGGGCGAGGAATTCGATGTCGCGGATTCCTCCGGGCGAAAGTTTCACATTCATGGCCGGGGGTTCGGGCGGAGTTTCACGGACGATGTCGGCGAGACTCACCGGCCGGGCCGTGCCGCGACGCGCATGGCGGCGGGTGAGCGTGCGCGTGATTTGTTCTCTTGCGTTGAGCACAGCCTCGACCACTTCGAGGCGAAACTCACGCTGATAAACCAGCGGGCGGACTTCCTTGAGGAAGAGACGGGCGGCCTCGCGGTCGCCTGCGGCACCGCGCGCGCGGATGAGGGATTGCAGCTCCCACTCGCGGGCTCGCGTGCGGTAGTAGTCCACGGCCGCGGGGATGCGAATCACAAGTTCGCCTTCGCTGCCCTGCGGGCGCAGGCGCAAATCCACGCGGAAGACGGCGCCTTCCGGCGCGGTTGCGGCGATGAGGGTAAGGAGCGCCTGCGCCAACCGGATAAAATATTCGCGGTTTGTGATGGCGCCCGAAACGCCGCCGGAGGTTTCTCCGTCTGCCGCGTACAAAAACATCAGATCGATGTCGGAGCTGTAATTGAGCTCCTGGCCGCCTAGTTTTCCGAGCGCGAGGACGGCCAGTTCGCAGGGGCGCGGCTCGCCGCCCGACTCCGAGGCCAGCGGAGCGCCGTAAGCGGCGGCGAGGCCGGGCGCGCTGATGCGTAGGGCGCGATCGAGGAGCAGGTCGGCGAGTTGTGAGAGCTCCAGTGTGGTTTCCGCCAGCGTCGCGAGCTTCAGGACGTCGCGCAGCATGATGCGGAGGTACTCACGGCGCTTGAATCGGGCCAGGAGGACTCCCGGCTCGAGATTGGGCGAGGCTGCGTGAAAGCGAGCAAACTCGTCGTCGAGTTCCTCAGCGGTACGTGTGTGTTCGATGCCTTGAGGGCCCCGGGCAGGGGCTTCGGAGGATCGCGGAGGCCGCAGCACGGTGGTGAGCAGCTCGGGCTGCTGGAGAATCGTTTCGGAAAGAAAGCGGCTGTAGCTGAATACGGTGAGCAGGTAGTGGAGGGAAGCGGGGTTTTCTTCGAGGAAGGCGAGAAGGCCAGGCGGCGCGCCTACGTCGGCGCGGAGAAAGCGCTCGAGAAAATTGAGCGCGTCGTCGGGCGC
>JASHSV010000075.1 GCA_030038535.1 Candidatus Acidiferrales bacterium
GATGACCACGCGGATTCAGCTTTTATACACCCCTGGCCGGACCCGGTAAACGAATTTTGTGTTACAGCGGCACTACTGGACACCACAGCGCCAGCCAGCCCCGGAAGCGCCCAATTGGAGGGTCGGAAGCCCTCCCGGCGCCGAATGGCACTCGTTTATTGGGGTTGTGCGCCCGGCGCACAGGGTCGCCATCGCGCGCATGGCCTTTGCTAGAGGGTAGAGGCTGGCCCCGGCACCTGAGGGCCCCTATTGCCCGGCAGCTACTTTTCGTGGTGCAGCGACCGGCCGTTTTTGTCCAAGAGAATCTGCATCCCGCCGTATGCCAGAAACTCCGGCTGCCCGCTCGAGTTGGGGCTGAAGCTGCGTCCGGCCATGAACAGCACGATGAAACTGGGACGCAGCGTGTAACGGAAGCCAGCGTCGAAAAACGTGTCCTTCGGCGGCGCGCCCAGCACCCAGTCGTTGTAAATCTCGCCGATCCCTTCCAGCTTCTTCGTAAAGTCGTGGCCCAGGGCCAGGCCGATGAACCGCTCGTTGTGCGTTTTGTGCGAATCGAGCGGAACGTAATACCCGCATTCCAGATTCATCTCCAGCGGGCCCACCTTGCGACTGAACTCCAGAGGCAGCTCCAGCCGCGTTCCGGGGTCCGCGATGCCGGTCCGGTCGGAGGCCTGCGAGCCGCGGATTTCAATCTGCGGGAACATGGAAATGTTGAAGCCGTTCTCGCCGTGGTCCAGGAAGTGCCATTTCACTCCAGTGAACACGTTGCTCCAACCCGTGGCGTTGGGCTGCCCCGTGGTCGCCTGCCATTCGAAGGGCGCGTAAAAAGTGAGCTGGATGTCTTCCCCGACGCCGTAGTTGATGTCGATCTGCGGGATTTGCACCAGCTTCGTATTGTTCCGCAGGATGGGCATCACGCCGAGATTGATTTCCAAGTTTTCAGGCCCGGGCGTGACCGGGTCGGTGGTCAGCAGCGGCGGTCCGCCCTGGGCCAGGACGGGAGCTGCCCACCGCGAAGCAAGCTGCATGACCACGGCACACAGCAAACCGAAACGCCTGAGCCATCGCACCTGGAAAAACATCGGCAAAAATAGCTCCGAAACAAAGAAAAGGCTGGCCGCGAGACTCCGACCGGCCACGGCGAGCCCTGCCATTGTACGTGCAACTGGCGCCGGCCGGTTCCATACATGTATGCAAATGTCGCCCCGCCTGCGTACGCAGAGCTGGGCTATAATCCGCGGAAAAAATGAGGTCACCGGAATACGCAGGCCCGCGCCGTGCGCCGAGCGCCACCGGGCGGCTTCCATGAGCCCCGTCAAAATCGACCGGGTGGACCATTTCGTTCTCACCGTCGCAGACATTCGCCGCACGTGCGAATTCTATTCCCGCGTGCTGGGCTTCGAGATTGTCGAGCACAGCGGGCGGATCGCTCTGCGCTTTGGCCGGCAGAAGATCAACCTCCATAAGGCGGGTAAAGAGTTTGAGCCCAAGGCGGCGCAGCCCACTCCGGGCTCGGCGGATTTTTGTTTGATTACCACGGCGCCCCTCGCCGGCGTCCGGAGGGACCTCGAGGCCGCGGGCGTCCAAATCGAACTCGGGCCGGTCGAACGAAACGGCGCTCTCGGCCGGATGATGTCGCTTTATTTCCGCGACCCGGACGGAAATCTGGTGGAGGTTTCGGAGTATCTGCCCTAGCAGTCTCTCGAGCCTTACTCCGGAAAGCAGATGCCCGGTTGATTGACTGCGCGGAAGTGTTGGAGTAGGTTGCGGGAAAGAGCATGCCGAAAACAGCAGGCGCGGCCGACGCAATTTCGCCGTCCTTCGAGCAGGCGAAACGGGACCTGTTTCGGCCCTTCCTCTTCGGACGCTGGATGCGGCTGGCGACGATTGGGGCGGTGACCGGAGAACTCTCGGGCGGGAGCTTCTCGTTTCCCAGTGGGAATTTCAACCTGCCCTCAAGTTCGCAGCCGGAGGGGAAAGACTCGCTGGCGGCGGTGATGCCGCCATGGGAAATTTGGCAGACGTACGCGCCGTGGGTGGTGGCGGGTGTGGCGGCGCTGGTGTGCCTGGTGCTCCTGTGGATGTACGCGGAGAGCGTGTACCGGTTCATTCTCTTCGACGCGGTGCTGCGGGGAAAATACGAGCTGCGCGAGGGATGGCGACGATGGAGGGAGTCGGGGCGCAGCTACTTCTGTTGGCAGGTCGTTTTCGGCGTGGTCACGATGCTGGTCATGGGCCTGTTGTTGGGGGCGCCCGCGCTGCACGCCTGGAGGGCGGGCTGGTTTGATCACGCGGAGGACCACGTGGGCGCGCTGGTGCTCCTGGTGCTGTTCGCCGTCTTCGCTTTCCTCTCGTTGATTGTGGCGGTCATGCTGATTTCGCTCGCGGCGCGCGACTTCGTGGTCCCCGTGATGGGGCTAGAAAACGTGGGGGTGATGGAAGGTTGGCGGCGCGCGCTGGGAATGATGCGCGGGCAGAAGGGACCCTACGCATTCTACGTCCTGCTGAAGATCGGGCTGGGAATGGCGGCGGCGATCGTCTTCGGGATCGTGGGGACGATTCTGCTTTTGTGCCTCCTGGTTCCGGGCGCGATTGCGGTCGCCGCGGTGGTGCTCGCAGCGAACGCGGGCGGGATGACGTGGAATGAGTTCACAATTTCGGCAGTGATCGTGACGGCCGCTGTGGGAATTCTGCTGGCCATGTTCGTCTCAGGCTTCGTCTATGCTCCCGCGCTGGTGTTTTTCCAGTCGTACACTTTGCGGTTTCTGGGCCAGCGCTATGAAAAGCTCGGGGCAGAGTTGGCGGCGCGGGATGGAGCCCTAACGACGACGCCGACGCCGGAGACCATTGCGGGCACCGGGGAGTCGCCGGCCTGACGGCAGAGGCGGCGGGTGAGCATGGAACGCGACCGGGAACGGCTGGCGGAGGCCATGAAGTGGTTCCGCGAAGCCTACCAGCACCAGATGCGCGGCGAGCTCGACGAGGCCGTGCGGCTCTACACGCGCTCCATTGAAACCTACCCCACGGCCGAGGGATACACCTTCCGCGGCTGGACCTACAGCTTTCAGGGGCGCATTGACGAGGCCATCGAGGAATGCAAAAAGGCCATTGAAGTCGATCCCACGTTTGGAAATCCCTACAACGATATCGGGGCCTATCTGGTGGAGCAAGACCGGCTGGACGAGGCCATTCCGTGGCTGGAAAAGGCGCTCGTGGCCCTGCGCTACGAAAGCTACTGCTTTCCGCACGTGAATCTGGGGCGCGTGTACGAACGCAAGAAAATGTTTGCGAAAGCGCTCGAACATTACCAGGACGCGCTCGAGGAAAATCCCCAGCATTTGGGAGCCCGGCAAGCGGTGGCACGATTGCGAGGGATGAGCAATTGAGAAGCAGAGGGGAGCGCAGCGGCCGCGAAATTTCACTTCCCGCGCCCGACCCGTGAGCGATTCTTCCTCCTATCCGGAATACGCGGAATTTGCCGAGGCCGCGGCGCGCGCCGCGGGTGAAATCACGCTTCGCTATTTTCAAAAACTGCCCGGTGTGGAGTTCAAACCGGATAGCTCGCCGGTGACGGTTGCCGACCGCGAAAGCGAACGGCTGCTCCGCAGCCTGATCGAGGAGCGCTATCCGGATCACGGAATTCTGGGCGAGGAATTTGGCATGGCGCGTCCGGAAGCGCCCCTGCGCTGGCTGGTGGACCCGATTGACGGCACGCAATCGTTCATTCGCGGCGTTCCGCTGTATGGCGTGATGCTGGGCCTGGTGGAACGCCGGCCGGGGTCGCCCGCCGCAGACGATCCCGTGGCCGGCGTCGTGCATTTCCCTGCGCTGCGGGAGACGGTGACGGCCTGGCGCGGAGGCGGTTGCTGGTGGTCCACCAGCACCGGGAAGACGCGTGCGCGCGCTTCCCATGTCTCCCGGCTGGAAGAGGCTACGCTGCTGGTCACGGATACCTCGGGGCTGCTGCGCGGGGCGAAACGAGCGGGATACGAACTCCTGCGGACGCGTGTGAAAATCGAGCGCGGCTGGGGCGATTGCTACGGTCATGCGCTTGTGGCCACGGGCCGGGCCGAAATCATGCTGGATCCCGAGCTGCACGAGTGGGATGCCGCGCCGTTGATGCCGATTCTCGAGGAGGCGGGCGGAAAGTTTACGGATTGGCGCGGGCAAAGAACGATTTCGGGAGCCGATGGGTTTGCGACGAATGGAGCGCTGTATGAGAAAGTCGGAGCGATTCTGCGGACGCCGTAGGCTGTGATTGGCGGCTTGCGATGGGCGGCTCTGGAGCAGATCGTTGAAGGGCGCTCGGTAGGAAGACATTTCGCATGATTGCGAGCCAGGAAAGGAATGCACACTTGCAATTCACTGTGCGCTTAGGGAAGAGCCTTGGGGTATTCCATGGCACCACCCTTCTCCGCCTTTTGTGGGCCGTGACCGGTCTGCTGGCGTGGATTGGGTGCGCGCCCTTGGCGGACGCGCAGGTTCTTGACCGCGTGGTCACGCCCGTGGACCAGCGCGACGTGGTAACGCTGGGCGGTCATCATCCCTGGTGGGCCAGTGCCGAGGCTGACGCCGGCGCCGTTCCGGACGATCTCAGCCTGCGAAACCTTACCTTGGTGCTTGCCCGCTCGCCGCTCCAGCAACAGGCCTTCGAGCAGTTTCTGCAAAGCCAGCAGAATCCCGCTTCGCCCGAATATCACCACTGGCTTACGAGCGCCGAACTTGGCGTGCGCTTCGGCCTGTCGCCACATGACATCAGCGGCATCAGCGACTGGTTGCGATCGCGGGGTTTCCACGTAGATTCGGTTTCGGACAGTCGCGTCGAAATCAACTTCAGCGGCTCCGCCTCGGCCGTAGCCGGCGCTTTCGGCCGGCCGCTGCACTACTTCATGATTAACGGTGAGAGGCGGATCTCCATGGTCGCAGAGCCACAGATACCTGCCGCACTGGCGCCGGTCATTAAATCCGTTCACGGCCTGCACAGCGCTGTAATCCGGCCTGTCTACAGAGCAGGACGGGGCACTGGCCATACGGGGCATGTTGGAGTCGTTGCGCCGGGCGATCCTGCTCCAGCCTTCACCACCAGCGGAGGCGAACATTTCGTTGCCCCCGCCGACTTTGCGGAGATCTATGACGTCCCCAGCAGCGTCACCGGCGCCAACCAAACCATCGCCATTCTTGGGCGCTCGCGAGTCTACAATCCAGATATCCAGAACTTCCAGTCGCTGGCTGGCTTGGCGACGAATCTTCCTACCGTGATCGTCCCTCCCAATGGGGTCGATCCGGGCGCGGCCGCCAGCAGCGGAAGCGCCTCGGACGACCAGGTGGAGCAAACCATAGACGTGACCCGCTCAAGCAGCGTCGCTCCAGGCGCCGCCATCACGCTGATCGTCAGCGCCGACACGACCACGACGTTTGGTGTGGACATTGCGCTCCAATATGCCGTCAACACAACGCCCCTTCCGGCCTACATCGTGAACATCAGTTACTCCGGATGTGAAGTGGACAATGGGCAGTCGGGCGTGGATTTCTACGACAACCTGTACAGCACGGCTGCAGCCTTGGGCGTTTCCATTTTTGTCTCCTCCGGCGATGGGGGCGCGGCAGGATGCGACACCTTTTTTACGACGCCTCCCACCTCACAGGTTTTGAGCCCGAACGCGATCTGCTCTTCGAGCTACGACACTTGCGTGGGTGGAACCGAATTCAATGATGCCACCGGCACGTGGTGGAGCGCTTCGAACAATTCCACCAATCTGGAGTCTGCGATCAACGGGCACATCCCCGAGGGGGCCTGGAACGAACCAACCTGCGGCACCAACTGCTTCCAAGTGGCCGCTTCGGGAGGAGGTGTAAGCGCTTACATCCCGACGCCCGGCTGGCAGACGGGAACTGGAGTGCCCACCGCGCGCGCCGGTCGTTACACGCCGGACGTGGCCTTTAGTTCCTCGGAACACGACGGATATTTTATGTGTCTGGCCGCTGCGGGTAACAGCTGTGTGGTGACGGACGGCAGCTTTGAGTTCGAGTATGTCTTCGGCACGTCGGCTGCCTCGCCCGACATGGCCGGGATCGCCGCGCTTCTCAACCAGAAGATCGGGGCGCCACAGGGCCCCTTGAACCCCACCCTCTACCTGCTGGCCAGCGTGGCTCCCAGTGTCTTTCACGACGTAACCGTTGCATCCAGCGGAGTCAGCAGTTGCGCCCTGACTACACCCAGCATGTGCAACAATAGTACGCCCTCACCCACTGCCCTGACCGGCGGGCTCTCGGGTTATGCCGTAGGGACAGGCTACGATGAAGTGACCGGCCTGGGTTCTCTCGACGTGGGCAACCTGTTGAATGAGTGGAGCAGCGCGTTGCCTCCGCCGACCAGTCTCACGGCCATGCCGCATTGATCCGCAACGTGGGGCTGTCATCCGCTGCCGGGCGCATCAGGCGTGCATCGCCCTTGGAGCCGCCCAGCGATGAAGAAGGCAACGGAAGACGACGAACAGCTATTAACTGATTCCGCAGAATCGGAGTATTTCAGGCGAGCGGGCTCGATGGCGGGCGTCTAGAATCTGGCTTGTGAGCGACGCGAATCTGGGGCCTGAAAAATATTACGTAGCCACGCTCCACGAGGTGGGGCCCGAGGGCTGGACCCCCGTCAATGTGATTGCCCTCAGTTCGCCGTCGCAATATCTGACTCTATCCACTGGTCAAGTTGTGCGATTTGGTCCCAGCGAATCTTCCGTTCATGCCCCTGCCGGCAAAGAACCGCGATCAACGACGGCGGATTGCTCAACTGCTGATTCACCGGAAGGCGGAAGACCGTAATCCGCTCTCCGCACTCGCATCGATAACCCTGACAAAGATATTTGGCCATTTCGCGTCCGGGGTCGTTCTTCCCGGTATCCATTGCGGGGCGATCTGCGGTTGTCGCCCAAAAGCCGGCGAATGAAGGCCGCCGGTAGAAGCCCTTTTTTACATGGTCTTCGCCGCTGCCGCAAGTCCAAATCGCAGTGGCCCGCCCACGCGGATTCTTACATCGGCCGCCGCGCCAGCAGACTGGCTACGGCGCGCGGCGTCTCGCATTCGCGGTAGAAGAACACTTCCAGCCGTGGAAACGCAGCGCGCAGCTCGCCGGTGCGCAGCAAATGGCTTGGATCATGGGGGCCTTCCGCATGGGCCTTCTGCGATTCCGCGAATGTTTCATAAACCAGATAGCCGCCGCGGCGCAGTGTGGATTCAATGCGGCCGAAGGCTTCCCGGTCGAGGTATTGGAAGCAAAGAATCAAATCGAACGAGGCAGCGGGAAGCGGCGCGGACTCCAGGTCGGCCTCGACGAGCAACACCCCGCTCCAATCGGCGGGAAGCGCCCCCAGTTCGGCGCGGTGGACGGGGACATTCCGCGATGCGGCGAGGGACGCGGCGCGCTCGAGCGCCACGGGGGAAAAATCGATGGCAACCACTGACCAGCCGCGTTCGGCCAGATACACGGCGTTCTGGCCGGCGCCGCAAGCCAGATCCATCGCGCAGGAGGACCGTTGCGGACGCGGGAGCAACGGAAAACATTCGAGGAGGAAGCCGGCGGGTTCAGGCGCGGGGTGGGAAAAGGATTCGCGGTGACGAAGTTCCCATTTTTCACGAGAGGACGGCAAGGGAAGGCTCTCTCGCTGGGACCGTGCTGCAAGCGGCCCGCGGGCCGGGGTTAAACGCTGAAGGAGCTGCCGCAGCCGCAGGTGCTGCGCACGTTCGGGTTGTTGAACTTAAAGCCGGAGCCTTCCAGCGTCTCGATGTAGTCGATGGTCACGCCGCCCAGGTACATGAGCGACATCTGGTCCACGAACACCTTCAGGCCCTCGAATTCAAATACGCGGTCCGTGCCGTTCGAGTTGTTTTCGAAGGCCATGTGGTACTGGAATCCAGAGCAGCCGCCGCCGACCACGGCCACACGCAGACCGTTCGGCACGGGGTTCTGCATCCCCATGATTTCCTTCACTTTGGTGACCGCGACTGGCGTCAAACTCACCATGGTGTGAATCCTCCGGGCTCGCGACCTCCACATCCTTCCGGGTCGCACGCCCTTGCTGACATACTCATTATAGCAAAGTCGCCTTTGCGGCGCTCGACACCAATTGGATGCGGCAGCCAATCAGCAAATAACATCGCGGGGATGGATGGCAGCCCCGGAATTCCGTAGAATGCGGCTGCCATGCCACACACCGTCACACTGATACCGGGCGAGGGGATCGGACCGGAGGTGTCGCAGGCCGCGCGGCGCATTCTGGACGCGAGCGGAGCGCAACTGCGCTGGGAGGAAGTGTCGGCGCGTGCGGAAATGGAGCGCCGCGGCCAGGGCTACCTCGCCGCCGAGGCCATCACCTCGGTCGAGCGCAACGGCTATGCGCTGAAAGGTCCCATGGCGACCGCGGTGGCGGCCGGCCCGCCTTCGATCAACGTAGGGCTCCGCAAGGCGCTCGACCTGTACGCAAACCTGCGGCCGGTGAAAAACCTGCCGGGCGTGCGATCGCGGTTCGAGTGCGTGGACCTGGTGATTGTGCGCGAGAACACGGAAGACCTCTACAGCGGGATCGAGCACGAAGTGGTTCCAGGAGTGGTGGAGAGCCTGAAAATCATCACGGAAAAGGCTTCCACGCGCATTGCGCGCTTTGCCTTCGAGCTGGCCCGGCGCGACGGGCGCAAGCGCCTGGCTGCCGTGCACAAGGCCAACATCATGAAGCAGTCCGACGGGCTTTTCCTGGAATGCGTGCGCACCGTTTCGCGGGGTTACAGCGAAATCGAATACCGCGAAGTGATTGTGGACAACGCCTGCATGCAATTGGTGCTGAACCCCTCGCAGTTCGACGTGCTGGTGATGCCGAACCTCT
>JASHSV010000076.1 GCA_030038535.1 Candidatus Acidiferrales bacterium
TGGGAATTTCGGCGGCGAAACGGCGAATCAGTTCAACGCTGACGCCGGCTTCGCGCGGGGTGCAGGGGCCGGGCGAGATGACGATGCGTTCGGGACGGAGGGCGGCAATTTCGTCGAGAGTGATTTGATCGTTGCGATGGACGGCGAGCTGCTGGCCCATCTGACCGAGGATTTGGGCCAGGTTGTAGGTGAAGGAGTCGTAGTTGTCGATCAGCAGAATCATCGTTCGTCGCGCCTGCCGTGGGCGCGCTCGAGCGCGGAGATGAGCGCGCGGGCTTTGTTGACGCACTCCTGGTGTTCGCGAGCGGGCACGGAATCCGCGACGATACCCGCACCGGCCTGAACGTAGGCCTTCCCGCCTTTGGCCACAAGGGTTCTGATGGCGATACAGGAATCCATGTTGCCGGAATAATCGAGATAGAGGACAGCGCCGCCGTAGATGCCGCGGCGAGTGGGTTCGAGCTCCTCGATGATCTCCATGGCGCGGACTTTGGGGGCGCCGGAGAGCGTACCGGCGGGGAAACAGGACATCAGAGCGTCGAAGCAATCGACGCCGGGGCGGAGGCGGCTGCGCAACGTGGAGACGAGATGCATGACATGAGAGTAGCGCTCGACGAACATCAACTGATCGACACAAACGCTGCCGTATTCGGAGACGCGGCCGAGGTCGTTGCGGCCGAGATCGACGAGCATGATGTGTTCGGCACGCTCCTTGGGATCGGCGCGGAGTTCCTGTTCGAGACGGAGGTCTTCCTGCTCGGTTGCGCCACGGGGGCGGGTGCCGGCGATGGGGCGATAGAAGGCGTCGCGGCCCTGGACTTTGAGGAGCATTTCCGGAGAGCTGCCGACGACGGAGAGCGGGCCGACGCGGAGGAAATAAAGGTAGGGCGAGGGATTGAGGACGCGAAGGGCCCGGTAAATGGCCAGGGGATCGGCGGGGGTGCGCGCGGCGAAGCGCTGGCTGAGGACGATTTGAAAGGCGTCGCCGGCGCGGATGTACTGTTTGGCGCGCCGGACGGCCCCGAGAAAACGAGCGCGCGGGAAATCGGACTGGATGCGCAGCGGGGCCGCGCTGGAGGAGCGGTGCTGACGGGGCAAGGGGTGTTCGAAGCGGGCGCGGGTGGCGCGAAGGGAGCGCACCGCGGCGTCGTATTTCTCGCGGAGGCTTCCCGGGCCTTCGGTGAATACATTGCGGATGAGCCAGACGGCCTGGCGAACATGGTCGAAGGCGACCAGGCCGTCGAAAAGCATGAAGACGGCGTCGTCCGCGCCGACATCATCGGGATGCGTGGCGGGAATTTTTTCGGCGAGGCGGACGGCATCGTAGGCGAGATAGCCGATGGCGCCGCCGGAGAAGGGGGGCAGGCCGGGAAAACGGACCGGATGGAAACGGGCGAGGCGCCGGCGGAGCAGGTCAAAGAGGCCAGGATCGTGGCGGACGACGCGGCCGCGGGACTCGAGAGTAGCGCCGCGCGGGCCGAAACGGATGACTTCAAAGGGATCGCGGCCGAGAAAGGAATAGCGGGCGAGGCGTTCGCCGCCCTCGACACTTTCGAGGAGAAACGCGTTAGGCGCGCTGGAGCGGGGCGCCAGCCTGAGAAAAGCGCCAACGGGGGTGAGCAGGTCGGCGGGCAACACTTCGCAGACGGGGACGAGATTGCCCTGACGGGCGAGCTTGCGGAACCCGGCGTAGTCGGGAGTGAGCATCAGTCGCCCCGGCGCGGCGCGGACTGGCTTTCTTCGCGGGCGAGAGCGGCAGTGACCTCGGCGCGCATGGCCTTGAGCGGAGCGTTTTCGCCGGTCCAGAGCTCCCACTGCGCGACTCCCTGAGCGACGAACATATCGACGCCGGAGAGGGTCTGGATGCCGCGGCGTTCGGCGAGACGCAGCAGACGAGTGCGCATGGGGCGGTAGATGAGATCGAAGACGAGATTGGCGCGGAGCTCGGCGGCGTCAAGAGGTGATTCGTCCTCGTGAGGCATCATGCCGATGGGAGTGGCGTTGACGATGGCGTCGAAATCTAGGTCGCGGAGGTCCTTGCGGTCCACGACCTCGGCGCCGAAATCGCGGGCCGCGGCGCGGGCGGCTTCCGGGCGGCGTGCGGAGAAAAACACCTGGGCTCCGGCGCGGGCGACGGCGTGGGCCACGGTGCGTCCGGCTCCACCAGCGCCATAAATGAGGATACGGGCCCCTTCCAGATTCATCTTGCGGCCGAGTGACTCGAGAACGCCGAGATGATCGGTGTTGTAACCGTGGAGTTTTCCGGCGCGGCAGACGACGGTGTTGACGGCACCGATTTCGGCGGCGAGGGGGTCGCACTCGTCGAGATAGCGGAGGATCTGCTGCTTGTGGGGGAGGGTGACGCTGAAACCGGAGATGCGCAGGGGCTTGACGGACTTGAGGAAATCGCCGAGATCGCGGACGAGGAACGGAACGAAGACGGCGTTCATGTGGCGGAGCGCGAAGGCCGCGTTGTGCATAAGGGGAGAAAGGGAGTGGGCGATGGGATTGCCGATGACGCCATAGAGCTGGGTGCGGCGGTTGTGGCGTTCGACGCGATAGACGGACTGCATGGTGTCGACGGGGAGCTGGCCAGGGGCGACGGCGCGAGTAACGGCGGCGTATGCGAGCGGACTGCCTTCGCGGAGCGCAAGAATCCTTCCGGGCTGGCCGAGGTCGCCCATAGGAGCGAGGATGACGTTGGAGCGGCCGTGAGCGGACTGGAGAAGACGGACGAATTCGCGATAGTTGCGGGTGAGAGCAGCGATCTTTACAAGGTCGCCACCGGCCGATTCGAGGCGGCGGCGGAGCTGGCCGAGACGCGCGGGGGTGCGGGCGAAATCGTGGGAGGAAATGATGAGGCGAACGTCACCCAGAGTTTTGCGCAGGGTGGCGGCGTTGAGGCGTTCCACGGTCTCGATTTCGAGGTCGCACCAGAGGCATCCGGAGCCCGCGGCGAGGACGAGGCGCGCGATCTGGCGTGCCATGCTGCCCTCGAAGCGCCCGCCGGCCTCTTTTCTGCGGCAGGTGGCGATGAGAGTGGCCTGGCCAGCGAGGGGCTGGATGCCGCGAAGAAGAGTGGCGAATTCGTCTTCGGAGGCGAGGAAATCGAGGCGGAGCTCGATGACGCGGGTGCGGCGGAGCGCGAGGCGGGCGGCGGCGAGCGCCTCCTGGGCGTTCGATTCTGCAACGACGGCGCAGACCCTGCTCTCGTCAAACACGCGGCACCAATCCCCCCGAGGGCCAAGAAGGAGGCGCCGCGGGGCCCCCATTATGCAGTATCCAGAGTGTAAAGCTGCGGCGCAGGGTGGCTTGACGCTTCCCGCGGGCTTTGTTACGGTCTGGCCAGGAAGCAGCCTCGCGCAGGCACAAGGGGGCTGGGGAACGAAGGAGTGTCTCATGCGAAGAATCGCACTAGCCATGACGTGTCTCCTGACCCTGTGGGCGGCCGGGGCCGCAGCGCAGGTGAAGCCGGATGAGGTGGTGGAGCGCGGCCGCACAGCGACCACAGCGGACAGCTATTGCGCCGGGATGGTCACGAACCAGGAGGTGCCGTACGATACGTATGTGGTCTCCGGAATGGAGGCTGATCCGCAGACGGTATGGTCGTCGGGGCAATACATCTATCTGAGCAAGGGATCGGCGGACGGGGTAAAGATCGGGGACGATTTCATGGTGATGCGCCCCGTGAAGGACTTCCTGCACGTGCAATTTTTCGACCAGGAGCATTCGCTGGCGAACAGCATGGGGCAGCAGTGGGCGGATATCGGGCGAATCCGAGTGGTGGTGGTGCAGCCGAAGGTGTCCATCGCGCAGATCACGTACTCCTGCTCGTATATGCAACGAGGGGACTACGCGCGTCCGGCGGTGGAATACACCATCCCGCCATTCAAACCGCTGAAGGATCTGGATAGATTTGCTCCACCGAGCGGGAAGAGCACGGGCCGAGTGGTGAGGGCAAAAGAGTATCTGGCGGCGCAGGACCGCGGGCAGGTGGTGTACGTGAACCTGACGGACGTGAAGCCTGGAGATTACATCCGCTTCTTCCGACCGACGGCGCGGAAGGAAACCGCGATTTATCAGATCGGGGGGATGTCGGATCACGTGGATGGCTTCGGGAAGACACCTGAGCATTGGGGCCCGGAGGACATACCTCGCGAGGTGATAGGAGAAGGAGTGGTGCTGCGAACCACACCGACTTCGGCGAGCGTGCTGATCTTCAACGAATTCCGGGAAATCTACCTGGGCGACTTCGTAGAGATCGAATAGCCGGGACCGTTTGGCAGATTCGGGATGGGAAAGCCCCGGGCAGCGCCCGGGGCTTTTTCTTTTCGAAGGAAGAAATTCTAGCCGACCGCCTTGACCGGCCGCGCGGGAAATTCGGCTTCGGAAAAAACCTGGGCAGTGAAAAGTTCGATGCGGGCTTCGGGGTCGCGCCAGGCGTGAGCGGGCAGTCCGGCCTTGCGGCAGGTCTCTTCGAGCAGCCGAGCGGCATTCCAGCCGTGCTCGTGAGCGACCTGCGGCAGGAGCAAACCGCGAGAGGCGCCGAGAGAAACGACCACTCCGTGCGCGCCGATCTCGAGCCTATGGAGAACGTCCGCGGCAGGGACGAATTCAGGAGGGGTGAGAACGGAAATCTCAATTTCGAGCGCATCGATCTCGCGAGGTTCGACGGGGGGAAAGCGGGGGTCACGAGAGGCGGCGAGAATGGCACAGACAGCGACGAGAGCATCCAGAGTGTCGGGCGAATCGACCCGGCCGATGCAGCCGCGAAGGCGCGACCCGATATGCAGAGTGATGAAGGCACCGTGGCGGAGGCCGGTGTGGCGAGAGGGCGCGGGCTCGAAGACGTGATTTTCGAGGACGTACTCGCGAATGGAGCGGCGGGCCAAGGCGAGAAGGCGCTCGCATTCTTCACGAGGAATCAGGGCAGGAGGCAAATCAGGTTTCATGCCTCTCGAGCGAAGTTGGGGTGGGAGGCGCTGCGGGCATCTCCTGCGACTTTCTGCGGCGCTCGAGGATGCGCAGGCGCAGGCGGCGCTTCTTCACCCGGTCGTCCACCTGGCTCCAGAATTTGAGGAAGTACTGTACGGCGGAAAGGACAGCGAAGAAAACGACGAGCCAGAGAAGGCCGTAGCCCAGCAGATGCAGGGCGGGATAACGGCGGCTGAGCATGACGGTGCAGGCGGCCACGACCTGCAAGGCCATTTTGGTCTTGCCGAGTCCGGAAGCGGCAATGGTCAAACCTTCGGCAGAGGCGATATTGCGGAGACCGAGCACGGTAAATTCGCGGCCGATGATGATGACGACCATCCAGGCGGGAACCAGGCCCATGTCCACCAGAGAAATATAGGCCGCGGTGATGAGCAGTTTGTCGGCGATGGGATCGAGAAGGATGCCGAGGGTGGTGACCTCGCCGCGGCGGCGGGCGATGAGACCGTCGAGCCAATCGGTGGCGGCGGCGACCGCCAGGATGAGCACTCCCCATTCCTCAAAGTGGAGAACAAAATTGGGAGAGTGGCCCAACAACACCGCGACCAGCAGCGGCACGAAGAAAATCCGCAGCAGCGTCAGCGCGTTTGGGACGTTCATATTGCTCTCAGGCGGGCGCCCAAGCGGCTCGCCCCTGGCCAGCAAACCGCACCCGATTTCGACTATAGACGCGTCGGATGGGTGAGTCAACGCCGGGCACCGGTGCCGTCCTAATTGGGGCGATGTACTAGGACCTTAGGGTGGATTGACGCGCGAGAATAGCCTCGGTACTAGAAGTCCTGCTCTCTGCCTGTAAGTGCGAACCCGGCTGTGATTCTGCAGCGCTGGGAGATGACGCCACGAAGGAAAATTCGGTTGACTCGGAACACCCCGGGATGTACACGTGTGCCCATCCCAGGGGCAAGACCAAAATCCTCGCTTATTCTGGCCGGCGGCCGGCAAGGCAAAACGGCAATCTGTGCTCACAGCAATACCATTTCGCGGTCACCTACGAATCCGAGGGAGGCCGGGCGACGCCGCGCACGGTCGCTTTTGCGCTAAGAGAGTAGGCAGACTGAGCCGGGTGGCGAGGTGGGCGGCGGCAGTGGTGCTGTTCGTCTTCGTTGTCCAGCCGGGCCAGGCGCAGACCGTCACCACCACGGTTAGCGCCGGAACCAGCCCGCTTGCCGTGGCCATCAACCCGGTCAGCAACAAAATCTACGTGGTGAACAAAGGCAGTAGCAACGTGACGGTGATTGACGGGGCGACGAACGCGACCACCACGGTGACCGACCCGAACGCCAGCCAGCCCGTTGCCGTGGCCGTCAACCCAGTCACCAACCAAATCTACGTGGCCAATTTCGGCGGCAACAACGTGACGGTGATTGACGGGGCGACGAACGCGACCACCACGGTGACCGACCCGAATGCAACCGGACCGTCCGCGGTGGCCGTCAACCCAGTCACCAACCAAATCTACGTGGCCAAT
>JASHSV010000077.1 GCA_030038535.1 Candidatus Acidiferrales bacterium
GGCGAGCCACAATCCGAGCGGCAATCCGAACAGGAAGATGAAGAAGACATCCAAAAGGAACTCGCGCGTCTCGCGCTCGAGGAAGCGCTGGTTCAGGATGTTGTCCACGATATTGGCGTGGATCTCGATTCCGGGATAAGTCTTGGCGCTGAAGGGGGTAGTAACGAGGTCGGCGATGCCGACCGCGCTCGCGCCAACCAGAACGATCTTGTCCTTGAAGGTGCCGGGCGCGAATTTCTTGTTGACCACATCGGCGATCGAAACGTAGGGGAACGTGCGCGCCGGGCCGCGGTAATTGATGTTCACGCGGCCGACGTCGTCGGGCTGGACAACGTCTGAGCTGCCGAACTCAATGTTTTCGATGCCATTTTCGCCGAAGCTGAGAATGATGCGGTCGTTGGAGAGATCGAGGAAAGAACGGACGACCTGGACGTCGAGCGAGGCGTAGAGGTCCCACTCGGATTTGTTGGGCGAAAGCCCGAAGGGCAGGGCCAGGATGCCCTTGCGGACCACGCCATCAGGGTCGGGAATGGCGTTGAAGAAGCCGGTGCCGCCGTGGCCGGCGTTCAGCGTGTCGCTCAAAAGCTTCAAGTTGGCCTCGGCGGCGATGGGCGCCATCCCGAGCTCTTCGTAGTTCTCCATCATGCGGATGTAGCTCTGCTGTCCCTGGGCGGATTTCGCGCTGCGGGCTTGGGGGAAGGGGAAGTCGCCGATAATCTGAGCGTAATTTTCGATGGTGGCCTTGTCGAGGGTTTTGGCTTCCTCGGGAGACATGAAGAAGAAGTTGCCGAGGACGACGGGCCCGAAGCGTTTGATGGCCTCGGCGAACTGCTGGTCCACGTTGTACTGCCCTTCGATGCGGGCAAGCTCCGCGATGACCTTGGGATCGACAGGCTGGCCGGCTTTTTCCTGGGCCAGAAGGCCTTCGCGAACGTCGCGGATGGGCTTCGCGGAGTCGTCCGGCTTGCTGAAGGTGATGTCGAATCCTACGGTGCGCGCGCCGTCTTCGCGCAGCAGGTCCAGCATTTCGGCGAAGTATTTGCGGGAAAATGGCCAGCGGCCGAGTGTTTCCTGTGCCTTCTGGTCGATTTCCACGATGACGATGCGGGGATCGGGCACAGGCTTCGCCAGCCTCTGACGAAGCAGGAAGCGCGTGTCCACCGTGGAGAGCTCGAAGCGGCGCAGGATGCTGGCAGCGGCGCTCGTGCGCTCGCTCAACAGAGCGGAGTAATAGAGGAGCAGAAAGATGATCGAAATTCCGAAGCTGATAGCGAGGGGGACACGATATCCCCACCACTTCTGAAAGAAGCCGGCCGGTTGTCCTGTGGCGGGGGGCGGAGCCATCTTGGAAACCGAGTGCGACAGCCTGCGTTAGTCCCGATACGCGAAACTGAGCTTCACGCGGCCCATCAGATGCTCCAACTCGATGGAGTCGCCTTCGTTGAGCTTGGTGGGCCCGGTGATGGGCTGTCCGTTGACCTTGGGCACCTTGTCGCCGGTGCCGATGTAGTAGCCGTCGTCGCGCTTGGTGACCTGAGCGGCGACCTGGGGAGCGAACCAGCCCTTCATGCGAACGGTGGCCATGCCCGATTTGCCGATCACGGTGAGCTTGTTCGAAAGCGGATACTCGCGCTGGTCGGTCTTGCCCTCGAGGACAAGCAGCCAGGCAATGCGCTGGCGAGGCGGAGTGGGAGGCGCCTGGGTTTGCGTCTGGGTAGCGCTCTGCGCGTCCGCCGGAGGGCCGCCCGCGGCCATGGCCTGGGCGAGGAGTTCGCGCCGCTTCTTGGTGTCGAGGACCATGGTTTCCTGAAGCTTGGGCGGAGCGGGTTTGGCAGGCGCCGCCGCGACGGGGGCGCCAGCGATGGCTTCGGCTTCGCCGCGGACTTCGATGGAATGTTTGCCGACGGTGACGATGTCGCCGGGCTTCAGCGTGGCACGCGTGACGCGCTGGGAGTTCACGAACGTGCCGTTGAGGCTGTTCATGTCTTCGACGACGAGCTTGCCGCCGTCGTTGAAGATGCGGGCGTGGTGGCTCGACACGGCGAGATTGTCCACGTGCAGAGCATTGTCGGGAGCGCGGCCGATACCGATTGGGGTCGCGCCGACCTCCACCTCTTTGAGCACCGCCGCTTCGTATTTCAGGATCAGCTTTGACATTGCTAGGCTCCTCCGCTATTCACCGCACAGCCAGCGCCAGAGGCGCGCCAGCCACCCGTTGGTTCCTTCGATGACACGAACTACGATGACCGTGACGTTGTCTTCTCCCCCATTTTCGTTTGCAAGAGCGATGAGGCGCTCGCAGGCTTCGCGGGCGCTCAAAGAAGTGTTGAGGACGCTGCCGATATCGGGATCGGTGGCCATGCGGTTGAGGCCATCCGAACACAGCACGAGCGTATCGCCGGGGAGCACGGGCTGCTCCTCCGCGTCCACTTCGACCATGGGGTCGATACCCAGAGCGCGGATGAGCACGCTCTGCATCTGGCTGCTTTCGGCCTGCTGCTGTGTGAGGATACCGCGGCGAACCTGCTCGGCGACCAGGGAATGATCCTGGGTGATCTGCTCCAACTGGCCCTGGCGCATGCGGTAGAGGCGGCTATCGCCGACGTGCGCGACGCTCATTTGCTCCTCGTCGAGCCAAATGGCGACAACAGTGGCGCCCATGCCTTTCTGTGACGGATGGCGCTGGGCGGACTCGTAGATAGCGCGATTGGCCAGGCGAACGGCTGAAGCCAGGCGATTGGCGCGGGGCGGCAGGCCGGGGATCGGATCGCCGAACAGGGGAAGCTCGGAATTGTTGATCGATTCCAGGCAGTGGTGGCGAATGGCGTCGATGGCGAGGCCGCTGGCGACTTCGCCGTGGGCTTCTCCTCCCATACCGTCGGAGAGCACGTAGAGCCCGATCTCGGGTACGGCGGCGAAATTATCCTCGTTGTTCTTTCGGACGCGCCCTAGGTCAGAGCGCGCCTCCATGTCAACGCGCACGCTGGAACCTCATGGCTGCACTCCGGCGGTTTCGGTCAGAGCACTGCGCAAATCAGCGGCCATGTCCTTGGCGCGCTGGTAGCGCTTGTCGGGATCCTTCTGGAGGGCGCGGTCGATGACGCGAGCCACGGCCTCGGGAATTTTGGAGTCCAATTGCCGGATGGGCCGGTGGGGCGTGTTTACGATGGAAGTGACCAGAGTGGCCACCGAATCGCCGGTAAAGGGCTTCTCGCCGGCCAGGAGTTCGTATAGACACACGCCGAGAGAGAAGATGTCCGAGCGGCCGTCCACTTTCTTGCCGGCGAGCTGCTCGGGAGACATGTAGCTGGGAGTGCCGAGAACGGTGCCGGTGGCCGTCTTGGACTGGTCGGTGATGCGAGCGATGCCAAAGTCGGTGACCTTGATGGCGCCGTTCTTGAGCATCATCAGGTTGGCGGGCTTGATGTCACGATGGACGATGTTGTTGCCGTGTGCGTAATCGAGGGCATCGGCCACGTCGGCGATGATGCCGACCACTTCCGGGAGCGGGTGGAGGCTGCCTTTTGTGCCCCAGGGCTTGAGGTCGGCGCCGTCGAGCAGCTCCATGGCGATGTAATGGATATCCTGGTCCTCGCCGGCGTCGTAGATGTTGACGATATGCGGGTGATTCAGCCGGCCTGCGGATTCCGCCTCGCGGAAGAAGCGTTCGCGGAGGGCCTGCTTGTCCTCGTCGGTAAGGTCGGGGTCGTCGAAGCGCAGCGTCTTGATAGCGACCTGCCGGTTGATCTTGGGATCGCGGCCGAGGAAAACGGTTCCCATGGCGCCTTTGCCGAGTTCCTTGATCACTTCGTAGCGGCCGAGAGTGGGCTTGACGTCGGTGCCGGTGACCATGACGGTCGAGTCGGGTGCGCCGCGGCGCAGGCCGGCGGTGCCCAGGATCTGGGTCTCGCCCATGGCCTTGAGCTTCACGGCGCGTTCGGCGATGTCCTTGAATTTTTTGTCCACACTGCCGATGTGCTCGAGCACGGCCACGGCCTTGTTGAACTGGCGCTTGCGCTCGAAGTCGAGTGCGAGGCTGTAGAGGGTATCCTTCATGCCCG
>JASHSV010000078.1 GCA_030038535.1 Candidatus Acidiferrales bacterium
TATCGCCTATACGAGCTCGGGTTACAGCTATTCGGGGTCGGCAAACCGGCGCATTCACAGGCTTACCGTGACGCTGGGAGCAAACGGATCAAAAACTCTGCTGTCCCAGGTGCTGGCCCCCACGTACTTCACGCAGAACTATACGGTGGGCGTTTCCGGACGATGGCTGGGGGCAGGCGGGTCGTATTCCCGATCCAGTGGAAGCGGTTTGCTCACGCCTGCCGGAATCTCCACGCTGCCTCCGGGCGTGCCGCCCACGATCTTGAGCACGGTTCTGTACGGGGGAACGACGTACTCCGCGAGCGTGGGGAGCACGCCCATCCAGGGGCTGACGATCACCGGATCCTATATAAATTCCCGGAGCAACACGCAGAACGGGACGCTTTCCTCGAACAATAAGACGGACCAAGCCTACGCGTATTTGATCTACAAGTTCCGGAAGGTATATTTCAACGCCGGTTACACCCGACTGCTGCAAGGGTTCAGCACAAGTGGTTTGGCCCCAACACTGGTCTCGACGTACTACGCCGGAATATCGCGATGGTTCAAGGCCTTCTAGCGCACGTGCTGAGCAATAGAAAGAGGACAGGGTTCGGCCTGCTATCCGTGTTTCTTTTTTTGCCGTCGCTGCTCTCCGCAGCGCCGCCTCCCAACGAAAAAAAGCCGGTTACAGTCACCGTGCCTGTATTGCTGCTGGACGGCGGGCGGAAACTCGTCTTCGAAGGCACGGTCAGCACGGAAAAGGACGTGAAGCCGAAGCGCGGTTTCTTCAAGAAGATACTCGACGTGATCGTTGGGGCGCCGGATGTTCATTTCATGGTCCGGCCGTACAACGTGGTCACCGATTCGAAGGGCCGAATCATCGTGACCGATCCAGGGGCTCGCGGAGTGCACATCTTCGATTTGAAGGAGCAGAAGTACAAGTTCCTCTCGCGAAAGGACAAGAGCAAGGAGGCGATGACCACGCCACAGTGTGTGGCGGTGGATGCAAAGGACAATATCTACGTTACGGATTCGGACCTGGGGAAAATTTTTGTTTTTGATTCGAACGGGAAGTTCATCCGGGCGATCGGCAGCTTGAAGCACGGCGAGGGTTACTTCAAGCATCCCACCGGAATCGCCGTGGATTCCGCGGCGCAACGAATCTACGTCAGCGATACATGGCGCGACGAGATTTTCGTGATGGATATGAACGGTAGCGTGCTCCAGAAGATCGGCAAGAGTGGAACGGGCGACGGAGAGTTCAATTTTCCTACAGATTTGCGGCTGGACGGCCCCGACTTGATGGTTGTGGACGCCATGAACTTCCGCCTCCAAGTGCTGGACCGCGCGGGAACATTTCAGTTCGCCATTGGTAAGGTGGGTGACGGCCTGGGAAACCTGTTCCGGCCCAAAGGATTGGGCGTTGATTCAGAAGGCCATGTGTACATTGTCGAAGGGCTTTCCGCGGTCGTGCAGGTGTTCGATCGTCAGGGAGAGTTGCTCTACTACTTCGGAAAAAGAGGGACCGGGTTTGGAGATTTTCAACTCCCCACCAGCGTCTTCGTGGACCAAGCGGACCACGTGTATGTGGTGGATTCATTCAACCGACGGGTGCAAATGTTCCGGTATTTCGCGCTGGGCAAGCAGGCTGCGGGGGGTGGGCAGTGAACGCGTTCCGGCTCACCGCTCTCCTGCTGCTCGCCTGCGCCGCCGTCCGGGCCCAGCAGTTCAGCGGCGACGTGCTGGGCCAGCACAACCTGAGTCCCGGGGGCACCTCTCCGATTCAGGGAGGATACAGCGCTCCCTGTCTTTTCTGTCACGCGCCACACTCCGGACTTGGCGTGCAAGCGCCGCTCTGGAACCAAACGCTGACAGTGCAGACGTATACGACCTACCAAAGCACCACATTCCACGAAACGGACGCTACCAACCCGTTGTTGGGGAGTGACAGCAACCTCTGCTTGAGCTGCCACGATGGGAGTATCGCCCCCGGGCAGACGGTGGCCTACGGAAAGTGGCCGATGACAGGGACCATGAATGCCGTGGACAATTTCGGAACCAACCTTTCCAATTCGCATCCCTTCAGCCTGGTGCTTCCATTAAAGGATGCGCCGGACCTGGTTCCCTCGCTGTACAGTGCGGGCGTCACCGCGGACCCGACGGGCGCAGTGAAACTGATTAAGGGGAACATCGAATGCACGAGCTGCCATAACGCGCATGTGGAGGCTACGGATCTGACAGCTCATGATTTTCTGGTGCGCGACAGCTCGAGCGGCCAACTGTGCCTGGCTTGCCATACGCCGTCGAACCGCACGGTGAACAATCAATCGAACTACGTGGCCGGGTGGACGAACAGTGCGCACGCGACGGCGGGGAACCAGGTGTCCACTCAGCCGGGAGTGAACCTCGGCTCCTACTCGACCGTCGCGCTGAATGCCTGCGCCTCATGCCACATAGAGCACAATGCGCCGGCAGGCGCGCGGCTGCTCCGCGGCAGCAACGAGAATGACTGCCTCACCTGCCACGCGGGCGGAGCAAATATTTCCCCGGCAATCCTGAACGTGGGCGCCGAGTTTGCGAAGGCGGCGCATCCTTATTCCACGGCGAGCGGTTCACACGACGCAGCGGAAGCAATACTTCTGAACCAGAATCGCCACGCGACCTGCGTGGACTGCCACAATCCCCATTCCGCTCTCCCGGTGACCGCGTTTCTTCCGCCGCCGGGCGTCCGCCCTTCTCAGAACGGAGTGGAAGGAATAAGCGCCACCGACGGCATCACTGTTCTGAATCCCTCAGTCAACCAATACGAGAACTGCCTGCGATGCCATGGAACCAGCACGGGCAAGATGACGGTTCCCGCCACATTCGGCTATCTTCCTGTGTGGGCCGTGGCGTATGGCGATCCTTTGAATGTCATTCCCGAGTTCGCGCAGACCGCGACTTCCAGCCATCCGGTAACGCATGTGAGCAGCAGCGCGCTGCCGCAACCGAGCCTGCTGAGCAACATGCTGAATTTGGACGGAATCACGCCAGGGCGGAGCATGGGGGTGCAGATTTTCTGCACCGACTGCCACAACAGCGACGACAATCGTGAATTCGGAGGCACAGGACCGAATGGCCCGCATGGCTCGAAATGGACTCACTTGTTCGAACGCCGCTATGAGTTCAGCCAGGCGCCGGCACCCGGCCAGACCATCATCAACCTCTTTCCGACACCGGACTTGAGCGTCAACGGCCCGTATGCGCTGTGCGGGAAGTGTCACAGCCTGTCGAACGTGATTTCGAATGCGACCTTCAGCGAGCACGGCCGGCACATCAATGACGGCTTCACCTGCTCGACCTGCCACACCGGTCACGGAATGGGCGCCACGAGCGCGAGCATCACCGGGGAGCGGCTGGTGAACTTTGACGTCAACGTGGTTGCGCCGAACGGGACAAGCCCCATTTCCTACTCACGTGCCACCAACTCCTGCACTCTCATCTGCCACAACAACGCACACGGCCAGGCGGGCAATAACGCGGGCAAAATCAAAAAGTAAGTCTTTCCTCTCCCCAGAATTGGGGGCGTACACTTACGCTGATTTTCCCGGAGGCGATCCCATGCGGAATCGAATTCCGAAGTGTGTGGCCGCAGTGCTTGTTCTTCTGCTGGCCGGAGCTGCCGATGGTGCACCGCGAATGGCCCGCCCTCCAATGCCGGATAGCGGAGCGGGAGTCGCGTGCCGCGCGATGGAAGTGCACACGGACTCGGCGAACCATATGACGGTTGTGGTGTTCCATCAGGCGGACGAGGCGAGTGTGGAGGCGCTCCGAACACTTTTGCAGGCTCACTCAGGTGAGGCGGTCGAAGTGAACGTGGACACGGCAGCCAGCGGCACTTGGCGGGGAACAGTCTTCCGCCTAAAGAGTTGTTTTGGGCGCGGCCTGTTGCTGTTCCCCGCGTCGGCGCCGCCATTGAAAGAGGGCTCAAAGTTCCTGCTGCGGCTGGCAGCATCGTAGCCTGTCGTCGAAGGAACACGGAATGTCCAGGCCGATTCCACTATCGTCAGTGCGGACGAACCGGTTCGTCGCGGTGATCTACAGGGTCGGGATTCTGCGGTGCGTAGCCGTGCCGGAGGAAATCGGAGCGTGGCTGAAACAGGACGGAGCAAGGACTTTGCCGGTGGTGGCGACCGTAGCCGGACAGATATCACGCACCACGTTGCTGCCGGCGGCCGGGGGCAGCTACCGCCTGTTTCTGAATCGGGCGATGCGCAAGGCGGCGGGCGCGGACGCGGGCGACCCGATCGGCATCTCGCTGCGGCTCGACCGTGCCTCGCGGGAGATGCCCGTGCCGGCTGATTTTGCGGCCGCGCTCCGCCACGCGCCCGACGCGCGCAGTTATTTCACGCGAGCCACCACAGCGCTTCGGCGCGAGGTGCTGCGCTACATCGAACAGGCCAGAGCGCCGGCCACACGGGCTCGGCGAATTAAAGATTGCGTGCGGATTCTGGATCAGCGCTCCCGGAAAAGGAAACGCCGCCGGGCGTGATCCGCGTCCCACCATGGGGAAATCACTATCCGCGCGGCAGGCGGATGTAGGTGAGCGTGTGATGCGTAAGGATTCCCGTGGAGTGCTCGGAGCATACTGCGGTGCCATATACAAGCTGCCGGCCGACTTTCAAGACGCGGGCGCGGCACTGGAATGGGGCGCGGCGGAGGCTGCGCAGAAAGTTGGTTTTCATCTCCACGGTGACGGCCCTTTCCTCTGTGCCCAGCCGAGTGGCGATGGCGAGCCACATGGCGACGTCCGCTGCAGTCATGAAGGCGTGGCCGCCGATAATTCCGTCCGGCCGCTCGAAATCGGCGCAGTAGGGAACCCGGAGGGTGCAGGAGCCGCGCTTCGCGGATACGATGCGAAAGCCATAAAGGCGGTTGAATGGCGTCGCCTTCAGCAGCTCTTCCAGTGCCTTTGCGGAAATGATGGCCGTCATGGTTCGACGCAAGAGCCGCTAAGCAAGGAAGAAGTCGAGTGACGAAGCGATGTAACTCTTGAGCTGCGGGCGGGGTATGACCGCGTCCAGGAATCCGTGCTGGAGAAGGAATTCGGCGCGCTGGAAGCCTTCCGGCAATTTCTGCCGGATGGTCTGTTCGATTACGCGCGGTCCGGCGAAGCCAATCAATGCGCCCGGCTCGGCGATGTTCAGATCGCCAAGCATCGCATAACTGGCCGTCACGCCGCCCGTGGTCGGATCGGTCAATATGGAGATGTAGGGAAGGCCGGCATCGTCCAGCCGTGCCAGCGCACCCGAGACCTTGGCGAGCTGCATGAGGCTGATGGTGCCCTCCATCATGCGCGCCCCACCGGAGCAGGAAACAATGATCAATGGGCAGCGCCGCGCGATGGCCAGTTCGATCGCGCGCGTCACTTTTTCGCCTACCACAGCGCCCATCGAGCCGCCAATGAAACCGAACTCCATCGCGCAGCAGATCACCTGCCGGCCGGAGAGCGCGCCTTCTGCGGTCACGATGGCGTCGTTCATTCCCAGTTTCTGGCGGGCTTCGCGGAGGCGCTGCTTATAAGGACGTGTATCGGTGAAGTGCAGTGGATCGCTCGAAGCGAGGTCGGAGTCGTGCTCGGTCCAGTGCGCGTCATCGAGCAACAGCTCGAGCCGCTTTGCGGCACCGAGCTTGAAGTGGTGCTCGCACTTGGGACACACCTGCCAGTTCGATTCCAGGTCCTTGCGCCAGATGATCTTGCGGCATGCGGGACACTTGTCCCACATCCCCTCGGTGCGGACGCGCCGCTCCTCCGGCGGCACCGGGGATTGAATGGAGTCTTTGTCGCGTTTGAACCAGGCCATAAGAGCCTTAAAAGAGAAACTCGATCCCGGGGCTTCGGGACGAAATTCGAAAAACGGTCAGGACCAGGTGGTTCAGCCGGCCCCGCATCGCGGCGGGGGCTAGTAGTCTATCCCACGTTGGGCCAGAATGCCCTTTGTGTAAGGATGTTTGACCTCTCGCATCTCAGTGACAAGGTCGGCCAGCTCCACCAAACGCGGATGGGCGTTGCGGCCGGTGCAGATCACGTGGACCTGCACCGGGCGCGAGGCCAGAGCCGCGGCCACTTTCTCTGCATCCAACATGCCGTAGCTGATTACGTAGTTGATTTCGTCCAGAACTACCAGATCGTAGCTTCCGCCCGAGATCCGGTCGAGCGCAAACTGCCAGGCCTGCTCGCACAGCCGTATATCTTCAGGATCGGTTTCCGCACTGCCGATTTTCACGAATCCGCGGCCCATCGGCCGGATTTCCATCTTGTCGTCGCCGAGAAGCTTTGCCGCGTCCAGCTCGCCGTAATGCCATGAGCCTTTGATGAACTGCACCATCAAGACGCGCAGCCCCTGTCCTACTGCACGGAAGGCGGTTCCCAGCGCGCACGTAGTTTTGCCCTTGCCGGGGCCGGTGTAAATGATGAGCAGGCCTTTTCCCTCTTGCATGGATGCGAGAGTAGCATGGCGCGCACTCACACCCTTGCCTTCTCGGGGGGTGGTGATATCGAGGCGTTACTCGGAGAGACCAAAACGGCCGCGGATGAGTTCGGCGAGTTGAGCGACGCGCTCGCGGGCAGCAGCCGACATTACGGCTCCGCGTTCGGCGTATTCCTCCTGAAGGACGATCCACAAGCCCGGGCGAAAAACGCCCTGTGCAGGGCAGATTGCGCCGGTGAACTGGACAACGGCGAGACCGGAGTCCGCGGTGGCGAGGCTGAGCGCTGCGCGCGCATCGTCCACCAGGTCGCGAAAGCCTTGTGAGACGAGGATTTCGTCAATCTGGCGTGGCGTGGACTTTTCGATTTCGTCCAAATCATAGTCGGGCAGCGGGAGCGTGATAGCCAGCTCAACCGAGGCGCTCGGAGTGTTGGTGTCGGCGGTAATGCGAACACTCATGGCGAAGATTCGAAGCCACTATTGTGCCACGTATGTGAAGAGAGGGCCCAGTGCCGGGGGAGACGCGCATTCCGCTATCGCCGACCGCGGCCTCCCGCAATCATTTTGCGTAGGGGTGGTGCGAATGGATGCAGAAGGCGCGGTAAAGCTGCTCCGCGAGCAAAACGCGCGTGAGTTCATGCGGCATGGTAAGCGTGGAGAGTGAAATTGCCTCCTGCGAACGCCCGCGGAATGAATCCGGAAATCCCACGTCGTTGCCGCACAGAAAGACGACTTCGCCAGCGCCTCGGTCTCGGAGTTTGCCCAGCCAGCGCGCAAATTCCCCCGACGTATATTGGCGTCCGCCGGCATCCAGCAGCACCCAGCGTGCCGCAGCCTGGGTCTTGACCCGTGCGAGCGCCGCATCGCTCGGCTCGCGCAATTCGGTCACAAGCACTTTTGTGAATCGCTGAATGCGCCCGACGTAGTCCTCGAAGAGCGCTCGGCATTCCGGCCGCCGGGTACGGCCGATGAAAACGAAGTGAATGGCTAGGCTCACAGAAGCCCGTACTTCTTGCGTTTTTCCAGCAGCGTCTTGCGGCTGATGCCAAGGATCTCTGCGGTAAGAGAAATTTTGTAGCGGGTGGCTTCTAATGTGGCGGCGATGGCTTCTTTTTCGAGTTGTTCGAGTGATCGGAGATTGGCGGGTAAGGCGGCAGGGCGCCTGGCGGCACGAACGGATTCCGGGAGGTCCGCGATTCCAAGCACGTCGTGTTGTGCAAAAACGAGGGCGCGTTCCAGCGCGTTCTTGAGCTCCCGCACATTGCCCGGCCAGCCGTACGCGGCAAGGGCGGCGCTTGCCTCAGCGTCAAGCCGGGCTTCCGGGCGGCCGTGGACCGGCCCAAGGCGCTCGAGGAAATGAGCGGCAAGCGGCAAAACGTCTCCGGAACGGTCGCGGAGCGGCGGCACCTCTATGGCGAGCACGTTGAGGCGGAAAAACAAGTCTTCGCGAAACCGGTGCTCGGCCACGGCGCGCTCCAGATTCGCATTGGTGAGCGCGATGATGCGCGCCTCCATGCGCAGCGGTTCGGTGCCCCCAAGATGTTCGAAGCGGTGCTCCTCGAGCACGCGCAAAAGCTTCGCCTGCACCGCAAGCGCGAGTGCGGCTACCTCATCGAGCACGAGCGTGCCGCGCCCGGCAAGCTCCAAGCGGCCGCGTTTTGCATCGACGGCCCCCGTAAACGCTCCCCGTTCGTGACCAAACAGCTCGGATTCGACTAGTTCGGGCGGCAGGCTGGCACAATCGATTTTCTGGTAGGGCGCGTCGCGCCGCGTGCCGCGTTCGTGAATGTAGCGGGCGAGCTGATCTTTCCCGGTTCCACTCTCGCCGGTGATGAGCAGATTGGTCGCTGCGGAGGCCACGCGTTCGGCAACCTCAATGACCCGCTGCGAAACGGGGTCCGAGGCGATCCATTCGACGCGCGGCTCGCTCATGCCGAGGCAGCCCCGTCCCGCGATGCGGGATCGTCGCGCGCGGCAGGGAGGTCGCTGACGTCCAATCGCGCGGCCTTTCGCCACAGCCGTTCGATGTCGTAGAACAAGCGCGCCCGTTCGGCAAACACGTGCACGACAAACCGGCCGTAGTCCAAGAGGATCCACTCCGCAGAGGTGTAGCCTTCTCGGTGCAGAGGGTGCGCTCCCCTGCGCGCGAGCGCCTCCTCAATTCCGTCAGCAATCGCCTGCACCTGACGCTGGCTGAACCCGGTGCAGATGAGGAACGCCCCAGTAAACGCGCCGAGTCCGGAAAGATCGAGGAGTGTGATGCCCGCAGCTTTCCGGTCCTGCGCGGCTTCGACGGCGCCGAGCAGCTCCGGATGCCGCTCCATCAATGGTAGAGAGCCTGTTTGCAAATGTAATCCTCCACGGCCCGAGGGACGAGCGAACGGATCGAAAGGCCCCGCGCTACCCGGTTGCGAATGTCGGTTGAGGAGACATCCACGCATACGCTGGATACCACAAATACGGTCGAATTTCGCAGCCGCAGAGTTCCCCTCGCTGACGACCGCCGCGCTGCGGCTCCAGCCGCGAGCAGGCGTGCGGGAACCGCCGCGCGCAGCGCCTCAAGACGAAACCCGGGACGGCTCACGACAATGAAGTCGCAAGAATCCAACAGCGCTTCCGACTCCCGCCACTTTCCAATCTCGAGAAAAGCGTCTGCTCCGACCAGAAAATAGAGATGCGCGGAGCGCGATAACCGTTTCCGGTGGGCGCGCACGAGATCGATGGAATACGAAGTGGCGCTGCCGGAAAAATCGGGGCCGGCCTCGGCGAGCGATAAACTCAGCCGCGTCTGGCCGGCGCAAGCCAGCGCAACCATCGCGCACCGATGCGGGTAGGGGCTGAGCGGCAGGGCCGACTTGTGCGGCGGCCGTCCCGCCACCACAAAGTGCACGGCATCCAGCCCGAAACGGTCGCGCGCCGCGCGCGCCGCAGCCAGATGCCCGCGGTGCACCGGGTCGAACGTTCCGCCGAACAGTGCGAGCGAGCGCACCGCGAGAGGAGGCGAAGCCGATGCTGGGGTCACCCGGCCTGTCCTCCCGCCTGGATGGGACCTGTGCTGCGGCTCTCAATGGCCTGCGAAGGTTCTGCGCCCTCTTGCCGCGGTAAGCGGTCGAGCGCATCAGCCATAGCGCGGACAAGCGCCAGGACACCCTCGCCTGTGGCGGAAGAAATCCCGTAGCACGGGAACGAGTGCGAGGCACAGTAGGCACGAAGAGCGTCGAGCGGCGCGCGGTCTGTGACCGCGTCCAGTTTCGTGGCAACTACGAAAAAGGGTTTTTCCCCGAGCGACGCGCCGGAAGCAATCAATTCGTTGCGCACCACCTCGAAATCGTGCACGGGATCGCTGGAGGTCGCCCCGCTCACGTCCACCAAGTGGACGAGCAGGCGCGTGCGTTCGATATGTCGCAGAAAACGCGTGCCCAAGCCGGCGCCTTCATGCGCGCCTTCAATCAGTCCGGGCAGATCAGCGACGACAAAGCTGCGGCCAACGCCCGGACGGGGGCCGTCGGCGGAAACGACGCCGAGATTCGGCTCGAGTGTGGTGAAGGGATAGTCGGCAATCTTCGGACGC
The DNA here is from genome assembly GCA_030038535.1 of Candidatus Acidiferrales bacterium. GTDB lineage: Bacteria > Acidobacteriota > Terriglobia > Acidiferrales > UBA7541 > JOPF136. The sequence goes on from JASHSV010000078.1 coordinate 10,024, forward strand.
GCGGCGGAAATTCGCGAGATGAGCGTGGATTTTCCCGCGTTGGGCAGCCCAACCAAGCCGACGTCGGCCAGCAAGCGCAACTCGAGACGCAGATGCCGCTCCTCTCCGCTCTCCCCATCCTCGAACTCTCGCGGCGCCTGGTGCCACGGCTTCGCGAAATGCTGGTTGCCGCGGCCACCGCGGCCGCCGCGGGCCGCCAGAAATCGCTGGTCCGGTGCGGAGAAATCGAAGAGCAGATCGCCGGTCTTGTCGTCGTACACCATCGTTCCCACGGGAACTTCGAGCACGGTATCGGCACCGGATTTTCCGTGACAATTCGAGCCCTGTCCGTGACGTCCGGATTCGGCCCGAAATTCCCGGCTGAATCGAAAACGCAGCAGAGTGTTTTCATTGGGAGTGGAAACCAGCGTCACGTTTCCGCCTGATCCGCCATCCCCGCCGGAGGGGCCTCCGCGCGGTACGAATTTCTCGCGGCGAAACGCGACGCAGCCGCGGCCGCCCCTTCCGGCCTTCACGTAGATGCGGGCTTCATCAACAAACACGGACGGTAATCTGCCGTTTTCTCGGATGAGTATTACATGCCGGGTAGGAAACCAAAAGCGCTCGCGAGGTTGCGGCCTAGGAGTTAGCCAGCCGGGGCTTCGGCCGGGTCCACGCTGATAAACCGGCCCATACGGCCCTTGTCTTCGTACTTCACGATGCCGGCGACTTTCGCGAACAGGGTGTCGTCCTTGCCGCGGCCTACGTTTCGGCCCGGCTTGTAGCGGGTGCCGCGCTGGCGGACGAGAATCGAGCCCCCGCTCACCAATTGCCCGCCGAAACGCTTTACACCCAGGCGCTGGCCCTGCGAATCCCGTCCATTTGTTGACGAACCGCCGCCCTTCTTGTGTGCCATGCCGACCGCCTTATAGCTTGATTTCTCCGACCTCGACAGAGGTCAGGTGCTGCCGGTGTCCCCGCTGGATTTTGTACTGGTTCGTCCTCTTGTATTTCAGCACGGTCAATTTCGGCCCGCGCGTCTGTGCCACAATTCTGCCCGAGACGCTGGCCTGCGCCGCCGCCTTGCCCGTAATCATTTTCTCTTCGGTGCGCACGGCCAGCACCTCGCCGAACTCAACGGCGTCCCCCACCTTGCCGGGCAGGGATTCGATCTCGATGCGGTCGCCGGGGGAGACACGGTACTGCTTCCCGCCAGCACGAATCAACGCGTACATGTGGCCTCCGAGGAAGAAACCCAAACGACCATTATAAGAGGCCCTGTGCATCAGCGTCAACGGCAGGTGCGCAACGTTTTCCGGTCGGCTGGTGACGGGCCGTTGCCGTCCGGAGCGGCCGGCGGCCGAACAGTCACCGCGAAGCCGGGTGCCCGCGTGCTTTTGCGCCAGTACTATTTTCGGCGAAATCGGTCTCTTTCCATGGAGACGGATGGTGGTCGCCGAGCTAGACTGTCGTTGGCATTCAAGAAGGAGGTAGTCGCCACTGTTTACGTCAGTTCCCACTTATCTCAGGCTCCTGACGTCCCCGCAGTTACCGTCCGCTCCCCGGGCCTTCCAAAAGAGGTTTCCTCAGAGGAGTTGGAATTGAGATTCCTGACTGTCGGACCGGGTCTTAGATGATTCGTTCCATACGTCTCCTGCTCTATTCCGCATTTCTGGGAAGTCTTTTGCTGCCGTTCGTGGCGATTTTTGCAAGCGTGTCAAACACCGGTGCGCAACTTCCTGCCGGCGCAGCTCTGAAGCTGGCGGTGTTTGCCCTCGTTGCCCTGATAGCGTTCGTGGGTTTCTATTACCTGCTTCGCCGGCTCGAACCGTATCTGGTGCGGGAGGGAATGGCCCAGGCCGCCTTTGCTGAAGGCATCGCCGAATCTTACGTGCCGATCGCAATCCTGTGCTCGGCTGGTTTGAGCCTATTTCTGGAGCTTTCGGTGATTCGTTGGCAGGCTACCGTTCTTGAGTTCTTCGCCTTCTACAAGAACTACGGCCTGCTCTCCTGCTTTGCAGGACTGGGCCTGGGCTATGCCCTGTCCCGTCGTGCGAGGGAGATTCCGCTGAATCTCACCCTTCCTCTTCTGAGCTGGCAGTTTGCGTTGCTCTACCTACTCCGTTACGGACTTCCAGTGCGCAGCCTGCGTTCCATCCCCTTCACGGAACAACTCACGATGGGCGTAATTGCCGCGAAACCGTTCCAGATGGTCGCCATCTACGCCCTGCTTGCCGTGGTTTTCCTGCTTACGGCGCTGGCGTTCCTGCCCGTGGGCCAACTCTGCGGAAAACTCATGGAACGGAAATCGCAGCTATCCGCTTACGGGTGGAACTTGCTGGGCAGCCTGCTGGGCGTTCTCCTGATGTTTCTGGTCAGCTTTCTCTGGACCCCGCCGGTCATCTGGTTCGGCATCTGTTCGCTGCTGATCCTGTTTTTTGTCGTTCGATCCCCACAATCTCTGGTGGCCAGCGCCAGCTTCGCCACGCTCGTCGTCATCATTCTTGCCTGGCCGGTAAATCCCTATTGGAACCGCGTTTACTCGCCTTACCAGCTTCTGGAAATCGGGACCGGCGAGAATGGGTTGATGACCATCCGCGCGGCGGGCACCTACTACCAGCGCGTTTACAATCTTTCCGTCCAGGCGACTCAGGCTTCGAGAGATCCAGCGCAGCTTCAGACCAAGAATTACTATGAGCTTCCCTACCGTCTGCTTGCGCAGCCCGGTGACGTCGCTATTGTAGGCGCCGGCAGCGGAAACGACGTAGCCGCTGCGCTACGAGCGGGCGCCCGCCACGTGGACGCCATTGAGATCGACCCGGCCATACTACAGGCCGGCAAGTTGAATCATCCTGAAAAACCTTACGATGACCCGCGCGTTGAGGCCATCGTAAATGACGCCCGGTCTTTTTTTCGCAATGCTTCGAAGAAGTACGACACGATCGCCTACGGTCTGCTCGACTCCCACACTCTGCTGAGCCACGCCTCCAGCGTGCGGCTGGATTCTTTCGTCTATACTGTCGAGGGTCTCCGGGAAGCGCGTTCGCGATTGAAAGAGAACGGAGTCCTTTCCCTCTCCTTCGCGGTCCTGAATGACGCCCTGGGCACCAAACTCTTCCGCATGATGACGGAAGCGTTCGACGGCCGTGAGCCCGTCTGTATTTTTGCCGATGGCAACACCATTTTCATCGAATCGGCGAACGGCAAGCTTGCGCTGCCGGCCGCGCTTCTTTCCGAATTCGGTTTCCAGGAAAAGTCCAACTTCTACCGGGATTCTGCAATCCCCGTTGACGTCTCGACCGACGACTGGCCCTTTCTGTATATGCCCCGCCGCGTCTATCCCGTCTCTTATCTGGTAATGGTGGCGCTCATTCTGGCTCTCTCTACGGTTCTCTTCTTCTGCTTCCTGGAGGAACGTCCGCAGCATTCTGATCTTCCATTCTTCTTCCTGGGAGCCGGATTCATGCTGATCGAGACGAAGGCAATCACGGAGATGGGCCTCACCTTCGGGAACACCTGGCAGGTCATCGCGATCGCCATTGCCAGTATTTTGATCATGGCATTTCTTGCCAACGCCGTGGTGTCGAGGTTTCATGTCGGCAGTACCCACTTGGCCTACCTTTTTCTTGTCCTGAGCCTCGTTTTTGGTTGGTGGGTGGCCAGCCATGGAGGTTTTCCCTCGACCGCACTTGGAAGAATCGGGACCGCATTTGTGCTTAGCTTCCCCCTCTTCTTCTCCGGGCTGGCATTCTCCGCGCTTCTCACGTCTGGCTCGCGGATTTCCGGCGCTATGTCCATGAACCTGCTGGGGGCCATGTGCGGAGGCATTCTGGAGTACAACGCCATGTACTTTGGGTTTCGCTTCCTCTATGTGTTGGCGATATTCCTCTACGCCTTTGCATTTCTTTCCGGATTCACCCTGAAAAGCCCCGCCCCAGTCCCGGCTACGAGCCGACAGCTTTGATCAGCACAGAAAGTGGCATGGTGCTGAGCAGCTGGAATGGGCTGGTAGTGGAAGTAGTGCCGGAAGAAGGCAAGAGAATAGTGCCGTTGCTGTTTCACTCTGGTACTCCTACAGAATCCGTTCGACAACCAGTATCGATATGGTCTTGACAGAGTTTCGAACTGCTCGCAGACTCAGTGTGGGTGTGACCCTTTCCTTCTGAGGGACTCTGACGCGACGCGAACTCGCTTCCGGGCGCCTCCGCGCGTGCCGTGCGTCTCGACGGCGCCGCCGAATGGCGTTTGCTGCCTTCACCTTCTTCTCGGCTCTGTTGCTATTCCTTCCCTCATTGGCGCTTGCTCAGGCGCCGTCTCCCTCAAGTTCGCAGCAGAGCGCGGGCCAGGCCGCGCGAGGCGCGCAGACTACGACCATCCTCGGCTCGTCTTCAGGCGACGGATTCGGTGGATATCTGATCGGCCCGAATGATCTTCTTTCCATCACCGTGCTGGAATCTCCAGAACTTTCCCGCGACGTGCGCGTGGACGCGGAGGGGAATATCGGGCTTGCCTTGCTCGCCGATCACCCCCACTTGGCGGGGCTGTCACTTACGCAGGCCGAGGCGTTGCTCAAGAAAAAGTATCAGGAAAGCGGGATTTTGAACGACCCGAATATTACGATCACTTTGAAGGAGCTGGAGAGCAAGCCCGTCATCGTCTCCGGAGCGGTGCGGCAGCCGGGCGTATTCCAGGTGAGCGGGAGCGTGCGCCTGCTCCGGCTGCTCACTTTGGCAGGCGGAATCGGGGAAGGCTCTGGGACTGTCGTTCAAGTCATCCACGAAGAAGATTCGGGGCCGCAGCACGTCACGGAAGTCCGGGTGGCCGATGTGCGGCTGGGGAAGGAAGAAGCCAACATTGTCGTCCGAGGCGGAGACATCGTCAACGTTCCCCCCGCCGGGGCCGTGTACGTACTCGGGGCGGTGAACCATCCGGGCCGGATCCTGCTGCCCTCGGATACGGATCAAACGACAGTCTTGAATATTCTGGCGATGGCCGAGGATGCCAAACGCACGGCCAAGCTCTCTCACACCGTCTTGATTCGCCGAAAAGATTCGACGGGAGAAGTCGAACAGATCCCATTGGATTTGAAGAAGATCGTCGCGCAGCAGCAGCCCAATATCGTTGTGCGACCCAATGATGTTCTATTCGTGCCGGAGAGTACCGCAAAGCGCGCGTTCAGCCGCGGTCTCGAAGCGGCCATCCAGGTGGCCACTGCAGCCGCTGTGTATGGCGCCGTGCCTTAAGAAGTTCGGGTGACGAGCGGACGCGTCAACTTGCAGGGACTGGCGGCGGGGGAACGAGGGGATGGATCCAACACGACCAAACGGGCCTAGGAAAGCCGGGCCAGACGGCGGGGACCACAAGCCCACGAGCGCACTGGAACGGAGCGCGCGCGGCGCGTCGTCGGCGCTTCTTGCGGATTCGGGAAGCTGGCGCTCGTCCCTGCCGGCTGCGGCCCCGGACATCTTGACCGCGGCGCTGCCGCTTCGCGATCTGCTCCGGATCCTGCACAAGCACCGCCTGATGATCGCTGCCGTGGTTACCGTGATGGTGGCGGTGGTTGCCGTGGTGACCTACCGGATACAGCCGGTGTACGAAGCTGCGGCGCGGATCGAAATCAACGGCGAGACTCCGGACCTGACGAACCTGCGTGAACTTTTCCTGCAGATGCCCACGAGCGAGGACTATGTGCAGACGCAGGTGCGCATCCTGCAGAGCGACGACCTGGCCATGCAGACGGTGCGTGCCCTGCACCTCTTCGAGGACGCTCAATTTGCTGTCCGGCCTGCAGGGAGCAACGAAAACGCGCCGTTCACCTCGTCCGAGGAGCTGCGGTTGATCGGCATGTTCCATTCGCATCTGAGCGTGGCCGCGGTCCGCTCGAGCCGGCTGGTGGAGGTGAAGTTCGAGAGCACGAATCCGAAGCAGGCGGCCGACGTAGTGAACACGCTCTCCGACCTCTTCGTCGAGAATAATTTCCGGAAAAAGTACGAATCGGCCATGCAGGCTTCCGACTGGATGGCCGAGCAGATGCGCGAACTGAAGGTGAAGATGGAACAGTCCCACGAAGCGCTGATCAAGTACGAACGGGACAACCAGATCTTCGCGCTCGACCAGGGCCAGAACGTGACGGTGACGAAACTCG
>JASHSV010000079.1 GCA_030038535.1 Candidatus Acidiferrales bacterium
TAGGCATTTTTGATCCGTGAAGATCCGTGTGAATCCGTGGCGAAGAATTGCTCTGCTGTCCTCCTACCTCCCCGCCGCACCCGAGCGCGCCTTCTCCTGCTCCTGGAAGGCCGGCACCTGCGCCAGCACATCCACGAACACGCGCCGGAACTGTTCAAATAATTGTTCAAACTGGCCCACTTCATCGTCCGAATCGACTTGAATCTCCGTCGCGTAATCCCCGCCCACCACGCGCGTCGCCACCACAATGATGTGGTCCAGCCGCCGAAATACCAGCCCGCTCAGCATCCCCGAAATCAGCATGCCTCCCAGCGCCAGCGCCGCAATCGTCAACCCCACCAGCACATTCTGCGTATGCCACATGGACAGATAAAAGCTCGAAATGTCCCGCACCACGAACATCGCTCCCACGGTATTTCCCGCCGCATCGTGAATCGGGAAAATACCACGCACGAACACCGAATCTCCTTGCCGGAAACGTTCGAGCACCTCGCCCTCGGTTGGCACCGAAGCCAGGTCGCCCGCGAATCGAATAATGCTGTCGGAATCCGTCGTCTTGTCCGCGACCACGAAATTCGGATTATCGTCCCAGTTATCGCGCCTCTTCCACACCTTGCTCGAATCCGCCCAGAACTGCCGGTCCACAAATTTCTTGCTGAGTAGCAGTCCGTAGTCATTTCCCGTCTGGTTTTTCATCGTGTGAATGAACTGCCCCAGTTCCTCGCCGAACTCCACGTAGCCGGTCACATTCGCCTGCGCATCGTAAAACGGCCGCAGGATTCGCACCGCAAATCCCGCCTTGGCCAGCTCGTTCCCCGTGACTATGGCATGCGTGCGCACCACTTCCTTATCGATGAACCGGTTCAACTGATCTCCAAACTTCCCCGGATTGTGCAGCCGCAGAAACACGCTCATATCCGGTTCAGCCGTGTGAAACATCCAGTTCGTGATGCCTTCGCTCTTTAGTTCCGGATACAGCGGCGCCGTCAGCTCCAGCAGCCGCTCCCGATCCCGGGCCACAAAGGCCTCCCGCACCTGCGGATTCACGATCAGCATCTCGCTCACCGCTGTCATCTTGCTGATTTCCCGCGCCTCCAGAATCGTGAAAAGCTTCTGCGCCCCGGCCACCGACTCCGTCGCCAGCACATGTGAGTTGCGTTCGAAACTGTAATGCATCAGGATCACAATGCCGCCCACGCCCAGCACCAGACAGCCGCACAACGCGCCCAGTACCTTCGTTCGAATCGAATTCCATTTCATACACGCTCCTCACAAGGTCAGGTTGAGTACTTCCTTCGCAGCAGCTTTAAGTTTGCTGATCGACTCCGGGTCATCAGGCGTGCTCGGCGTGATGAACGCCAGCAGCTTTCCTGCTCGCAGCCCGATCTTGCCCTTCACGGCCACCGGGTCCAGCCCGTCCGCCGTTATCTTTGCCTCAATCTTTAATTTCAGATCATTCAGTTGACTCACAAGCCAGACCCTCCCGCGGCGTGCCTTTCGAGCAGTTCCGCGCACGCCAGAACTGGTGGTTCTGCTCTTACCATCGGGGAAGTTTGGGGTGAACTTTAGTTGTGACAAAATGTGGTGCTCAAGAACGGACGGGAAGGGCACGGCTTCAGTTGTTGAGCCTGCCCTGAGCAAGCGCAGCGCGCCGAAGGGTGCCGCAGGTAGCCGCAAAGACGATGGGCTTTAGCCTCTGAGGGTCGAGAGGCCAAGGCCGCCACCGGGCGCCGGACTTTGATCACGGTCGCGGATGGACGGCACGAAGGCGGAGCAGGCCCTGTCTGAATTCAGCCGCGTTAGCGGCAACACATGAAAGCCCGGCACGGAAGTGCCGGGTAGCCATCGAAGAAACGAACGAGTCCCGTTCGGGACGGTACAAACCAACTCACCCCAGCAGCCGCGCCGCTTCTTTCGCGTAATAGGTCAGAATGATGCTCGCCCCCGCGCGCCGGATCGACACCAGCGACTCCATCATCACGCGCTCGCGGTCAATCCAGTTGTTGCGCGCGGCGGCTTCGATCATGGCATATTCGCCCGACACCTGATACGCCGCCAGCGGCAAATCAAACCGCTCCCGCGCCGCCGCAATCACATCCAGATACGGCATCGCTGGCTTCACCATGATCATGTCCGCGCCTTCTTCAACATCGGCCGCAATCTCACGCATCGCCTCGCGAATATTCGCCCCATCCATCTGATACGACCGCCGGTCGCCGAACTGCGGCGCCGAATCCGCGGCCTCGCGGAACGGCCCGTAGAATCCTGACGCAAACTTTGCCGCATACGACAGAATCGGTGTGTTAATGAACCCCGCCTCGTCCAGCGCCTTGCGAATGGCCGCCACGCGCCCGTCCATCATGTCCGACGGCGCAATAACGTCGATCCCCGCCCGCGTGAGCGACACCGCCGTCCGCGCCAGCAGCTCCAGCGACGCATCATTCACGATCTCGTACTGCGCCGTCGCCGCTGGCAGCGCCGCCACAGCCGCTCCCAGCGATTGCGGCGCGGCCTTCACGATCCCGCAATGCCCGTGCGACATGTATTCGCACAAGCAAACATCGCCCATCACAATCAGCCCCGGCACTTCACGCTTGATGGCCCGCGTCGCCTGCTGCACGATCCCATCGTCCGCCCACGCGCCCGTCGCCACTTCATCTTTCCGGTCCGGCAGGCCAAACAGAATGATCGATGGCACGCCCAGCGAGTGAACTTCCTTCGCTTCCTTCACCGCCTCGTCCACCGACAAATTGAATACGCCCGGCATCGACCGCACTTCCTTCCGCACTCCCTCCCCCGGGCACACGAACATCGGGTACACAAACGAATCCGGAGTCAGGCGCGTTTCACTGACCAGGTTACGCAGTTCCGCGGTTCGACGCAGGCGGCGGAGACGAGTTACAGGGAATGCCATGGCAGATCATCCTCGCAGAAGGTGGCCCAAACACGCCCTCACTTCATGATTCTAGCCGCGTGGCGGCGATATGTGAAAGCCCGGCACGGCAGTGCCGGGTACGCTAGTGCGAGGAAGGAACCAGTCCCGTCGGGACGTCACAAAAATCGCTGCAACTGTCGCAGCTGCGAGGTCCGTATCAGGGCATGCCTTCAGGCATGCCGTCTCCGGCCCCGGCAAGAGATGGCTTTAGCCCCTGCAATACCGCAAATGATCCCTAGCTCCTGTTCCCTGGCCCCTGGCGACTTATGACAAAAGTAACCTTCCTCATTCCCCTCGGTCCTGGGAATCCACCATCCCGTCTCCTAAAATTACAATCGAATGAGTCTCTTTCAACGGCACCGCTGGTTTGTCGCCGCGGCCGGGATCACCCTGGTCTTTGCCGCCGTGTCGTTGACCGCACACAAGAGCCCTGGACTCGCCGCCTTTGCCGACCTCTTGGCTTTCGTCCTGCCCCTAATCGGCGCCGGCATTGCCTTGGCTAACGCCTTCACGTGCCCGCATGTGGAGCGCAGCTTCTGGGCCATGATGACGTTGGGTTTCGCGCTTTGGGCGACCAACGAGGGGGCCTGGGGCTGGTTTGAGATCGTGCTGCATAAGGAGATCCCCGATCCCTTTTTCTTTGACATCATCCTTTTCTTTCATACCCTGCCCATGATTGCGGCCGTAGCCTGGCGTCCGGATTTGCAGAAAAAGGAAGGCAGAATCCACCTGAGCGCACTCAACTTCCTCATGCTGCTCGGCTGGTGGGTCTTTCTGTACGCCTTCATCGTATTTCCCCACCAGTACGTCGTGATGAATCTAGCCCGGTACAACGTCTACTACGACCGGCTTTTCGCAGTAGAGAATGCACTTTTGCTGGCCGTTCTCGGCCTGGCCATCTGCACCAGCTCCGGTGGATGGCGCCGCCTCTACTCGCATTTTCTAGGCGCCACCCTGTTGTACGCTGTGAATTCTCAGCTTCTCGACCGGGCCGCGGTGCAGAAGTCATACTACTCCGGCAGCCCCTACGACATCGGTCTCATCGCAACCGTCGTGTGGATGGTGGCCGCGGCCCTGTCAGCCCGGAACTGGGAACTCGAAACCGTCGAATACCGTCTCGACGCGCAATGGAAACAGGTCGTTCCCCGCGCCGCCATGCTCGCCATCTTGTCGCTGCCGGTGCTGGGCCTGTGGACCATTCTCCGCGACAAATCCCCGGCTCCCACCGTGGCCTTCCGGCTTCTCACCGTACTCGGCGCAATGCTGGTGTTGGGAACCTTCGTCTTCTTCCGGCAATTCTTCCAGAACCAGGCCCTGATGGCCCTGCTGCGCGACTCGCGCCACAGCTACGAAGGCCAGAAGCGCCTCCAGAACCAGTTGGTCCAGAAAGAGAAGCTGGCCTCCCTGGGCACGCTCGTCGCCGGCGCCGCCCGCGAAATCAACAATCCCCTCTCCGCTATCATGAACAGTTCGGAGCAGCTTTGGACACAGCCTGGTCTCACCGAGCAGCAAAACGCCTTACTGCGTAAGATCGTGCATCAGGCCAGCCGCACTCGCGATCTGGTCGCCAACCTGCTCAGCTTCGCTCAGCAGTCGCCGGGAGAAAAACAACTCGTCGATCTCACCATCCTGCTGAGCCGCGCCGCTCAAATGCTCGAGTCCCGCGCCTCATCCGGCAAAGTCCGCGTCAGCGTGTCGATCCAGCCCGATCTTCCCCGCGTCCGGGCCAACGCCAATCAGATGTTCCAGGCCTTCATCGAAATCGTCGAGAACGCCATCGACGCCACCATCGAAGCAGACACCTCCGGAGCCGTCGAAATCACCGCGCGACGCCAGGGTGGCGAAATCGTCCTCGCATTTTCTGACAACGGCCTCGGCATTCGCGAACCCGAGCGCGTCTTCGATCCCTTCTACACCACCAAGGCCGTCGGAAAAGGCGCCGGCCTCGGCCTCAGCGTCGTCTATGGCGTCATCCAGGACCACGGCGGCCAGATCACCTGCCAGAACAAGCCCGAAGGCGGCGCGCTCTTCACCGTCCGCCTGCCCGTCGCTGCCGAATCCGCCGCCCACGTCGCTGGCGCCTCCGGCGACTAGAACCGAAGCATGCAGCGGCAGCCGCTCCGTCCCTTGGTTGTCATCCTGAGCCAGCGCTTTTTGCGCAGCGAAGGATCTGGCCGAGCCGCGCGGTGCATCGCGTTCTCTGCGACGCAATAATCGCGCGCCTGGCTCGCTTCCCTATCAAAATCCTGAAATCCGGGAAACCGGAGTCGAAGGGGTGGGGACTCTCCTGTACCATAAATAACGATGTCTTCCGCCCTCCTCCACACCTCCGCCCACGTCCTCGAATTCGACTCCCTCCGCGAACTTCTCCGCGGATACGCTCCCTCTCCGCTCGGCCAGCGCCGCATCTCGACGCTCACTCCCTCCACCGACCGCGCCTGGATCGAAACCCAGCAAACCCTCGCCACCGAGATTCGCGAATTCTGGCGCGTCGGCGGCCGCTTCGACTTCTTCGGCCTCACCGAGATCGCCCCGCTCATCGAAAAATCCCGCATCGCCGGCGCCGCACTCGAAACCGCCGAAATTCGCGACGTCATCCTCGTCGTCGACCGCGCCGCCGAATGGCGCGAGATCGCCCTTCACCCGCCCGCCAGCATGAAATCCGACTGGCGCGAAACCAGCGCACTCTCCCGCCAGATCGCCGACTTCACCGACTTTCTCCGTTCCTTCCGCAACAAGATTCAGCCCGACGGCACCCTCGACGACAAGGCCTCGCCCGAACTCGGCCGCATCCGCCGCGACATCGAAAAACAGCGCCGCGCCATCCAGGACTCGCTCCGCTCCTACCTGCGCCGCCTCGCCGAAGACGGCGCGGTGCAGGAGGAACTCGTCACCATCCGCGGCGAGCGCTTCGTCATCCCCGTCAAAGTCGAACAGAAGCGCCGCGTGCAGGGCGTCGTGCACGGCGCCAGCTCCAGCGGCCAGACCGTCTTCGTCGAGCCCCTCGAAACCATCGAGCAGAACAACGAACTCGTCCGCCTCCTCGATGAAGAGCTCGCCGAAATTCACCGCATCCTGCTCGAAATGACCGCGCGTATCGGCGCCCATGCCGTCGCGATTCTCACCGCGGTCGAAGTCCTCGCCGAACTCGAGCTCCAGTTCGCCAAAGCCCGCTTCGCCGAAGACTACAACTGCGTCGAGGTGGTCTTGTGTGGGGCGGACACTCCTGTCCGCCCACAGGAAGCCAAGGTAGAGGCGGACGCATTCGTCCGCCCCGCTCGCGAAGCGAGCGTGAATCAGTTGAACACTTCCGCTCGCCTCCTCCTCCACCACGCCCGGCACCCGCTCCTCGAACGCAACCTCAAAGCCAAAGGCGCTTCGGTCGTTCCCATCACCATCGAACTCGAAAGTGGGGTGCCCCATTTCTCGCGCGTTCTTGGCGCGAGAAGTGGGGATTTTCCTCAGCTCATCATCACCGGCCCCAACACCGGAGGTAAGACCGTCGCGCTCAAAACCATCGGCCTACTCGCGCTCATGGCCCAGTCCGGCCTTCCCGTTCCCGCCGACCGCGCCGAACTTCCCGTCTTCGACGCCGTCCTCGCCGACATCGGCGACTACCAGTCCATCGAGCAGAATCTCTCCACCTTCTCCGCCCACGTCACCAACATTGATTTCATCTCGCGCACCGCCACCGCGCAATCGCTTGTCCTGCTCGACGAACTCGGCTCCGCCACCGATCCCGAAGAAGGCGCCGCCCTCGCCGTCGCCATCGCCGCCCACTTCGCCTTTATCGGATGCATGACCGTCATCTCCACCCACCACACTTCGCTCAAGGTCTATGCCGCCAACACGCCCGGCGTGCTCAACGCCGCCGTCGGCTTCAACGAAAAAACGCTGCAGCCGACGTATGAGCTGAAAGTCGGCGTCCCCGGCGCCTCCGCCGGCATCAACATTGCCCAGCGTCTCGGCCTGAATCCCTCCATCATCGACGCCGCGCGTTTACGCCTCGGCACGCAGGCCCGCGACGTCAGCCAGTTTCTCGACACACTCCACGCCGAACTGGGCGGCGCCAAAGCTGAGCGCCTGAAACTGCAAACAGGCCAGAAGGAAGTAGACGACGAGAAGAAACGTCTAGCGGTCGAAGGAAAGAAAGATCAACTCGCCAAGGTCCGCGAGATGGAAAAGAAGCTGGAAGCTTTACTCCGCGACTTCGAATACCACGCCCGCGAAGCCGTCAACGCCATTCAGGATCGCGCCGCCGCGCAGAAGCTCTCCAAAGATGCTGAGCGCCGCATCGCCCGCCTGCGCCGTGAATTCCGCGAGCAATTCGACTCCACGGTCGTCGCCCACTCCACCGGTGCCGACCAGGGCGACCCGCACGCCCAACCGCAACTCGTTAAACACGTTTCCGAAGGTGACACCGTTAAGCTGAAGTCGACCGGACGCCCCGCCAAGGTCGTTCGCAAAATCAGTGACCATCAGTTCGAAGTCGAGATGGGCGCGATGAAAATGAAAATTCCGCGCGACGACATCGCCGAAGTGTTATCGAGTGCTGTCAGCCCACGCGCCGCTGAATCCCCCGTCAAAGCCGCCCGCTCCCGCGGCATCTCCGTCTCGATCGCCGACGAGAACGCCACCGTTCCCACCGAAATCAACGTCATTGGCCAGACCGTCGACGACGCCTCTCGCGAAGTCGAAAAATTTGTCGACCGCGCCTTCCTCGCCGGCCTGCCGCGCGTGCGCGTCGTTCACGGCAGCGGCATGGGAATCCTGCGCAAAGCTCTCCGCCAGATGCTCCAGCAGCATCCCCACGTCGCCTCGGTTGCTGAGCCTCCCCAAAACGAAGGCGGCGGCGGCGCCACGGTTGTGGAGCTCCGTGTTTGATTCACCGCGATAACAATCGGGAGGGGCACGGCTCCATCCGCACCCGAAAGCTAGCCGCGAAGCGGCGGAATGGGAAAGCCCGGCACGGCAGTGCCGGGTAGGAGCGAAAGAAAATCGAGCCCCGTAGGGGCGGCACGGATCCTCGAAAAACTCACCACACAATCTTCTTCCAATTCTCTTCGTACAGCGCATTGCGCGCTGCCTTCGCGATCGCCTGCTTCTCCCGCGCCGTCAAATCATTCGACACCACATTCTCCGGATTCGCTGGATCAATCACCGCCGTCTGCTCAAACCTTCCCGCCAGATGCCGCAGCACGGCCAGTACGTTATCCGCCAGCTGTCCAAACCGCTCCGCTGCCAGCGCCCGCAACACCGTCAACTCCAGATAAAACGAAGGAAACTCCAGACCGTTGCGCTCGCGCCAGATCTTCAGCGCGCAAATCTCCTGCTGCCGGCCCGAGTTGCCAACCAGGTGGACGTGCTCGGCCACATCGGTATGCACCTCCGCGCCCGATTTCTTGTTGAACAAAACATTGCCCGACCGCTCGCGGTACGCCGGGATCAGGTCCACCTTAACCCCCCGGCTCTCCACCTGAATCGACACATGCCGCGTCCGCGGATGCAGATTGCGATCGCTTAGGTACTCGAACAGGCTCCAGAAAATTTTCTTCATGTCCATGTTCGGCACCGGGCTCAGCGCAATCAGAATGTCCGCCTGCGACGACAGCGAAATCGCCGTATTCTTTGCATACGCGCCCG
>JASHSV010000080.1 GCA_030038535.1 Candidatus Acidiferrales bacterium
GCCAGCCGGACGGGCAGCGGCCCGGTGCGCAGCCGTTCCTGCAGCGATTCGCCCTCGAGCAGCTCCATGACGATGTAGGGCGCGCCCTCGTGCGTCCCGATGTCGTAGATGGCCAGGATATTGGGATGATTCAGCGCGGCGGCCGCGCGTGCTTCCTGTTCGAACCGCCGCAGGCGCAACGAATCCCGGGAGAGCGAGGGGGGGAGCATCTTGATGGCTACGTCGCGGCCCAACCGATCGTCCCTCGCGCGATAGACCACACCCATTCCGCCGGCGCCTATCTTTTGCAGGATGCGAAAGTGCCCCAGGGTTTGCGGGGGAGAGCCAGCGCGCGGATCCGTCATTTGCCGAAATGTTAGCGATATTCGGCCGCAAAAGCGAGTCTGTGGCCGTCAGTTGTTCACCCCGTGGTTGCTGGTCCCGGCCCTGAATTGGCAACGCCGCCGGCTGCGGGCTGCGGGGGCGGAGTGCGTTGATTGACCTTCGATATGCTGAAAAGTAAGATGTGCGCCCAATGGCTGACGCGCAATCGCTGATCGGCCGCACGATTTCCCACTACCGCATCCTGGAAAAACTCGGCGGCGGTGGCATGGGAGTGGTCTATCAAGCTGAAGACACGCGTCTGAAGCGGCAGGTGGCGCTGAAGTTTCTTCCCGAAAGCCTGGCGCGGGATGCCATTGCCCTGGAACGTTTCCGGCGCGAGGCGCAGGCTGCATCGGCGCTGAACCACCCGAATATCTGCACGATTCACGACGTGGGTGAGGAACACGGACTCGCCTACATCGTGATGGAGTTTCTGGAGGGCGCCACGCTGAAGCACCGGATCGCCGGGCGCCCGCTCGTACTAGACCAAATCGTGGGGCTTGGAGTCGAGATTGCCAGCGCGCTGGACGCGGCGCATGCCAAAGGGATCATCCACCGCGACATCAAACCGGCAAATATTTTCGTGACTTCGAGCGGGCACGCCAAAATTCTGGACTTCGGGCTGGCAAAACAAAAGACCTCGGACGCGCCGGCCGAAATGACGCTTAGCGCACAGCCGACGGCGGGAATCGCCGACGAAAACCTCACCAGCCCCGGCACGGCGGTGGGCACGGTGGCCTACATGTCGCCCGAGCAGGCACGCGGAGAAGAAATCGATGGCCGCACGGACCTGTTCAGCTTCGGCGCTGTGCTTTACGAAATGGCGACGGGCACGCAGCCATTTACGGGAAACACCTCTGCAGTAATTTTTCACGCCATCCTGGAGCGGGTTCCCCCGATGGCGCGCAGCGTGAACCCGATTGTCCCGGTGAGACTGGAAGAATTGATCAACAAGGCGCTGGAGAAGGATCCCGAGCTGCGTTATCAAACGGCGGCGGAACTGCGCGCGGATTTGAAGCGGCTCCAGCGAGACACAATGTCCGCGCCTGCGGTTGTTGCGGCGACACCTGCGTTTCCGATACGGACGGCTTCCTCCAAAGCGAAGCTAGCAGTCGGCGCGGCGGCGTGTGTGTTACTCGGAGCTTTAGCCATGTGGGCGGTGTTCGGGCGGGGGCATCGTGCCGGGGACGACATGACCGTGGTTGCAGAGGTGGCGCGCTTGACTCACGACCCTGGTTTTTCGGAGTGGCCGAGCTGGTCGCCGGATGGGAACCTGCTGGCCTTTGCGTCCAATCGAACCGGGAACTGGGAGATTTATGTCCGGCGGATCGACGGCGGGCAGGAAGTGAACATCACCAATGATCCAGGAGAGGATTACCAGCCGGCATTTTCGCCAGATGGCAACTCCATTGCTTTTGTTTCTACACGCTCGTCGCACTCCGGGTTGATCAAGATTGGACCGTATCTCGGCTTTGAGTACCGCACTTACGGCGGCGACGTGTGGGTAACGCCCTCCCTTGGCGGACAAGCTCGGCGGCTTGCCCCGGATGGAAACTTTCCGGTATGGCACCCCGATGGACAGAAGATCGCTTACATCAGCGGCCCGGAACAACACCGCTCCATCCTGGAGGTTCCACTGGAGGGCGGGACGCCGCGCGCAGTGTTACCGAGCTCAGACTCGACCTGGGAGACTGTCCGGATTCAATATTCGCCGCACGGGAACTGGGTCAGTTTCGAGACGTGGGAAGGACCCGTGATGCTGATGCCGGCTACGGGAGGAACTCCGCACGAGTTAGTGCAGGGCTTCAGCCACGCGTGGGATCCGTCAGGCAAGCAAATCTATTATTTGACGCGGGAGCGTCTGGGCGGGACACGCGTTCAGGCGGTTGAGATTGATGAGCAGAGTGGAAAAATTACGAGCGCAGCCCGCACGGTGGGGCTGGTGATGGGAATTATGCGCGATCTCGCCATCGCGCGCGACGGGCGCGCGATTGTGGTGGCGGAACGCCGCGAGTCCATGAATTTGACGCGGCTCCCGCTGGCGCCGGGGGGCGCGGCGCCAGCAGGAGCTGAGGAAGAGCTAAACGCAGGCGAGGTGCGCGATCGTTTTCCCTCCTTCTCTCCAGACGGGTCACGCATTGCCCTATCCAGCACACGATTAGGAGACCAGGACGTGTGGATTATCGACCTCAAGAGCAAGCAGCGGCAGCGCCTCCGGCTTCCTCGCGGAGATATAGGCGCGAATCTGCCCTACTGGTCGCCCGACGGGCGCCTGTTGGCGTTGACCCGGTTCGAGTCCACTTCGACTGCGGCCATGTGGCTGGCGGCTGTGGACGGCAGCTCCGCGGAGGAACTCGTAAGAACGCAGCCGCAACTCCACGGGGGACCGTTCTCTCCCGACGGCCGGACTATCGTGTATGCATACCGGAAAGGAACCTACAGCCAGCTATTTCTCTTCGATCTTGCCGCTCGTCAGGAGCGGCAGCTCACCAACTCGCAGGCGGACAAGTCGTTTCCCGCGTGGTCTCCTGACGGCAAAACGATCGCGTATTCCTCGAACGCGGGAGGCTCGCCGTACCAAATTTGGACGATGCCGGCATCTGGAGGCGAAGAGAAGCAACTTACGACTGGTTACGAGAGGATGGGACATCCGTTCTATTCGCCCGAGGGACGATGGCTTTACTTTCAGCCCAGCCACCTGAACATTTACCGCATGGCCGCGGGTGGCGGTCCGTCCCAAAAGGTGACCAACTTTCCGGAGTCGGGCCTATTTTTGGAAGAGCCGACAATTTCTCCCGACGGCCGGTGGCTGGCGTACTGCCGGAGCAATGGCGGCTCTTCGCTGTGGCTTCTGAAGTTGGGAAACAGTCAAGCCCTCAGCCCGCGATAGGGAAGGCGCCTTTCCACTGCGCGATTGTGAAGAAGCCCGGCAGCGCAGACTGTTGACGATGGGGCGTTGCGGGGGGCTGCGCCCGGTGGCTGTGGCGTCAGAGGCCCCAAAAAGCATCATTGGGAGAGAGGAACTCGATACCGGCACCGCCTTGCACGTCGGGCTTCGGGAAGTGGACTCTGACCACCCGCACCAAGATGGTTTGGGTCGAATCGCGGTTAGAGAGCGAGGCTTGCGTGAAGAGGGGCGGCGGACTGGCCATTTCCAAATAGCCGCCGTAGGCGTTGCCTTCGACCGCGCGAGCCAGGACCTGGGTAGAAACTCCTCTGGCGTCCTTCCAGCTAAGAGAGACAACGACCTCGATCGGAGTGCGCGTGCCCCTGCGGCGGTCGTCGTGCCGCGAGGGATGTGCTGGATGTGGTTGCTGGGAAGCCATATCCACCCTGCCCACAACGGAGTTGAAGGATGGTACCACCCTTGAGCCTGCCTGTCGCAAATGGATGCAACCCGCAGAAGAGCCAGGCGCTAGCTTTGAGGCTTGCCAGCGGAGGTGAGGCGCTTGAATTCGGGGTCGTCACGAATGTTGACGAGATCGGGATCGTTTAACACCCAGTCCATATTGCTCCAGCCGGCTTTGATCGCGCCGGCCAGCATTTCGAGCGCCTCGGGTTTCTTATGGAGCAGGGAGTAAGTGCAGGAGGCGTTGTAGAGGACGTTGGAGTCATTGGGGCGCAAGGCTACCGCCGTCTGCAACTGACGCACCGCGTCGTCCTGCATGCCAAGGTTGGCGTGCATGCAGGCCAGCAGCATCCGGGCGCGGACGTCTTCCGGGACCACCTCCAACTGCTGTTCGAGAGCACGCTTTTGGAGATGGCAATATTTTTCGTGCTCGTCTATTCGTCCTAAGGCTGATAGGGCGTTGCGAATGGGAATAAAGACGTTGTAATCGTCGCCATTGGCTTGCAGGGCGCGGTCCGCAAGGGCGACAGCCTCCAGATAGCGGCCTGAGGCGAAATACGCGCGGCCCAGGATGCTGTAGGAGCCTTCGCAGTCGGGCTTTCGCTCGATGGCCTGCTGGGCGTACTGGATGGCGTCGTCGTATTTGCGTTGCGCAGTGGAGAGCCAGGCGCGAGCGGCGAGCACTTCGGCGAGCTTTGGGTCGAGGGCCAGGGCGCGCTCGCAGGCGGCCAGGCCGCGTTCGATCCAGCGGGGTTGCTGCTCGCGATATTCGTAAATCATCCCACAGACGCTGGCGACGCCGGCATTGGCGAGGGCGAAATTGGGGTCGAGCTTGATGGCGTGCTCGAACATCTGTAGGGCGAAATCGAGGTCCCAGCGGCGCAGGTAGCTGCGGCCGCGCAGATAGTAGTCGTAGGCCTGAAGGCTTTCGGTGGGCTTGTGCGTGATGGTCTTTTCTTCCTGCGGGGAAAGCGTGATGCGGAGAGCCTGGGCGATGCTGCGCGCGATTTCGTCCTGAATGGCGAAGACGTCTTCGAGCTGGCGGTCGTAGCGCTCGCCCCATAGGGAGTGGCGGGTGCGCGTTTCCACGAGTTGCGCGGTAATGCGCAGGCGATTGCCGGCGCGGCGAATGCTTCCGCCCAAGACGTAGGCGGCGCCGAGACGTTCGCCGACCTCGGGCGCTGTGACCGGCTTGTCGCGGAAGGCCAGAATTTCCGAGCGCGGGAAGGCGCGGAGCTGAGTGATTTTGGAGAGTTCGGTGATGATGTCTTCTGTCATGCCGTCGCGGAAGTATTCGTCTTCCTTTGCGCCGCTCAGGTTTTCGAAATAGAGCACGGCCACGGATTTTTCTTGAGCAGGCCCAGCAGCCGGAGCCGATGCGGGACGCTGCCTGCCGGATTCGGCGGGGCGGACAGCGGATTCGCGGTCGCGCTTGAGCCGCTTGAGGTCGGTGCGAATCTCCGCGGCGGTCTGGTAGCGGAGATCGCGGTCTTTTTCGAGCGCCTTGTTGATGATCCGTTCGAGCTCAGCGGGCATGGCGGAATTGAGCGCGAGCGGCGGGCCGGGCGCGCGATTCAAAATGGAATCAAAGACGGCGGCTGAGGTGTCGCCGGTGAAGGGCAGCTTGCCGGTGGACATTTCGTAGAGGACGATGCCGAGGGAGAAGAGGTCGGTGCGGGCGTCCAGTTCCTTGCCGAGCGCCTGCTCGGGAGACATGTAAGCCACGGTGCCCATGGCGGTGCCGGGGCTGGTGAGATGTTCCGCAGCAATGGAGAGCGTCGCCTGACCGGAATCGGCAGCAGGCGCGCCATGGCCCGGCTGGGCGGGAGCCATTTTGGCGAGGCCGAAATCGAGGATTTTGGATGGGCCGCTCTGCGGGACAAAGATATTCGCGGGTTTGATGTCGCGGTGGACGATGCCCTTCGAGTGCGCCGCGGACAGGGCGTCGGTGATTTCTATGCCGAGGTCGAGGATGCGATCCATCTCCAGCGGCTTTCCGTGGATGAGATGCTTCAGCGTCTGGCCCTCGAGCCACTCCATGACGATGAAGGGTCTGCCGTCGTGCTCGCCGATGTCGTAGATGGTGCAGATATTGGGATGATTCAGTGCGGAAGCGGCGCGGGCTTCGCGCTGGAATCGTTCGAGTGTCGCCGCGTCGTTGGGAGTGCCTTCGGGAAGAAATTTGAGGGCTACGAAGCGGGTAAGGCGCGTGTCTTGCGCCTTGTAAACCACGCCCATGCCTCCGCCACCAAGCTTTTCGAGGACGCGATAATGGGAGATGGTGTGGCCAGTGAAGGGCTGTGGATTCGGCATGCGGGAGGCATAGTAATTGGGGGCCGGAGGCAAGTCAACGAACCAGGCGGGCGGGATTTCGGGGAGGCAAATCCGCGCTAAACTCTCGGAAACAGGAGAGCCAGGTGACGCCGCGGAGAGCGCACATAAGCCAATGTCAAAAGCCGAGAGGCTGGCTGGGCCGTCTTACTTTGTGGAACATGAATTCGAGGCACTCGAACGTGACCGATTGGGGCTTGTCGCACGTTTCCGTTGGGAAGTACGACACGATTCTGGACGTCGGGTGCGGCGGAGGCCGGACGGTGAGCAAGCTGGCAGCGGCTACGGAGGGAAAAGTCTACGGAATCGATTATTCGGAGGAGAGCGTGGCGGCGAGCAAGAAGACCAATGCGCGCTGGATCGAGAAGGGGCGGGCCGAGATCCGGCACGGTTCGGTTTCGGAGTTGCCGTTTCCGGACGGCATGTTCGATCTGGTGACGGCAGTGGAAACGCACATCTGGTGGCCGAACCTGGCGGCGGACATGCGAGAGGTTTTCCGGGTGGTAAAGCCAGGAGGCAAGCTGGCGATCGTCGGAGAGCTCTATCGGGGAGCGAATACGAGGGTGGCGAGGCTTGCAGACAAGTACGCGGCACAAGCCGGAATGGCGCACTTGAGCGTAGAGGAGCATCGCGAGCTGTTTGTGCAAGCCGGTTTCCGCGATGTTGAGGTGATGACGGAGCCGGATAAGGCCTGGATTTGCGGCTTCGGGAGAAGGCCATGATGGGCATCGTGGCTGCGGCGATTACGCTGCGGTGCGCATGCGCGCAAAGGCGCGGAGGAGGTATTCCATGAAGTCGAACCGGCGCAGGAAGCAAACTGCGCGCAGAGACGAGGGGGGACTCTCGCGGCGCGAATTTGCCCGAGGAGCGACGGTGGCTGCGGCGGCGATGGCAGCCATTCCGGGCGGCGCGCTGACAACGGCGGCGTTCGCAACGACGGCTTCGGCAGTTGCCGCGGGGCAGCCGGAGCAGGCGGCCGGCGAGAAGCCGAAACTCTCGGCCGAAGGAATGGCGGAAGCTGAGGCAAGGGCGGCAGAAATCCTGCGGCGGTATGGCGACAGGTTGGACGACGCGCAGAAAGCGGACATTCGCCGGCTGGTGCGGGAGGCGCAGGCGCCGCTGGAGGCGCTGAGGTCCTTTCCGCTGGAGAACAGCGACGAGCCGGCGACGATGCTGCATCTTGCCGGGCCAGCAGAGCAGGCGCGACGTCCCTCGACGGCGCCGGCGATGCCGAGGGCCGCGAAGCCTGCGGCGAAGCCGGGGGCGTGAGCATGTACGTCGAGGAAACGCTCTACCTGACGGTGGGCGAACTGGCTGAGCGGATTCGGACCGGTGCGATGTCGCCGGTGGAGTTGACGGAAAGTTATCTGGAGCGGGCGAAGCGCCTGGGGCCGCGGTGGAACGCATTTGCACTGCTGACCCCGGAGACTGCGCTCGAGCAGGCGCACGAAGCGCAGCGGGAGTTGCACTCCGGGCGGTATCGAGGGCCGCTGCACGGGATTCCGTTTGCGGCGAAGGATTTGCTGGCGGTGCGCGGGCTGCCGACGACGTGGGGCGCGCGTCCGTACGCGAAGCAGGAGTTCGATTACGAGGCGACGGTGATCACGCGGCTGCGCGAAGCGGGCGCGGTGATGCTGGGCAAAGCAGCGATGATCGAGCTGGCGGGAGGGATGGGATACCGGTACGCGTCTGCGTCGCTGACAGGCGCCGCGAAAAATCCTTGGAACGAAGGGTGCTGGACGTGCGGCTCGTCGAGCGGATCGGGAGCGATCGTGGCGGGGGCGCTGGCGGCGTTTGCGATCGGGACGGAGACGTGGGGCTCGATTGTGTGCCCATCGGCGTTCTGCGGGATCAGCGGGCTGAGGCCGACGTATGGGCGCGTGAGCCGGCATGGGGGAATGGTGCTGTGCGCGTCGCTCGACAAAATCGGGCCGATGGCGCGGAGCGCGGCGGATTGCGGGATGGTGCTGGCGGCGATTGCGGGACACGATCCGAAGGATGCGAGTTCGCTGCCGGCTGCGGAGGCGGCGTTTGCCTATCCGGGGGCGGGTGCGGCGGCGAGGAAACTGCGCGTGGGATGGATTGCAGATCAAATGAAGGAGGCCCAGCCGGGGGTGGTGGCTGCGGCGAATGAGGCGCGGAAGGTACTGGAAGCCGCGGGCGCGCGCGTTGCGGACGCGAAGCTGCCCGAGGGCCCGTGGGAGGCGGCGGCGGGAGTGATCGTTTCGGTGGAAGGCGCATCGGCGTTCGACGGTCTGATTTCTTCCGGGCGGTGCCTGGAGCTTATCGATCCGCTGGGGAAAATCGGGGGATTCGTAAGCCAGCAGATTTCGGGCGCGGATTATCTCCGGGCGCAACGCGCGCGCGCCGTGCTGCAACGGAGAATGGAGCAGCTCTTCCGGGAGTACGATGTGATTGCCGCGGCTTCCGAAAATGCGGTGGCTCCGAAGCTGAGTGCGAATCTGGAAACGGACCTTCCCAGCGCCGATCCGCTGGGCGCGATTGGGAATCTGTGCGGACTTCCGGCCATCAGCGTGCCGTGCGGATTCGATCCGGCGGGACTGCCCGTGGGGCTGCAATTCCTGGCCGCGCCGCTGGGAGAGCATGCAGTGCTGGCCGCGGCGGAACTCTATCAAAGGCACACGGAGTGGCATCGGAGACGGCCGCCGGCGGGCAGGCTGTGATATACGTTGGCGGCAGAACGCGCCCATACAGGAGGGGAACCATGAGCCGCATTCTGTTCCCAGTGCTCTGCGCTGTATGCGCTGTGGTGTGCCTGCCGCGAGGCGCTGCGGCGCAGATGGGAAAGATGGTGAGCATTCCCGCGGGCTCACCGGAAGATCACGCGCTCGCAGCCGTGAACGCCGCGCCCACGGCGGCCGAAAAGCTCGCGCTGCTCGATAAGTTCATGGCCGACTACGGAAAGGGAGATATGGCCATTGTGGGGGACGAGCAGTACGTGACGATTTACACTGGCGAAAAGCAGTACGACAAAGCCTTTGAGTATGCCGACAAGGGTCTGGCGACGGATCCGGACGATTATGGGATCGCATATTCGGCATTCCGCGCGGCGCAGGAAAAACCGGACGTGCAGCACGAGTTCACGTACGGCCTGGCACTGAGGGAGATTGTGTCCAGGTACCAACAGAAGCCGGCGCCCGCCGGGGAGGATGAGATGGTATGGGCGGCGCGGAAGAAGGAAACGCTGGCGGGAGTGACCGACGAAATGAGTTACGTGTCCGCGTCGCTGTTCAACGCGGCGCGCGGGCTCCAGGATGCGCAAATGCAGGCGAATCTGCTGGAGCGCTACGCGCTGGCATTTGCGGATTCGCCTTACGCGGAGCCGGCGCAGACGCTGGTGGCCGACAGTTACCGCCGCATGCAGAACTACGCGAAGATGACGGGGTTTGCGCAGCAGGTGCTGGCCAAGGATCCGAACAACATCGGAATGCTGCTCCTACTGGCGGACGATGGGAGCGACCGAGGCGTGAACCTGGCGCAGGCGGATGAGTGCGCGCACAAAGCGCTGGATCTGGTGGCCAAGGCGCAGAAACCGGCGGGCGCGACGGACGAGCAGTGGACGAAGGGGATTGCGGTGCAGCAGGGAATTGCCTTGTCGTCGATCGGGCAGGTTGCGATTGAGAAGAAAAATGACGCGGGCGCACTCGACGCGTTCCAGAAAGCGGCGCCGCTGCTGAAGGGTGACGCGTTCCTCTATGCGCGGAACCAGTACCGCATGGGATTTGCGCTGCTGAATTTGAAACGCGTCCCGGAGGCGAAGACTGCGTTGACGCAGGCGGCATCGCTGGACACGCCCTACCGGCCGCTGGCGCAGCAGAAATTGAACAGTCTTGCCGCCACACCGGCGAAGAAAAAGGCGCCATAGGCTGGGCCGCAGCGGGCAGCCTCCGCGCGGCAGCGTGCGGCCGTGAAACCCGGAGGCGAAAGGGCGCATCCATCCGAGTCAATGGGCGCATCTCGATTGCTGCCGCAAGGAAGGATGCCGCGCACGCGGGCGCTGCGGTTCCTCGTTAAGGGGATCATCGCGATACTGGGGACGGCCGGAGTGTGCGCGCTGGCCGCGGAGCGCGCACCGGATGCGAGGGCCGCGGGGACGGATGTGCCCGCGGAAACGCGCCGGCTCGAAATCGGCGGCGCGACAATTACCGTGAACATCGCGGCAGGACGGTTCGATCTTCCCTCGGAGCGGCTGTACGCCTGGGTGACGCGCGCGGGGCGAGCCGTGACGACGTACTACGGGGGTTTTCCGGTAGAGCGGGCGGAGGTGAACGTGAGGGAGGCGCCGGGGCGCGGAGGCGTATCCCACGGGTTCACGTTTTTCCCTGACTCGGGATTGCTGACGACGCGAATCGCGGTAGGGGAACACACGACCGAAGAGGAACTGGCGGACGATTGGATGATGACGCACGAACTCGTGCACATGAGTTTTCCGGCCATGGCCCAAGAACACCATTGGATCGAAGAAGGAATCGCCACGTACGTGGAACCGATTGGACGGGCGCAGGACGGACAGATTCCAGTGGAGTCGGTGTGGCAGCAGCTTGTCGAGGGACTGCCGAAGGGCGAGCCGGAACCGGGTGACGGCGGGCTGGACCATACGCATACCTGGGGACGCACGTACTGGGGCGGCGCGCTCTACTGCTTGATGGCGGACGTGGGGATCCGGCGGGCGACGAAAAACCAAATGGGGCTCGAGGACGCGTTGCGGGGGATTGTGGCGGTGGGCGGAACAATGGATCACGACTGGACAATCGAGCGCGCGCTGGGAACGGGCGACAAGGCCACGGGAACGAAAGTGCTGACCGAACTCTACGAGAAAATGAAGAACGCGCCGGCGCCGGTGGACCTGGAACAACTGTGGAAGGAATTGGGCGTGGTGCCTGATGGGAGAACCGTTTCGTTCCGCGACGATGCCCCGCTGGCGGCGATCCGGAAGGCGATTACGGAGCCGCCAAGGGCGCGGGTGATGCCCGCGAGACCGTAAAGACGAATCCCGAAGCTGCAGGACGAAAAACGGGGAAAACGGACCGCTAGCGCAGGGAGGAGTCGCGCACGCGGAGCATTACGACGCCGTGGCGCGGCACTTTGGCTTCGTAGCTGGAATGGAATTCGCCCAAGTCGCGATGAGTCCACAGGTCGCGCAGCGAGGCGCTCTCGCCAATTCCGAGCTGTTCGAAGCGAACCGTCATGGACGCTTCCCGGGTGCCGCGGTTGAACATTCCCACCGCTTTCGTGCCGTCGGCCAGAGGCTTTATCCAGATTTCCAGCGGGCCTTCTTCTGCCACGCGATGTCCCTGTATGCCCGCAGTGTCCTGATCCACGGCGATGACTTCGGAATTGGTGAGAATGGCGAGAGTGGCCGGGGACATGGCGGCGAGATCGTTTCCCGCAATCAGCGGTGCAGCAAGCAGGCACCAAAGGCTCATGTGCGTGCGGTATTCGTCGTCTTTCATGCCGCCGTTGCCGATTTCGAGCATGTCGGGATCGTTCCAGTGGCCGGGGCCGGCGAATCGTTCCAGGCCGTTCTGAGCGAAGCCGAGCACGGACATGCGGTCGTAGTTGTCGGAAATGTCGTCGGTGGTGCGCCAGAGATTTCCGCCCACTGACGCGCCCCAGGACCAAACGCCGTACCAGCCATACTGGCAGAGGCTGAAAACGATGGGACGGCCGGTGCGGAGGAGCGCGTCGTGCATTTTCGTGTAGGCGGCGCGCTGGTCGCCAGTGGCGCTGCACCAGTCGTACTTCAGGTAATCCACGCCCCAGCGGGCGTAGGTCTGCGCATCCTGTTCTTCATGCCCGAAGCTGCCTTCGTAGCCCGCGCAGGTTTTGGGCCCGGGCGAGGAATAGATGCCGAGCCTGAGGCCTTTTGAGTGGATGTAGGCGGCGAGCGCGGCCATGTCGGGGAACCGGTCGTTGGGCTGGATGTTGCCCTGCGCGTCGCGCTGGCCCTGCCAGCAGTCGTCGATGTTGATGAACTGATAGCCGACGGCTTTCATGCCGGAGGACACGACGGCATCGGCTGCCGCGCGGACGACGGCGTCGCTCACTTTGCACTCAAAATGGTTCCAGCTATTCCATCCCATGGGAGGAGTGGGCGCCAGGGGCGCCGCGCTAGCGGGAGGCAGGGGAGTGGCAGCGGCGAAAGCGACGGCGGCCGCGGCCAGAAGGGTCGCTGTGGCAAACATCGCTGATGGCTTCATGAGAGGCTCCTTGCGGCGGGTGAGCCGCCGGCAGATTGTCTGGAATTCTTCCAAGGTTCGATTTCGCAGGCGCCGTCCGAGGCGCGGCAGATGGTAACGTCGGGCCGGTGGCGTGTTTCCGCTTCGTAGGCGTGCGCGAGCGCAGAAGCGAACGATTCGGCGTGCTCGGCGAGAACCAGATTGACGGTGCATCCGCCGAACCCGCCTCCGGTCATGCGCGCGCCGAGAACTCCCGGAAGGCCGCGAGCAATGGCGACCATGCTGTTGAGCTCTGGCGAGGTGACTTGGTAGTCCGCGTCGAGACTTTCGTGCGATTCCGACATCAGGCGGCCGAGAGAAGCGAAGTCGGAAGCGCGCAGAGCGCGGACGGCATCCTTGACGCGGCTGATTTCTGTGGTGACGTGACGGGCGCGGCGTCGCAGATTTTCCGGCCAGGCGCGCGATTCGGATTCGATTTCGGGCCAGGAGACGTCGCGGAGCGTGCGGAGGGAAGGACGGGACTGGCGAGCACGCGCGGCCGCCTCCTCGCATTCGCGGCGGCGAATGTTGTATTCAGAAGAAGCGAGCGCATGCTTCACCATGGTGTTGGCGACGACGACGCGAACACGCGTTTCATCGATTGGCAATGGCTCGACGGCGAGAGTACGGCAGTCTATGAGCAGAGCGCAGCCGCGGCGGCCGAAACAAGCCGCGAACTGGTCCATGATGCCGCAGCGCATCCCGACGTATTCGTTTTCGGCGCGCTGGCAGGCGAGTGCGAGCACGACCGGGTCGATCTTAGCTTCGGCGAGGCTGAGGAGCGCGAATCCGACCGCTACCTCCAGCGCCGCGGAAGAGCTGAGGCCGGAGCCGAGCGGCACTTCGCTCTCGATGAGCAGGTTGGCGCCGGGCAACGCCGGGACTTCGCGGGCGAGCGACCAGGCCACTCCGCGCACGTAGGTGCTCCAGTGGTGGGAAGAAGGCCGCGAATCGCCGGGGCAAAATTCGAGTGTTTCGTTGAAATGTGCGGAATGGACGCGCAAGACGCGGTCGTTCCTGCGCCGCACCAGAACGTAGCAGGAGCGATCGATGGCGATGGGAAGCACCCAACCTTCGTTGTAGTCCAGATGGCCGCCGATGAGATTGACGCGGCCGGGAGCGCGGAAGATGCGGGGCTCGCCACCGAACTGGCGCCGGAACTCGTCGAGGGCGCGGGCGAGGGAATCGGGATGGGCCTGCAAATTCACGAGCGCCGTTTTCCTGCGTTCCAGCCGCCCCAGAGCATGGCGAGGCCGAAGAAAAGCATCACCAGGCCCCAGGCGAGATCGAGGTTTGCGCCACCAGCCTGCGCCGACGCCGGCTGAGGCGAAGCGATCAGGCCGTAAGCGGCGACAACGAAGCCGAGCACAGCAAACAGCAGGCCGATGGGCCAGCGGACGTCGAGTTGAGGCTCCATTTCGCTCATCGGTACACCCAATTCAACACGAGAACGAGAACGGCGGCGAGCAGAGCGAGCGCGGCGGGCCGGCGAAACCAGGGCAGATCGGTGTGGCGAGGCTTTTCCGTGAGGCCGTAAACCAATCCGGTGAGTTCGGCTTCCGGCCGCGGCCGAGTGAAGAGGCTCACCAGGATGGTCAACAGGAAACACGCCGACCAGGCCCAAATCGCCCGTGAGAAATTGGCAGCCATCTGGCTGGCGTAGGAAATCCAGCCGGACCCGGTGGCCAGCCAGTGGCCGGCAGCTGCGGCGGTGCCTCCCACCAGGCCGTAGAATGCGCCGTTGGGAGTGGCGCGCTTCCAGAACATGCCGAGCAGAAAGGTGGCGAAGAGCGGGGCATTCACAAACGAGAAGATCAATTGCAGGTAGTCCATAATGTTGTGGAATTGGAGCGCTAGATAGGCCGTCGCGATGCTGATGATGACCCCGCCGACGGTGGCGATGCGGCCCATAGCCAGATAATGCGCGTCGGGCGCGCCGGGCCGGATGTAGGCGTGGTAAATGTCGTAGGTCCAGACGGTGTTGAAGGCGGTGACGTTGCCGGCCATGCCGGACATGAAGCTGGCCAAGAGTGCGGTGATTCCCACGCCGAGCATTCCCGCAGGATAGTAGCGGGCCAGCAGCAGTGGGAGAGCCAGATTGTAGTCCACGGCGCCGTTCACCAGAAAATTCGCGCGCGGAAGAATGGCCCAGGCAGCCATTCCGGGCACAATGATCAGGAAGGGGATGAACATTTTGGGGAACGCGGCGATGAGCGGAGTTTTTTGTGCCGCAGCCATATCGCGCGCGGCCATGGCGCGCTGGACCACAAGAAAGTCGGTGCACCAATAGCCGAAGGAAAGCACGAAGCCCAGTCCGGCAACCAGGCTGAACCAGCCGACCCCCATCGCGTTGTCCGAGGCGCTGCCGAGATTTTCCCACGTGTGAGTGAAGCCCGCGGGAAGCCGCGCGACCAGGCCCTGCCAGCCACCCGCTTCCGTGACGCTGAGATAGGCGAGCGGCATCACGCCGAAAACAATCAGGAAAAATTGCAACACCTCGTTGTAAATGGAGGAGGTGAGGCCGCCGAGGAAGGTGTACACGAGCACGACGACGGCCGAGAGCAAAATCGTGGCGTGGATGGACCAGCCCAGCATCAGGCGGAACACCAGGGCCATAGCGTAGAGATTGATTCCACTCGCCAAAACGGTCATGACAGCGAAGGTCAGGGCGTTGAACCCGCGCGTTTTCTCATCGAATCGAAGCCGGAGGTATTCGGGGACGGAGCGGGCCCGGCTGCCGTAATAGAAGGGCATCATGAAGAGTCCGATGAAAATCATCGCGGGGATCGCGCCCACCCAGTAGAAATGGCTGGTGAGCATGCCGTACTGCGCGCCGCTCGCCGCCATGCCCATCAGTTCGAGCGCGCCGAGATTGGCGGAGATGAAGGCTAGACCGGTGACCCACGCAGCGATGCGGCGGCCGGAGAGGAAAAAGTCGAGGCTGGTGCGCATGGACCGCTTGAGTGTGAAGCCCACGCCGAGAACAAACGCGCAGTACGCGCCGATGATGAAGTAGTCGATCAACCTGAGGTGCATGGCTCGTCCGTGGCTTCGACCCGCAGGAGCGGGGCGGAGTATAGCAGATGCGCGAAACGAGACTCGCGCGGCGGCGAGCTACTCGAGAACGACGACAGGATCCCCGACGCGGAGCGTGCCGGGCGCGGCGGCGACGATGTTCCAGCCGAAGAAGATGTCGTGGCCGCGGCGGCGATAGGTGGCCAGCGTGCGCGTGGGCTCCTTGCCGACCTCACCGGTTTCGGGGTTGACGGTAGGAATTGCACAGCGCGCGCACGGCTTGACTAGGCTGAAGTCCACTTCGCCGGCGCGGATTTTCTGCCAGGTGTCTTCCGCGAAAGGTTCCGAGCCCTCGACAACAAGATTGGGACGGAAGCGGCGCATTTCGACGGGCTGGTCGAGGC
>JASHSV010000081.1 GCA_030038535.1 Candidatus Acidiferrales bacterium
GAAGAATCCGGACGTGGTGTACGTGGCGGCGTTCGGGCACGCCTACGGGACGAACGAGACGAGGGGCGTGTTCCGCTCGAACGACGGCGGAAAGACGTGGCAGCGGATTCTCTACAAGGACGAGAGGACGGGCGCCATCGATTTGGATTTCGATCCGCACAACGCGCACATCATCTACGCCGCGCTGTGGGAAGCGACCCGCACGCCGTGGGGGATGAGCAGCGGAGGACCGGGCAGCGGGCTCTACCGTTCGACGGACGGCGGGGACACCTGGAAGCGGCTGGAAGGGCACGGGCTGCCGGAGGGAACGCTGGGACGAATCGGCGTTGCCGTGTCGGGCGCGGACGGGAACCGTGTGTACGCAATCGTCGAAGCGGAAAAGAGCGGGATCTACCGGAGCGACGACGGGGGCGAGACGTGGCGGCTGATCAACAGCGAGCACCGGTTCACGCAGCGGGCGTGGTATTTCCATCACATCTTCGCAGACCCGGCCAGCGTGGACACCCTATACGTGCTGAATACGGCGCTCTACCGCTCGACGGACGGCGGCACTACCTGGAGTTTCATGCGCGCGCCACACGGGGACCATCACGGGTTGTGGATCGACCCGGCAAATCCGCTGCGAATGATCAATGGAAACGACGGCGGGGCGACGATCACAACGGACGGGGGAAAGAGCTGGTCCACACAACTGAACCAGCCTACGGCGCAGTTCTATCACGTGGACGCGGACAACGCGGTGCCGTATCACCTGTATGGGGCGCAGCAAGACAACACGACGATCGCGATTACCGCACGCAGCGACCACGGCCTGATTGACCGGCCGGACTGGTACGCGGTGGGAGGGGGCGAATCGGGCTACGTGGTGCCGGATCCGCGGGACTGGCACGTGGTGTACGCGGGCTCCTACGATGGATACATCACGCGGTTCGACGCCCGGACGGGGCAAGTACAAGACATTTCGTCGTGGCCACTGAATCCGATGGGCTCGGCAGCGGCCGATCTGACGCACCGGTTCCAGTGGACTGCGCCGATTGCCACATCGCCGCACGATCCGACCGTGCTCTATCACGGTGGCGAGGCGGTGTTCAAAACCACAGACGGAGGAATGAGCTGGACGGCGATCAGCGGCGACCTGACACGCAACGACAAATCGAAGCAGCAATCCTCGGGCGGCCCGCTGACGAAAGACAACACCAGCGTGGAGTATTACGACACGGTGTTCACGATCGCCGAATCGCCGGTGGAGAAGGGCGTGATCTGGGCGGGCGCGGACGACGGGCTGGTGCACGTGACGCGGGATGGCGGGCAGCATTGGAGCGACGTGACTTCGAAGCTCTTGGGCGAGTGGAGCATGGTGAGCCTGATCGGCCCCTCGCCGCACAATGGAGGCACGGCCTATGTGGCCATAGACCGGCACAAGCTCGACGACTACAGGCCGTACATCTTCAAGACCGCGGACTACGGGAAGACGTGGACTAAGCTGACCAACGGAATCCCTGATACAGCATACGTGCACGCGGTAAAGGAAGATCCGAAGCGGGCAGGGCTGCTCTTTGCTGGCACGGAGACGGGGATTTATGTGTCGTTCGACGATGGGGCACACTGGCAGTCGCTGCGGCTGAACCTGCCGGAGACGCCGATCCACGACCTAGTGGTGAAAGACGACGCACTCGCGGTGGCTACGCACGGCCGGTCGTTCTGGGTGCTCGACGACATTTCGCCGTTGCGGCAGATGACGGCAACAACGCACGACGAGGAGGCGCATCTCTATCAGCCGGCCGTGGCCTACCGGTTCCCGGGGCCGGGATTCTTCATTGCCACCGGAATTCCGGCGGGACAGAATCCACCGACGGGCGTGGTGGTGTTCTATTCGCTGAAGGACAAGCCGAAGGAAGCCATCACGCTGGAATTCTCCGACGCGCAGGGAAAGCTGGTGCGCAAGTTCTCGAGCAAAGCGGAGAAACCAGCCGCCGAAGAACAGGAGTTCCCGCAATTAGGCGGCGGAGGCGAGCAATTACCGACGGAAAAAGGGCTCAACCGCTTCGTTTGGAACCTGGAACTCGAGGCGCCCGTGCGAGTGCCCGGCGTGGTGGAGTGGGGCGGGCAAGCGTCCGGGCCACGAGTCGCCCCGGGAACGTATCAGGTGAAACTAACGGTGGCGGGAAAATCGTATTCGGCGACGGCAGAAATCCGCAAGGACCCGCGGGTGAGCGCGACGCAAACGGACCTGGAGCAGCAATTCGAGCTGGCCAGCAAGATTGCCGCGAGTATCAACGAAGGGCACACCGCGGTGAACCAGATCCGCAGCGTGCGCACTCAGACGGAGGCGATCAAGAAGCGGCTGGCAGGGGACGAGAAGGGGAAGCCGATCGTCGAGGCCATCGACGCGCTGAACAAGAAATTGAGCGCGATCGAAAGCAAAATCGTCGAGCCGCGCGCGAAGAGCAACGAGGATTCGCTCAACTATCCCGTGTCGTTGAGCGCGCAGCTCACGATTCTGAACGATACGGTGGAGAGCGCGGATTCGGCACCGACCAAACAGAGCGGCGAGGTGTACGCGATGCTGCTCGAACGGGCGAATGCGCAGCTCAGCGCGTGGCGCGAGGTCCAGTCGAAAGACTTGGCCGCACTGAACGAGCTGATCATGAAGAGCAGCATCCCGCCGATCGCACCGACGACCGAGGAGAAAAAATAGGGACCGCTCGCTGCCGCGCGCGGGTCGAAGAGCGGCCCAACACGGGCGCAGGCGCTAATTCTCGGCGTCGTCGGCGAAGCCGAGTTTTGAGAGGCGGTAGCGCAGGGCGTTGCGGGAAAGGCCGAGCAGGCGCGCGGCCTGGCTCTTGTTTCCCGCGGCGCGGCGCATGGCTTCGCGAATCATCTCATCTTCCCACTGCTCGAGGGTTATGCCTTCGGGGAGAAAAGGCGCCGCGCCGGCGGACGGCTTTGGCGTGGCCTCATCGATCAGAATGTCGCCGGGTTCGATGACCGGCCCCTGAGAGAGCGCCACGGCGCGTTCGATCACATTTTCCAATTCGCGAACGTTTCCGGGCCAATGGAACTGGGTGAGCCGCTCCATGGCCGCGGGGCTGATGCCGTCGATTCTCTTGCCGGATGATTGCGCATACTTGCGAAGGAAGAGCGCGGCAAGCGCGGAGATGTCCTCCTTGTGTTCGCGCAGGGGCGGAAGATTGATGGGCACGACGTTCAAGCGGTAGTACAGGTCTTCCCGGAAGGTGCCGTCTTCGAGCGCGGCGCGCAGGTCGCGGTTGGTGGCGGCCACAAGGCGGACGTCCACCTTGACGGTCTTCGTCCCACCCAGGCGTTCGAACTCGCGTTCCTGCAAGACGCGCAGCAGCTTCACCTGCACGGGGGGTGGAACGTCGCCAATCTCATCCAGAAAAAGCGTGCCGCCGTCAGCCAGCTCGAATTTGCCGGGTTTGCTCGTAGCCGCACCGGTGAAGGCGCCCTTCTCGTAGCCGAACAGTTCGCTTTCGAGCAGGTTTTCGGGAATCGCGGTCGAATTGATCTTAACGAAAGGTCCTTTGGAGCGGCGGGAGCGTTGATGGATGGCGCGCGCGACGAGGTCTTTACCCACGCCGCTCTCGCCGCAGATGAGCACGGTGGAATTGGTCTGGGCAACGCGTTCGACGAGGCCCAGCGCTTCCTGCATCTTGGGGCTCTGCGCGACGATGCCGGGCAGGTCGTAACGCTGTCCGAGAGCTTCGCGAAGGTTGCGGTTCTCCTCGCGCAGGCGGCGAACGTCGAGAGCGCGGGCGATGACGATTTTGACCGCGTCCCAGGAGGGAAAGGGCTTCGGGATGTAGTCGTTGGCGCCAGCTTTCATCGCGCCCACGGCGCTTTCCACCGAACCGTAGGCAGTCATCACGACGAAGGGCAGGTCCGCGCGGATGCGGCGGACGGCCTCGAGCAGTTCCAATCCGCTCATGCTGGGAAGCTTCAAATCGCTGAGCACCACATCCACGTGCGAGGTCTCGATGAATTTAAGCGCGTCCTCGGCGGTTCCCACGGAGTGAGCGATGTATTCATCGCCGCCGAGGTTGAGCTCGAGCAGACGGCGCATCTGCGGCTCGTCTTCCACGATGAGGACGGAGGGCTTCATGGAGCCGTCCTGGCTTGCTCCCCGAGGCGAGCGGGTTCGCCGGAGCGGGCGGGCTCGCCCAAATCGGGTTGTTGCCCGGCATGGTCCTGAGCGGGAAAGAAGAGCCGAAAGCAGGCGCCGCCGTCGTGGGGCGTCTCCAGACGGATGGTGCCGCCGTGCTCGTCCATAATCTTGGAGACGATGGAAAGGCCGAGGCCGACGCCGGCGCGTTTGGTAGTGACAAACGGATTAAAGATTTGCTCGCGCATGGTTTCGGATACGCCCGGGCCAGTATCACGGAAGTCGACCTCGGCGCCGGGGCGGCCGTCGAGAGCGGCAGGACGGATGGCGACGCGCAGCGTGCCGCCGGATTCCCCCATGGCTTCGATGGCGTTGACGGCGAGGTTGATAAAGACGCGCTCGGCCATTGCTTCGTCCAGCGGGAGGCGCGGCGCGGCCGATTGGAAGTCGCGCTCGACCCGCACCGGTGCAGAGGGATATTGCTCGCGAGCGGCTCTCAGGGCGCGCTCGACGACGGGAGCAAGGTCGGCCTCGTGGCGTTCGAGATGGAGCGGCCGGGCAAAATCGAGAAACTGGGAAACGAGCTCGTTGAGGCGGACCACCTGGCTGGAAATGTAGCCGGTAAGCTCGCGGGTGAGCGGATCGGAGGAGGCGAGTTTGTTGCTGAGCATTTCCGCGGAGCCTTTGATGATGCCGAG
>JASHSV010000082.1 GCA_030038535.1 Candidatus Acidiferrales bacterium
GCAGATTGCTGCCAGAACCAAATTGACCGGGAGAAGTAGCCGCATTAAGAGGCCGGCTCGCGGGCAAATCCCAGGGCAACCAACAATAGGGCGCAGATCAGCAGAACGGAACCGCCTAGGGCAAGACCCTGCCCGGCCACTCCCACCATTCCCGGAAGGTGATTTTGAAGCAGAACCCCTAAGGGGAATGCGTACGCGCCCGCAATCAGCGCCGCGGCCAGCAGCCCGCGGGCGCGCTCGCCAAAGGAAAGACGGTTCCAGAGCGCGGCGAGCACCAGCAAAACCATGGCGAGGCCAATCCAGTGGGAATGCGCGTCCACTTCTCGTGTATAGACGTACTTGGCCCGGGCGTACTCGGCAAAGCTTGCGTGCGAGGCGGCTGTCTCGCGCAGCGCAGCATGTTGGAATCCTGCTGCCAGCGCGCCTCCAATACCGTCCAGCGTCTGATGCTCGACCCACACGGCGTAGTAAAAGCCGTAGCACATCGACCAGATCGCCAGGGCCAGCCCCGCAATCGCCAATACTTGCTGGGATCGCTTCACCCTCTGCCCCCAACGGCAAACGAGCCGGCCGGCGCGTCGAGCCGTCCCGTATAGCGCAAAACCCCAGCCAGCATTCCAGCCAAAGCCGCGATCACAAACACGCCGCCCGCATCCGCCACCCCGCCGGCAGCGAGGCCAAACCGCGTCTCCAGGAGCACGGCTATCGGCAATATCACCGAGCCCAGCAGCAGCACAACGGCCCAGCGCCGCTTCCAAGATTCTCGAAGGAATACGAAAGGCTGGAAGAATCCCGCCATCAGGGCGATGAGACCAAATTCGATGATGTGCGAATGCGCGGCGATCTTCACAGCGTGGTCCGCTTGAAGTGCTCCGTAGGCATAGAGAGCTGCACCGGCGCGCTCGGGAATGAGGCCAGGGCCAGGATCGAGCGAGGCCGAATCCGCCATCGTGGCGAGCAGGTCGTGGTCCTGTTGCTCCTGCGAGTAAAGATCGATTGCCGCATACCACGCGCCATGCAGAAAGCCGGCAAGGATCAGCAGCGTTCCTCCAGCCATCAGCACCCGGCCGGCCCAGCTGCGGTCGCGAAAGATTTCATCCTCTGCGGGCGGTTCCGCCGCGCGCCACTGGCGCCAGAATCCCGCCAGGAACCCTGCGCAGGCGACAACCACCAGCAGCCCCGCGCCATCGGCAATGATGCTCGCCCAACCGATGGACTCGAGAGGACTATAAGCCAGACCCACATAGTGAATGGCGAAAACGCCCACCGGCAGCAGGACTCCTCCGGTGATCAGCAGCGTGGCCAGCTTGCGGCTCGCCGCATCGCTCAGGCGTATCCACGGAAACAGGATGGCCAGGAGCATGGCGAGATAGCCGAACCCGATCATGTGGGCGTGTGCGTCCACCTTCGTGCCGCGATTTTCAAGAAATCCGCCGATCGTCATGAAGTTCTGTCCGGCATCTTCAGCACGATGCTGGCGCACGGCGGCCGTGGCGGCCACGAGCGCCTGGCCAATGCGATCCGCGTTGGGATGCAGGACGAAAACGGCAAACACATCGCCCAAAATCGTTCCGCCCAGGAAAAGAGCAAGCCCGCCAAGCACCAGCAGCCGGCGGGCACCGAAGCGGGGAAAGGCTCCCGGTACAACCGGAAGCTCGACAGTATGCGCGCTGCTGCTCACCCGATCCCCCTGAGCGAAAGGCGCACGGCCTAAGACCCTGCGCGACTCCTAAAATGCGGAATCACCTTGGTGGCAAACAGATGCTGCGTCTTGATCGTCTTCCAGTGGTCGATTCCTCCGAAATTGGAGACGATAGCGAGTTCACCGATGCGCTCCACACTGCACAGATTCTCAATCTGGCGAATCACCTTCGCCGGAGTGCCGATGAAGCCGATCTCCTGATCCACGATCTGGTCATACGTGAGCTTGGTCAGCGACTCGAGCGCGCCACTGGCATAAAACCCGTAACCCTTGGCGCGCAGTTCCGCCTTCCGCTCTTCACTGGCCAGCGATTCGCCCGGCGAGGCGTTGAAAGCCAGGAAATTGTAGAGAGCCTCCTCAACCTCCTTGCGGATCTGACTCTCGCTGTCGTCCAGATACACCGGGCGGATGTACACGATATCGGGCCGATGTCCCGCTTTTGCGCACGCATCTTTGTAAATCTTCAAAGGCTTTTCGAGCACGCCATAAGGAAGCAACGGAGGCACAAACACGCCCCATCCTCGCTCGCCCGCCATCTGGTAGGTGATGTCGCTGGTGCCGCCTGTAAAAAGCGGTGGATACGGCTTCTGGATCGGCCGCGGAACAACGGTTACATCTTTCACGCGATAGTATTTCCCTTCAAACGAAAACTTCTCCTGCGTCCAGGCGCGCAGCAAGATTTCAATGGACTCCTCGTACCGCGGCCGGCTCTCCTCGAGCGGCATGGACGCGGGCCAATACAGCCAGGCGTGGCCCCGGCCCAGCCCGCATTCCAGCCTGCCGTTCGTCAGAATGTCTGCCTCGGCGATCGAGCCGGCCAGCCGCATGGGGTTTTCTAGGGGCAGGGTGAACAGTGCCACGCGGAAGCGGATGCGCGAGGTGCGCTGCGCCGCAGCCGCAAAGAGCGCCAGGGGATTCGCCGAAATCGAGAACTTCTGGAAAAAGTGATGGTCAATTACGGAATAGCAATCGAAGCCGACCTCGTCCGCATGCTGGATTTGCCTCAGGATCTCCCAGGTCATCTCGGCGTGGTCTTTTCCCGGGGCCGTCTGCATTTCCGCGTAGATACCAAAGCGCATGCGTGTCTCCTCTGTTGCCCTCTGTCGGCACGGATCCGGCTATCCGGCGTCTCCGTGCAATGCGTGGTAGCGCCCGCCGTAGAACAAAAGCGGGCGGCCCTCCCTCGAAGAGAGATGTTCAACCTCGCCGATGAAGATCGTGTGGTCGCCCGCGCGGCGCGCGGCCACCCGGCGGCAAGCCAGGTGCGCGAGGCAACCGTGGATGTAGGGCACGCCATTGGCTTCGTGGCCGATGCGGATTCCCAGCTTCTCCATCTGAGCGGGATCGGACTCGGGCTTGGCGAAGTATTCGGCGATTGCCCGCTGCGACTCGTCCAGGACGCTGATTCCGAAATGACGCGCGATCTTCAGCACGGCATGCGTGCGCGCCTGGAGTCCGACGCAAACCAGCACGAGCGCGGGATTCAGGGAGACAGACGTGAAGGCATTGGCTGTCATGCCTTTCAATCCGCCATGCTTTTGGGCGGCGGTAACTATGGTCACTCCGGTCGCAAATCGCGACAGAGCGCGCCGGAACTCCGCACTGGCCGGACGTGCCATGAAAGGAGTGACATCATAGACCCTAAAGGACTTGTTGTGGAGCAGCCGCGCGGCAAGAGCTCGCCGCCATTTGTCCCGTGCAAACACCCTCTTCGCTGGCAACCAACTACCACTGCTGGTAGTAGTGCGCCGTATTCCGTAGTTTGTTCTTTTGCCTTCACGCGCCCAATGGGTCAAAGCAGGCCGCGTGCCGGGGGAACGGCATGAAACTACTAAGAAGTTACGGAATTTTGCTGGCGATAGCTTTTCTGTG
>JASHSV010000083.1 GCA_030038535.1 Candidatus Acidiferrales bacterium
ATCGTCGGCCGCGACTCCTCCGTCCGCGCTCTCGAAGATGCCCTTGCCGGCGACAAGAAGATTTTCCTCGCCACCCAGCTCGACGCCTCCGTGGACGAGCCCAAGCCGAAAGACATCCACCAGGTGGGCACGCTCGCCAGCATCGTCCAGAGCGTCAAGCTGCCCGACGGCAACATCCGCGTGCTCGTCGAAGGCTCCGAACGCGCCAAAATCCTCGCCATCAGCACCGAAGACGGCTTCTTCCGCGCCCATATCCGCCTGATGCCCGGCCGTCTGGAAACCTCGCCGCAAGTCGAGCAGACCGTCTCCCGCGTCACCCAGCTCTTTGAGCAGTACGTCAGGCTCTCCCAGAGCCTCAATTACGACACGGTGATGGCCGCCGTGCGCTCCGACGACCCCGTGCGCCTCTCCGATTCCGTGGCCCAGAACCTGCAAATCTCCGTTGAGGAAAAGCAGGAGCTGCTCGAGATGTTCGAACCCCTCGAACGCCTCGGCCGCGTCGCCGACGTCCTGGAAATCGAAATCGACAAGCTCAACGTCGAGCGCAGCGTCAATAACCGCGTCAAGCGCCAGATGGAACGCGCCCAGCGCGAGTATTACCTCAACGAAAAAATCAAGGCCATCCAGAAGGAGTTGGGCCGCGGCGAGAAGAACGAAGTCGAAGAGCTCAAGAAGAAAATCGACTCCGCCGGCATGACCAAGGACGCCCGCGAAAAGGCCACTCAGGAGCTCCGCCGCCTCGAGCAGATGCCGCCCATGTCCGCCGAGTCCACCGTCTCGCGCAACTATCTCGACTGGCTCCTTGCCGTGCCCTGGAAAAAGAAGAGCAAGGAAATCCGCGACATCGCCCGCGCTCAGAAGACCCTCGACGCCGACCACTATGGCCTCGAGAAAATCAAGGAGCGCATCCTCGAGTTTCTCGCCGTCCGCCAGCTCGTCAAGAATCCCAAGGGTTCGATTCTCTGCTTCCTCGGCCCCCCGGGCGTCGGCAAGACGTCGCTGGGCATGTCCATCGCCCGCGCCACCGGGCGCAAGTTCGTCCGCGTCTCGCTCGGCGGCGTCCGCGACGAAGCGGAAATCCGCGGCCATCGCCGCACCTACATCGGCGCCCTCCCCGGCCAGATCATCCAGATGATGCGCAAGGCCGGCACCACCAATCCCGTCTTCCTGCTTGACGAGGTGGACAAGATGTCCACCGACTTCCGTGGCGATCCCTCCGCTGCCCTCATGGAAGTCCTCGATCCCGAGCTCAACCACTCCTTCACCGATCATTACCTCGACGTTGAGTACGACCTCTCCAAGGTCATGTTCATCTGCACTGCCAACGTCCTGCACACCATTCCCCAGCCGCTCCAGGACCGCATGGAAGTGCTCCGCCTTTCCGGCTACACCGAGCAGGAAAAAATCGAAATCGCCGAGCGCTACCTGGTCAAGAAGCAGCGCGAGCGCAACGGCGTCTCGGAGAACGACCTGCGCTTCGAGCGCGACGCCCTCCGCTACATGGTCCGCCACTACACGCGCGAATCCGGCGTCCGCAATCTCGAGCGCGAAATCGCCAATATCGCCCGCAAGGTCGCCCGCAAAGTCGTCGAGCAGGCCGCTGGTGGCGCCAGGCCCGCGCCCGCCGACGTCACCGTCACGGGGACCAACGTCCCCGATTTTCTGGGCGTCATCAAGTTCCGCGACCTCGGCGCCGAAAAGAAAAACGAAGTCGGCCTGGCCGTCGGCCTGGCCTGGACCGAAGTCGGCGGCCAGGTGATGGCCACTGAAGTCAGCCTCATGGAAGGCAAGGGCCGCCTCACGCTCACCGGCCAGTTGGGCGACGTCATGCAGGAATCCGCGCAGGCCGCCATGAGTTACGTCCGCTCCCGCGCCGCCCAGTTCGGCCTGGCTCGCGATTTCTACCGCCGCACGGATATCCACGTGCACGTCCCCGAAGGCGCCATCCCCAAAGATGGCCCCTCCGCCGGCATCACCATCGGCACCGCCATTGCCAGCGCACTCACGAAAGTTCCGGTCCGCTGCGACGTGGCCATGACCGGCGAAATCACTCTTCGCGGCAAGGTGCTGCCCATCGGCGGCGTCAAGGAAAAGCTCCTCGCCGCCCATCGCACAGGCATCTATACCGTCATTCTGCCGCTCGACAACGAGAAAGACATGGCCGATGTACCCCAGGAAATCCAGGCGGCGATGAGCATCAAGTTTGTGGAAATGATGGACGACGTGCTGGCAGTGGCGCTCGACCGTGCCGTGCCCGCCGTCGCTTCGCAGGCCCCGGTGCCGGAGGTGGCTCCGGCGTTTGAGTCCACCGTCAGTTCCGACAAGGAGCTCGCGAACTAGCGTAGAGGAGTAACAGCGCAAGCCTAGCGCCTGTGTTCAGAAGGGCCCGCGCTTTCGCCGTTTGCCCGATTTTCAGCCCTCCGGCTCTTGCGGTTCGAGTGGTGGGCCCGGTAGGGGCCCCCTGCCAGTCTCGGAGAACTGCAGGTTTTCCGGAAGATTTCGAGTGAGAGAGTAACGCCCGCCGTCTGGGCCCTGTTCATCGGGTCTGTGCGGCAGCCGGATATCGGCCCACCCCGCTCCGTCCACCGGCGCGGGAGACGCCGGTGCCCAATCCAAAAGAAAGAAAGTGAATATGCCCCATAGGAAACAGCAAGAGGAAGGAACAGAAATGAGCATCAGCCTGGCTGAACTCAAGGAACGCAACATCACCGACCTGGCGAAAATCGCCAAGGAACTCAACATCCCCGGCGCCAGCGGCATGCGCAAGCAGGAGCTGATCTTCCAGATCCTCCGCGCCCAGACGGAAAAGAACGGCTTGATCTTTTCCGAAGGCGTGCTCGAATGCCTGCCCGACGGCTTCGGCTTTCTGCGCGCCCCCGAATACAACTACCTGCCCGGCCCCGACGACATCTACGTCTCGCCCTCGCAAATCCGCAAGTTCGATCTGCGCACCGGCGACACCGTCTCCGGCCAGGTCCGCCCGCCTAAGGACGGCGAACGCTACTTTGCCCTCATCAAGGTCGAAGCCGTCAACTTCGAGGACCCCGAAGTCGCCCGCAACAAGATTTTCTTCGATAACCTCACGCCCCTCTATCCCCACGGCCGCATTCGCCTCGAGACAACCAAGGAAAATCTGATGGGCCGCGTGCTCGACATGCTCTGCCCCATCGGCAAGGGCCAGCGCGGCCTCATCGTCGCTCCGCCCCGCACCGGCAAGACCATGATGCTGCAGTCCATCGCCAATTCCGTCACCGCCAATCACCCCGAAATCGCGCTCATCGTCCTGCTCATCGACGAACGGCCCGAAGAAGTCACCGACATGCAGCGCACCGTCAAGGGCGAGGTCATCAGCTCCACCTTCGACGAGCCGCCCCAGCGCCACATTCAAGTGGCCGAAATGGTCCTCGAGAAGGCCAAGCGCCTCGTCGAGCACAAGCGCGACGTCGTCATCCTCCTCGACTCCATCACCCGGCTCGCTCGCGCCTACAACGCCGT
>JASHSV010000084.1 GCA_030038535.1 Candidatus Acidiferrales bacterium
GAATCGTTCGAGCAGGTCCACGCCGATCACGCCGTCGATATGGCCGCCGCACACCTTTTCCATCCATCCCAATTCGATGGCAGGAATCCTCAGGCCGCGGAGGGTCTGGTCGCCCAGTGTAAATTCCTCCACATCCACTTCGCGGGCCAGCGTCTTCGTGTCTCCGTACCAGGAGCTCACATTCACATCGGTCCGCCGGCCGCCCGCAAAGGAGCGCTGGTTGAGAAACGAGGTCGCCGCCGTGTCGACCAGAAAGCGTTTCGGCATGCCGTCCACCCTGACGCCGACCACGGGAAGTTTGTCGCAGCGTTCGAGGGGAACTTCTCCGGGGGCGACGCGCCCCGGCGGTAACTGAGCGGACAAAGGCAGCAGAGCGGGCAGCAGGGCGGCCACGCAGCAGAGAATCAGGCGCAGCAGAAATTTCCGCACGTTGAATCGAGTCACGGTCAAACATGCACGCGGATGATGCATAGCGACCTCCCTGCCCGGCGCCCAACCCGAAATCGAAACACTGCTCATAGCGTGTAACTACACGCATCAGGAAAAAAGAAAAGTCACACGGAATCGCCCAGCCGTACTGCAGCCTGAAGCGAGTGCATCAACTTCCGCCATTGAGTGCGCCCCAGACGGCGCACGAAGCGCGACTGCGCATTCTGCCAGCGGGGGAACGCCATGCTGAGGGCGCGCCGGCCGCGCGCGGTGATGGATACGGAGCGCGAGCGGCGGTCGCGGCCGGGCACAGTGAAAATCAGTCCCCGGGTCCGCAGAGGCCGGAGATTTCGAGTGAGTGTCGTGCGGTCCATGGCCAGCAGGCGAGCCAGTTCGGTGAGCGTGGCGGTGCCGCGCCAGTAGATCCCGGCGAGCAAGGCGAACTGCGTCCCCCGGAGTCTCGCGCCGCGGAAGCTCTCGTCGTAAAACTGGGTGACGACCCGGGAGGCTTTTCGCAGATTGAACAGAGTACAGTTGGCACCGATATGGGCGCAGTCAGCCAGGTCGAATGGCCGGGGACCTCGGGGCATAATACGAGTATATACACGCATCGGCCGCTGTCAACCTCTCCCCAGGCTCAGGCAGGCCTCTCCCGGCGTAGTGCCGGAGGTGCCGTAACCGAAACGCACCTGCTTCGCCGTTTGAAGGCCGCAGGGCCCGTGAAAAGGTAAGCTGGAGGCGATGGCAGAACCTCGCATTGTGCGAGTGGAACAAGTGGAGATTCCCACGCTCAGCGCCGCGATGAAGCGCCAGCGCGCGCTATGGTGGTGTCTGGCCGCCGCGGGCATCGTCCTGGCAGCGGCCTGGTGGCTGCGCGGGCTGCCCACGATGCCGGATCCTCTGCTCTACGCGCAGGTGCAATTCGCCAGCGGGATTCTGGCCATCACCATTGCGGGCAACGCGCTCGTAAAGTTCCGCGGCACGAGCGACCGGCTCGCGTTGATTCTCACCTGCGGTTTCGTGTTCGTGGGCATCACGCTGACGAGTTCGAGCGTGGTTTCGCTGCGACTTCTTGAAGCGGATCAGGATGCCAGCCTGCGCGACCCGATGACCTGGGTGGTGGGCCGCACGCTGCTGGCCGTGCTGCTGGTGGCCGCGTTGGCGGTGGAGTGGCACATCCCTACGGCGAGGCATCCGGGCTGGGAAATCGCTGTCGCACTCGGCGTCGTGCTGCTCTCCAGTTCGCTGTTGGCCACCGCGCACTGGACACTGCCCGCCGACCTGCTCATCGCGCCCAATGGAGTCTTTCCGCGGCCGGGCAATCTGGTGCCCGCCGTGCTTTTCTTGATCGCCACAGCCGGCTACCACGAGCGGCTGAAGCGAACGGCCACGCCATTTGATCGTTCGCTCGTGTTCGCCACGGCGCTCAACTTCGCTTGCTGCCTAGCGGCCAGCCAATCCGAGCGCCGGCTGGATGCGCCCTTTGTCTTCGCGGGCATCCTCCAATTCGCCAGCTACGCCGTGCTATTGGGAGGAGCGCTGTTCGACAATGCGCAGTTGCTCGAGCGTGTCCGGGAGATGGCAGCGAGTGATCCGCTCACCGGACTGGCGAATTTTCGCCGGCTGGTGGACGTGGTGGACGCGGAAATCCAGCGTTCCTCCCGTTCCGGCCGTTCTTTTGCCGTGTTGCTGTTTGACCTGAACGGGCTGAAACAAATCAACGATAAATTCGGCCATCTGGTGGGCAGCCGAGCCATCTGCCGCTTTGCCAATGTATTGCGCGTTCATTCCCGGGCCATCGATACCTGCGCCCGCTATGGCGGCGACGAATTCGTGCTAATCCTTCCGGAGACCGGGCCCGAAGCCGCGCAGGAAGTGATCCGCCGCATCAACGACCGCATGGCCCACGACACGGAGAAGCCGCCCGTCTCCGCGGGCGTCGGCATGGCCATCTTTCCGCAAGATGG
Organism: Candidatus Acidiferrales bacterium; assembly: GCA_030038535.1. Taxonomy (GTDB): domain Bacteria; phylum Acidobacteriota; class Terriglobia; order Acidiferrales; family UBA7541; genus JOPF136. The sequence goes on from JASHSV010000084.1 coordinate 2,397, forward strand.
CGAAACGATCGACGAGCTTTTGGCTTTTGCCGACCAGGGCCTCTACCGCGTGAAGGGCAGCAAGCCGCGACGGGTTGCAGCCACCAAGCGTTAGCCTGCCCGGCCAACTCGACACCTGGCGCATTGCGTTGACACCATCGGAAGCGGCACCTAAGATGAGCGCTGAATGGACCTATCCGCTCCGCTCATCGGCCAAACAATCTCCCATTACCGCATTTTGGAAAAACTGGGCGGCGGCGGCATGGGCGTTGTGTACAAGGCAGAGGACACGACGCTCGGCCGGTTTGCCGCGCTCAAGTTCCTGCCCGCCGAACTGGCCCGCGACCCGGTAGCGCTCGAACGCTTTCGCCGCGAAGCTCGCGCGGCCTCCGCGCTGAATCATCCCAACATCTGCACGATTTATGAGATCGGCGAGGATACCGGGCCCGCCTTCATCGCCATGGAATTCATGGATGGCGCGACGCTGAAGCACCGCATTGGGGGGCGTCCGATGGATCTGGAGCAACTGCTCGAGGTCGGCATCGAAGTCGCGGACGCGCTTGATGCCGCTCACGCGCAGGGTATCGTGCATCGCGACATCAAGCCCGCGAACATCTTCGTCACCTCGCGCGGCCACGCCAAAATCCTCGATTTCGGCCTGGCTAAGCAGACTCAGCCGGGAGCGCAGGCGGGAGTGACGCTCTCGGGCGAAATGACGGCCGGGATCGAACAGGAGTTGCTGACCAGTCCCGGAACCGCGGTGGGCACCGTGGCGTACATGTCGCCGGAGCAGGTGCGCGGGAAGCCGCTCGATGCGCGCACGGACCTGTTCAGTTTCGGCGCGGTGCTCTACGAAATGGCGACTGGTTCCCTGCCCTTCCGCGGCGACACTTCGGGAGTCATCACGGATGGAATCTTGAACCGGACTCCCACGTCGCCCGTGCGGCTGAATCCGGACCTGCCGCCGAAACTGGAAGACGTCATCAACAAAGCGCTCGAGAAAGACCGGAACCTGCGCTACCAGAGCGCGGCGGAGATACGAACGGATTTGAAGCGCCTGCTGCGCGACTCGAGCTCCGGGCGCACAGCGACGAAAGAGGAGGCGGAAGCGCAAGCGGCCGCGACAGGAACCACGGGCACCGCTGCCATGGCAGGCGCTTCCGGCACCACGACAGTCGTCACGCAGCCCGCTGGCAAGAAGACGGGACTCTACGCGGCGATCTCAATCGTCCTGTCGGTGGTGATTAGTTTCGCTGTGCACAGGCTGCTGCCGCGCAAAGCCGAGCTTAACCTTCAGGCGATGAAGATCGAGAAGCTGACGCAGAGTGGCAAGGCCGCCGACGTGGCGATCTCGCCGAACGGCCAATACGTGGTGTACGTGCTGCGCGACGGCGAAAAGCAAAGCCTGATTATCCGCCAGGTGGCCACGGGAAGCGATGTGGCCATCCTGCCGGCCGACATTGTGGCTTTCTACGGTGTGAGCTTTTCGCCGGACGGCAACTACATCTACTTTGTCCGTTCGAGCAAAGAATCCTTCAGCTTCTCGTATCTCTACCAGATGCCGGTTTTGGGCGGCACCCCTCGCCAGTTGATTCGCGACATTGACACGCCGGTGAGCTTTTCGCCCGACGGAAAGCAGTTCGCCTTTGTCAGGGGGAATCCTGAAAAACGGCGCGTGGACGTCCTCATCGCCGAGGCCGATGGGAGCGGAGAGCGATTGCTGGCGTCTCTCGAGAACGCGATCGTGAGCCTTTCCTCGCTGATCGGTCCTGCCTGGTCTCCCGATGGGAAGACAATCGCGGCATCCTGGCACGCAATTGAAAACGGCGCGCATTGGGAATTGCTGGCCATCCCCGCGGCTGGTGGAAAGCCGCAAGCGTTCTACTCGAACGAGTGGCCCATTGGCCGGCCGCAATGGCTGCCCGATGGAAGCGGCCTGCTGGTGGGGCATACTGATCCCGCGCAGAACCGGCGGGGGCAATTGTGGTTCATTCCCTATCCATCGGGAGAGCCCCGCCGCTTTACCAACGACCTGACCAATTACTACATCTCTAGCCTGGATATGACCCGGGACGGAAAAGCCCTCGTGACCTCAGAGACCACTCAACTCGAGGACATCTGGCTGGCACCCACAGACAATCCTTCCGGGATGCGCCAAACTACTTCGGGAGAGCCGGCGGGCAGGTTCCTCTCCATTTTTCCGGATGGAAGGATCATTTCGCTCACTGAGGCGGGCGGAATCGAGAGCATTCTCCCGGCCAGTGGCGGCCGCACGCTGCTGGCCTCGAACAAGAACTTGAATTTCTATGCTTCCGCTTGCGGCGACGGCCGTTCGATCGTATTCCAGGCGCGGTCAGAAGGCCGTGTCAACATCTGGCGGATGGACGCTGACGGCTCGAATCCCTTGCGGCTCACCCAGGGTGAGACCGACTATACACCGGACTGTTCGCCCGACGGAAAATGGCTTGTGTACAGTCAGGAACATTCAATTAACCGGCTGCCGATTGAAGGAGGGACGCCAACACCGTTGGTGAACCAGAACTTTGGAGGAAGTCCGCTGATTTCGCCGGACGGCAAGCTGATCTCCTACCATGCCGAGCGCGAGCCCGGCACGGCTGCAATCATTCTGCAAGTCATTTCGTCGACTGGCGGGCCTGTACTGTACACGCTTCCCTATGTCGCCGGCACAGTGCAGAGCCGCTGGTCTCCCGACAGTAAGGCGATTGATTACCTCTTGACGCGCGGCGGAGTGACGAACTTGTGGCGGCAGCCGCTCACTGGCGGCCAGCCGAAGCAGATCACCAATTTCACGTCCGGATTGATCTTCGACTTTGCCTGGTCGCGCGACGGCAAGCAATTGGCGCTCGGCCGAGGCTCACGTTCGAGCGACATCGTCCTGATCACCAATTTCCGCTAACAAGATTCACGGCCGAAGCCGGCCCGCGCTGCTTTTCGGCGGAAGTTGCAGGGGCACGGCATGCCGTGCCCCCTCCGGCCGGTTGCTGCGCGATGAGGCGTGGTGTAGGCTGCGGAAAAGGCGATGAGTGACAACGGAACGCACGAATCGGCTGTGCCCGCGGCGCTGCGCGGCTGCTGGTATCCGGCTATGCGGTCAGCCGGATTGCGCGGGCGCGGCCCGGCTACGGTCGAGCTGCTCGGCGAAATGCTCGTGGTTGGCCGCGACGGCCAGAGGCGCGCGTTCGCTCTGCGCGACTTCTGCCCGCATCGGGGAATGCCTCTCTCGGCCGGTCACTTCGACGGCGAAGCCGTCGAGTGCTCCTACCACGGCTGGCGGTTCGACTGCCGTTCCGGCCAGTGCCGCGACATTCCTTCGCTCGTACCCGGTGAATCGAAGGTGAAAGTGGAACGCATCCATGCCGCCGCATTTCCCGCTGATGAGGCGGACGGCTACATGTGGGTGTATTTCGCAGATCCCGAGCGTTCAGGGGACCCGGTGCCGCCCGTTCCGAAGCTGTGGCGCGGTGAAGGACGCGCGCGAACCGTGCATCTATGGTGCGACCTGGCGTGCGACGTGGACCAGGGCATCATCGGGCTGATGGACCCGGCGCACGGGCCATTCGTCCATCAGTCCTGGTGGTGGCGCAAGCGCTCCAGCATTCAATTGAAGGAAAAGGTATTCGAGCCGATTCCTGCGGGTTTCCGCATTCGCCCGCATGCACCTTCCGCAAACAGCGCGCCGTACAAGCTTCTGAAGGTTTACGGTCAGCCAGTGACCACGATCGAATTCGTCCTGCCCAACATGCGCTTCGAACGGATCGAAGCAGGCAAGTACTGGTTTTCCAGCCGCGCCACAGTCACTCCGATCACATCCGATCGATCACGCATCGATTTCGTGGCCTCATGGAACATTTTCTCGTGGCTCCCCTTTGTCCCGTGGATATTCCGGAAATTCGCCGCGACCTTTCTGCGTCAGGACCAGCAAACCATGGAAAAACAGGCGGTGGGTCTGGCGCGCAGCCGCCGCCAGATGCTTATCGACGACGCCGACCGCCCCGCGCGCTGGTATTTCCAGTTGAAGGAGGCCTACCTCGAAGCCCAGCGCACCGGCCAACCCATGAAGCATCCCATCGCTGAGCCGGTCACGCTGCGGTGGAGGAGCTAGTGCGGTGTCGAGTGGCCATTCCCGCCGATCCACTGCCGCATCCTAATTCTCGATGAGGTCCACGGCTCGGACAGTTCTTCTCTGCGTCTTCGTCCTCGGAGTGTTCCTCGCGCCCGCGGCCCGCGGGAAATTTCCGCAGAAGCCTTCGACAGCCTCTCAAAGGGAACCCGCCACCGGGGGCCGCGTGGAGTGCGGCGCCGTGCCCAGCAAACTGCTGGGACACAGCGTGCGCTTCTGCGCCGTGCTGCCGCCGTCGTACGACGCGCATCCGGACCAGCGCTTTCCGGTCCTCTACTGGCTGCACGGGCTGGGACAGGATGAACAGTCCTTTATCGGCGCGGGCGGCGTGGCGCTGCTCGAGGATTTGCGCGGCCAGAACGGGCTGGGCGAATTCCTGGTGATTACCCCGGATGCAGGCCACAGCTTTTATCTGAATTCCCGCGACGGCAGGGCGCGCTACGAGGATTTTTTTGTCCGCGAACTGTTACCTGGCATGGAGCGCCGCTTCCGCGTCGAAGGCGGACGCGCCACGCGGGGAATCTCCGGCGTCTCGATGGGCGGTTTCGGGGCGCTGCATTTTGGCCTGAAGTACCCGGAACTCTTCGGCTCGGTGAGTGGGCACAGCGCCGCGTTGATGGAAAAACCACCGGAAGCGATCACCAGCGGCGCCCGGCTCGGCTTCCTCGAAGACGTTTTCGGCTGGCCGGTGGACCGCGCCTTCTGGGAGCGCAACAGCGTGTTCACGGCGGCGCGCAACGCGCCTGCGAACGAAAACTGGAAGATTTACTTCGATTGCGGGACGGAGGACGACTTCGGATTCGACGAGGGCGCACGGGCGCTCGACCGCCTGCTCACGTCCCGAGGCATTCGTCACGAATTTCATCTCTATCCCGGCGGCCACGGCTGGGGATATTTTGCGAGGCACCTGCCGGCCTCGCTCGAATTTCACTGGAGGGCATTCCGTGGGGCGCAGAAGAACAGTGGCCCGTGAACGGCAGCCGGTGGTAGCATTCGCCGCGCAGGGTTTGCGGGAGGCCGCGCCCTTGCGCGGCCAATAATGCTAAGGCCGGGAAGCCATCGCTGAGGGGCCAAGGCATCCCGGCCTTCCTGCCCACTTCCGCAGAAAGCAGGCAAGACTCGCTCCGCGGGAGAACAGGCGCGCTATTCTCGCCCGGCCGGTTACGCTTCGTTTTCTCCGCGCAGGAACTCGTAACGATCGATGGTGGCCACCACGCCGAGCTCGCCCGTCCCCAGCTTCTCGGAACGGTGCACCCGGCCGAGGCAGCGGACCTGAACCGGCCCGGCCATGGTGAGCTCATTCGGCAGGGGCATGATGATTTCTACCGCCGCTCCGTTGGTCACGTCCTTGGGAAGAAAAAAGTAAACGCCACGAGAGCTGACGTCCTTGGACGCGGTGGAAACCTTGTCGTCGGCCTCCTGGCCGCAACGGACCACCAGAGGCAGCTTCAGGTGAAAACGCTGAACGTTTCTGCGATCCGACTCGTCCAACATAGACCTCCCTTGACCCGAGTAGGATAAGGTGACTCGCTTGCAGCCACAATAGCGCCGGGGGGCTAGCCCGCCAGCTTTTCAGCCGGTACCAGGGTACTAGAACTAAGAGGGGAGACGCGCGGGGTTCGAGGCCTTGCCGCAAGCCTGATTCGTGCTGGTATGCCGTGGTGAATGGCACAAGGCGCCAGTTCCAGGCGGTCTTAGACTCTGGACTGGTCCAAGAGTCTGTGCAGCCGAGTCGTCTCCCGCCGCCCGCTGACGAGCAGTCTCTCGACCATCTCGCGCGCCTGTCCCAGCGGATCCCCGCGAAGAGGCATTTGCTGCCTCTCCGCGGGAGTCCGGCTGTTTGTCACTAGTCGGCCTTCAAAAGGTGAAGATCGGCCCAAACTCCGAGCGATGGTCCTGCCACTCGTTGGACGGTACTCCGGCGATTGTATAAGTCGCGCCGGTCTCGAGGCGAGTGGCATAGATCGACTGCTCGAAGCCGAAGCTGATATAGCGATTGAGTTTATAGTAGAGGGTCACCGCAGCCACTTTGCCCATCCGAAGCGGCAACGGGGACAGGACGTTTGCAAAGGGGCCTAGGCCCGTCGTGGCTCCGGTGGCCGTGAGGTCATGACTGACCACCTGGTCCTTGCCGAAGTGGAAGTAGAGCTGCCAACCGCCGTTATGGCCGTTCGGATTGGCATTGAACCACCGCGAGAGCGGCAAACCGAGGTTGACGAAGCCGCCAAACGAACGGACCGGCCTCTGCGGAGCAACGACGAGATCGCCAGCCGCATTGGTGGCGACAACGGCGCTTCCGGCAGCCGCCAGCGGACCGCCGTCTATAGTTGTATACACGACTGGGGCCCCATACGTCCCGACCCCAGAAAGCCCGTTCATGTCGGTGTAGAACGAGTTTACTTGGCCACCAAAGAAGAACCTCAAGTCACCGCCGCGGTACCCGCTGGCCACGATGGTGAACCA
>JASHSV010000085.1 GCA_030038535.1 Candidatus Acidiferrales bacterium
ACTGCGCATCGGCTATCGCGGCGAGGAGGTGGTTCACTATCTGAATGATGGGCGAGCAGCCGCGCCGCCCGAGTCGAATATCACCGCTGCGCCTCCGGATCCCGAGGGGGTCCATGCTCCGGATATCGAGAGGATTTACAAAGACGGACCGATCCGAACCACATTGATCGCACGCCTGGTTCAAACAAAGCAGCTCACGCTCGACACGCCACTTGCCACAGTCCTCGAAGGCACGCGCCTCGTACCCGAAGGCGGCTGGAGAGACGTGACGGTGCGGCGTCTGCTGGAAGGCACATCAGGCCTCGAGCTGGTGCACCGCGCAGAGGGTGACAAGGCCAAGGTTCGAGACGTGCTGAGTTTAAGCGCCGGCGAGGGGCCGCGCGATGCCCGCGAAGAGGCAGAGCGCGAGATCGAAGCAAACATCATTACAACATTGACGGGGTTGAAGTACGTGTCCGCGGCGGAGAAGCTCCTGTTTGAGCCGGTCGGTTTCTCCTGCACTGGCTGCGAAGGAAGTGCGCTGGCGCTGGTGGGACAGCTCTGGCTCAACGGCGGGATTTACGCCCACAAGCGCCTACTCAGCCGGCAAACGATCGAACAGTTCACGACGCGGAAACGCGAGGGGAATGCAGTCTTCGCGGCGGGCTGGGAGGTGGCGGCTCCCCCCGGCCGCTCCTTCTCACTGCGCAGCTATGGATGGACCGACCGATCCTGGGGATCACTGTGGATAGACCCGGAGCACGATCTATTTGTGGTAATGCTCATCCCTGGCCCGGGCATCTCGGCGGAAACGAGGCCAGCAGCTTCCCTTCCCGAGTGGCGTCGGGGGCGTGCCTACGACGCAATATTCGCCGCGCTGGGACTGGAAGCGGCGAAATAGAAATTGAACACGATGGGGAGACAACGGACACGGGCGTCGGCAACCGAGCAAAGGAATCCGCGGACGCGGGGGATTGATCGGCGGACGACTCGGAAGATTCTGCGCGCGATGAATCGCGAAGACGCGGGAGTGCCGCGCGCTGTGGCGAGGGCAATTCCGCAGATTGCGCACGCCGCAAACGCGATCGCGGAGGCGCTTGCGCGCGGCGGGAGACTGATTTACGTGGGAGCGGGAACGAGCGGGCGGCTGGCGGCGCTGGATGCGTCGGAATGTCCGCCCACGTTCGGTGTGGCGCGCGAAACGGTCGTGGCGCTGATGGCCGGCGGCCAGCGCGCGCTGACCGAAGCGGTGGAGGGTGCGGAGGATAACGCGGCGGCGGGCGCGAGGGACCTTCGGCGCGCACGATGTGCGAAGCGCGATGTGGTGGTGGGGCTTTCGGCGAGCGGAAGGACGCCGTACGTGCTGGGGGCACTCGAGGCGGCGCGGCGAGTGGGGGCACAAACCGTTGCTGTCGTGTCCAATCGCGGGACGTCAATCGCGCGCGCGGCCGATATTGCGATTGTGGCGGAGACAGGACCGGAGGCGATTGCAGGATCGACGCGGCTCAAAGCAGGAACGGCGCAGAAACTGATTCTGAACATGCTGAGCACGACGGCGATGATTCGGCTGGGACGTGTGTATGACAATTGGATGGCGGGCGTGGCGCAGACGAATCGGAAATTGACGACGCGCGCGCTCGGAATTCTGCGCGAAGCAGCAGGAGTCCGAGAAGCGGCGGCGCGACGGGCGCTGGCGGGCGGGCGTGGAGATTTGCGGATCGCGCTGGTGATGTTGAAACGAGGGGTAACCAGAGAGCAGGCGGAGTTTGCGCTGGCTGCCGCGGGCGGGGATTTGAGGAGGGCACTGGGAGAAAGGAAGTAGGCGAAAGCGAAACTCCACAGGGTGAATGGACAAATTTCTGATAACCGGAGGAAAGCGGCTGGAAGGCACAGTGGCCGTGAGCGGCGCGAAGAATGCCGCGCTGCCGGCGATGGCCGCAGCGCTGCTGACGGATCAGCCGGTCGTGTTGCACAACATCCCGCGGGTGCGCGACATTGCGACCATGGGACGGCTTCTGGCGCACATTCAGGCAGAAGTCGAAATTCCTGAAGCCGCAGACGGGCCAGTAAGAATTCGCACAGGGAAGATCTCACATGCGGAAGCGCCGTACGAGCTGGTGCGGACGATGCGCGCATCGGTGCTGGTGCTGGGGCCGCTGGTGGCACGGACGGGATACGCGCGCGTGTCGTTGCCGGGAGGGTGTGCGATTGGCGCACGGCCGGTGGATTTGCACATCAAAGCGCTGGAACAAATGGGCGCGAAGATCGAAACCGAGCACGGGTACATCGAAGCGCGCGCGCCGGCGGACGGCGGATTGCGCGGGGCGCACTTTGTGTTCGAGAAAATCACGGTGACGGGCACGGAAAACGTGCTGATGGCCGCAACGCTGGCGAGCGGAGAAACGCTGCTGGAAAACTGCGCGCGCGAGCCGGAAGTGGCGGACCTGGCAGCGCTGCTGGTGAGGATGGGCGCACGGATCGAGGGCGCGGGAACGGCAACGATTCGCGTCGAGGGAGTGGGACGGCTGGGAGGCGCGGAGCACAG
>JASHSV010000086.1 GCA_030038535.1 Candidatus Acidiferrales bacterium
TTTCCGTTTTCGCCGGTGTTCTGCGCGTATGGGTCGTCGACGATGGACATACTGCACGTTTACGAGCAGTCGCGGCGGCTGACGCTGATGGAGCCGGGAACGCAGGCGTTGACGACGGAGTATCCCGCGTTCAACGAAACAGTGGAGGCGCTGGTTGCGAAGGCGGCGAAGGATCTGACGGCGGACGGATTCGAACCGAGCGAGGCGACGCTGGCGCTCGAGCTGGACATGCTGTACGGCGGGCAGTTTCACGTGAAACGAGCGCTCTCGCCGCGGCTGGCAATTCATTCGGGCGAGGACGTGCGGGCGATCTGCGAGGCTTTCCACAAAGAGTTCAGCGAGGCGTTCAGCCCGTTTGTGGTGAATCCGGAGGGCGGTGTGTTCGTGGAGAGTTTTGTACTGAAAGCGATGGTGCCGACGAAAAAGGCGGCGCTACCGGAAAAGAAATTGGAGAGCGCGGACGCGAGCGGGGCGCGGAAAGGCGAGCGGCCGGTGTGGTGGGCGGGAGAGGGAGGAGCGCGGCCGACGCCCATCTACGCGAGCGAACTGCTGCGGCCCGGAAACGTGGTGAAAGGGCCGGGGGTGGTGGAGAGCGAATACACGACGGTGGTGGTGCCGGAGAGGATGCAGTACAGGATTGATGCGCGCGGGCTGGGAATCCTGGAAGAGTGAGGGAGCGAGGGGAACGATGCCGATTCCAACATTGGCGGAGAAACTGGAATGGCTGAAGCCGGCGGCGGCGACGGCAGAAGAGCGGGCGTGCGCGGCGCTGGTGAAGCAGGGCGACTACGAAATCGGCGTGCAGATTACGAACGACATCTTGGACGAGGCGATGGAAGTGTTTGTGCGGGCGTCGCGCAGCTATTTCGGCGTGTCGGGCGATTCGATGGTGGCGATTTTTACGGCGAACGGGGATTTGATCAACGCGTCGTGCGGGACGTATCTGCACGCGATTATCCAGCCGATCGTACTCAAATTCGTGCAGAAGTATTACGCGGAGAACCCGGGGATACGGGAAGGGGACATCTGGTACACGAACGACGCGCTATACGGAGGGATCCATAATCCGGACCAGGTGTGCCTGATGCCGGTATTTTACAAAGGGGAACTGCTGGCGTGGGCTTCTGCGGCGCTGCACACGACGGAGACGGGGGCGACGGAGCCGGGCGGGATGCCGGTGAGCGCGAAGTCGCGATTCGAAGAGGGGCTGAACCTGCCGCCAATCAAAATCGGGGAAAACTTCGAGCTGCGGAACGACTTCCTGGAGTTCTATTCGGTGTACGGGTTGCGGGCGCCGGCGATGTTCATTTCGGACCTGCGGGCGCGGTGCACGACGGCGGACCGGGTGCGCATCCGCCTGCTGGAGCTAGCGGAGAAGCGCGGGGCGGAGTTCGTGATCGGGCTGCTGCGAAAGATGTGCGACACGGCGGAGGCGGGGGCGCGGAAACGCGTAGCGGCGCTGCCGGACGGGAAATTCCGCGCGGTGGTGTTCAATGACGCGATGGGATGGACGCCGGGGCTGGTGCGGGCGTGCAACCTGACGCTGGTGAAAGAGGGCGGGAAGCTGACGTTCGATTTTCACGGGACGTCGCCGGAGACGCCGTCGTCGTACAACGTTCACCCGCAGGCGGTGGTGGGGCACATCGCGAATTTCATGTACGAGTACGTGTTCCACGATCTGCCGATCTGCAGCACGACGTTTGCGCCGATCGATTTCGTGTTTCCGGAAGGAATCCTGCTGAATCCGGACAAACTGGCGGCGACGAGTTGCTGCGTATTCATCGGGATGCAGGCGCGATGCGCGACGCACAACGCATTCGCGAAGATGGCGTTTTCGAGCGCGGAGATGTGGCGGCAGATCGCGGCGGCGCCGGGGAGCCAGCACACATCACAGATCTGCGCGGGGCTATCGCAGTGGAAGCTGGCGGTGGCGGACGTCTTGTCGTTTATGCTGAACACAATGGGGCAGGGCGGGCGCGCGGCGGAAGACGGGATGGACGCGTACGGATTCGCCTGGTGCGCGTTCGGGCGGGCGCCGGATTCGGAGCAGGTGGAGGGCGAACTGCCGGTGACGGTGACGCTCTCGCAGCACTGGAAGGATTCCTGCGGGCACGGGCTGCACCGCGGGGGCTCAGGCGGAGTGCAGCAATGGATGATCCACAAAATGCCGAACCTGGTTTCCATGTGCATGGGGAACGGCAGCAAAGTACCGCTGGGACAGCCACTGTTCGGGGGATACGCGTCGGCGCCGATTCCGGGAATCAGCGTGCGGAAGGCAAACCTGCTGGACAAAATGGGGAAAGCGAGCGGGAAGGTGACGCTCGACCTTCGCGAAATCCTGGAGAAGAACACAATCGAGGGCGACTGGTCGTTCGAGCTGGTGGCGCGGACACCAAAGGTGTTTGAAGAGGGCGATCTGCTGTTTGGGTTCAGCGGAGGGGGTCCGGGCTACGGGGATCCGCTGGAGCGGAACCCGGCGGAGGTGATGGAGGACCTGCGGAAGAAAATCATTTCCGACTGGACGGCGAGAAACATCTACCACGTGGCGTACGACGCGGAACGGCGGAAGCTGGACGAGGAGAAAACGCGGGAGCAACGTGACGCGGAACGGCGGGCGCGACTGGCGCGAGGAAAATCGTACGCGGAATTCGAGCGGGAATGGAGCCAGCAGAGCCCGCCAAAGGAGATCTTGCAGTGGTACGGCTCATGGCCGGATGCGAAGCCGCTGGGGCCGGTATTCCGGCCGTGAACGATGCCCGCAGCTCAGAATCCGCGGCAGGCCGTGGCGGAATTGCTGCGCGGGAAAGCGCCGTCGCGGCCGCTGTTTTTGCCGATCGTGTTCTCGGTGGGCGCACGGATCGAGAACGTGCCGTTGCGGACCTATCTGGCGAACCCAACGAAGATTACGAGCGCGCTGCGGCAGATCCAGGGACACGTGCAGGCGGATGGGGTGACGTGCTATTTCGATTCGTTGCTGGAGGCGGAGGCGCTGGGCGCGAGGGTCCATTGGCAGACTGAGGAGGGGCCCGCGGAGGTGCGATGGGCCGCCAGACTTCGCCCGGCGGATGAGGCGGCGAAGAGCGGGCGAGTACCGGTAGCTGTGGACGTAATCCGACGGATGAAGGAAGCGCTGAGGGGGACGGCGCTGGTTATGGCGGGACTATCGGGCCCGCTTGCTCTGGGGCATCTGTTGCTACGGTCGGATGAAGGCGGAGGCGGGAGGGATGGAGCGGAGCAGGCAGAAACAGTGCGGGCAACGGGCGCAGCGGCAGGGGAAATTGCGCGTGCGCTGCTGGAAGCAGGCGCGGACGTGATCCTGATTCAGGAACGGATTCCAGGAGGGCTGACAGAAGAGTGCGTAGAGGAAGGCGTGTCGCAGCTCCGCACGGTGGCCAACATCATTCAATTTTACGAGGCGCTTCCGGTGCTGCTGCTCTCCGCAGGAGACGCGCGAGGACCGCTGGCAGTGTTTGGCGGGGCCGCTTGCGCATGCATTGTATGCTGGGACTGGAGCGAAGCGGGAGGAGCGCAGCCGACAGCGCGGAAGGACGCGCCGATCTGCGGGATTTCGTTGCCCGTAAATGCGTTTGATGGCGCGGAAAACGCGGAGCCGGATGGACGGCTGGCGGAGACGATCCGAGCGGTTCGGCCGGACCTAGTGACGACGGCGGGAGACATTTCGCGAATCGCAAATTTGAAGCGACTGGCGCAATTGCGGGATGCGCTGGAGAGATAGGCGCGGGCGCTCGAGAGCGCTGACGTTCGGAGACCGAGGAGGCGAGCCATGACGGCAACGGGAGGCGGGATTTTCATCGCCTACAAGGATGTGTGGCTGGTGGCCGGGGTGCGCACGCCGTTTGTGGATTACAACGGGGCGGCGGGATTGGTGTCGCCAATCGATCTGGGAATCAAAGCGGCGCGAGCGGTGTTCGAGCGGTCGAAGACGGCGCCGGGGGACGTGGGCGCGGTGATCGCGGGAAGTGTGGCGCAGGCGAGCTTCGACGCGTATCTCGTGCCGCGGCACATCGGTCTGTACTCCGGAGTTCCTGTGGACCGGCCCGCGCTCCTCGTGCAGCGGGTGTGCGGGACGGGGTTCGAGGCCATCGCGCAGGCGGCAGATGCAATCACGCTGGGGAAAATCGAGCTGGGGCTGTGCGTGGGCGCGGAATCGATGAGCCGGAACCCCATCGCGGCGTACACACACCGGGGCGGATTCCGAATGGGGCAGGTGGAGTTCAAAGATTTTCTGTGGGAGGCGCTGATGGATACCTGCCCCGAAAAAACAATGGGGCAGACAGCGGAAACGCTGGCGAAGCAGTACGGGATTACGCGAGAAGAGGCCGACCGGTTTGCGGAAACGAGCTTCGCGCGCGCGATAGCCGCGCAGAAGAGCTGCTTCCTATCGGGAGAAATCGCGCCGCTGGTAAACGAAACGTTTGAGCTGGCGGGATACAAATCGCGCGGAATCCGGCTGGCGAAAGGGACGGAGAAAATCGAATCGGACACGCACATCCGGCCATCGCCCTACGAGACGCTGGCCAAGATTCCGCCGGCGTTCGGAGGCGTGCAGACGGGGGGGAACAGCTCGGCCATCGTGGACGGGGCGGCGGCGGCGCTGGTGGGTTCCGGAGCGTGGGTGAAACAGCATGGCGCGAAGCCGCTGGCACGGATTGTGGCGGTGGCGACAGTCGCGGTGCCGCCGGAAATCATGGGAATCGCGCCGGCGCCGGCAATACGAAAGGTGCTGGAGGGCGCCGGGATGAAGCTGGAGGCGATCGACCGGGTTGAAATCAACGAAGCGTTCGCGGCGCAGGTGATGTCGGTGGAACGGGAGCTGAAATTGGACCGGGTGAAACTGAACGTGAACGGCGGTGCGATTGCGATCGGTCATCCGCTGGCGGCGACGGGGCTGCGGCTGAGCGTGACGCTGGCGCGCGAACTGCGGGCGTCAAAGAAGCGATATGGGGTCGCTTCGGCATGCATCGGCGGCGGACAGGGCATCGCGGTGCTGCTGGAAAATTAGGTTTGAGGGATGGGCGCGCTGGTCAACAAACGAATGATCATGATGGAGTGGGGCGATTGCGACCCGGCGGGAATCGTCTATTTCCCCCGGTACCTGGAATATGGGGACTCGTGCACGCACGCGCTGTTCGAACGCGTAGGCCTGCCGAAACCGCGAATGCAGGAGAAGTACGGGATCGTGGGAATTCCGATTGTGGACGTGCATGTGCGTTTCCTGCTGCCCTCGTCGTATTCGGAGACGCTGAGCGTGGAGTCGTCGATCACGGAGTGGGGGCGCAGCAGCTTTACGGTGAACCACCGGTTTCTTCGCGGCAGGGAGCTGGCGGTGGAGATCTCCGAGAAGCGGGTGTGGTCTGCGCGGGCCGCGGACGGCTCGGGCCGGCTGGAGTCGAAGGAAGTGCCGGCGGAAGTGAAGGAGAAGTTTGGAGCATCGGCTGAGCCGCCAGCGATGAAGAAATAAGCGGCCGCGACCAGCCCGAGGACGAATCGACACGTGGAACGAATCAGGACGCAGGTCGGAATCGTCGGAGCAGGCCCGGCGGGGCTGTTGCTCGGCCACCTGCTGCACCTGGAAGGCATCGAGTCCATCCAAATCGAAAACAGGAGCCGGGAGTATTGTGAAAGCCGTATCCGCGCGGGCGTGCTGGAATGCGGGACGGCAGAGCTGCTGGCGCAGGCGGGCGTCGGCGAGAGGATGAAGCGCGAGGGGATGGTGCATCAGGGCGTGTACCTGCGGTTCCGCCGGCGCTCGCACCACGTGCTGTTTCCAGAGTTGACGGGAGGAAAGTGCATCACGGTGTACGGCCAGCACGAAGTGGTGAAGGACCTGATCGCGGCGCGGCTGGGGGCGGGAGCTCGAATTTCGTTCGAGGTGGAAGGCGTGGAGGTGAACGAGCTAGAAACCAGGACACCGCGCATCCGGTTCCGGCACGGCGGCGAGGAGCACGAGATCGTTTGCGATTTCATCGCCGGCTGTGACGGGTTCCACGGCGTGTGCCGGCCATCGATACCGGCGGGTAAGCTACAGACGTACGAGGAAGTGTACCCGTTCGGCTGGCTGGGGATTCTGGCCACAGTGGCGCCCTCGTCGGACGAAATTGTGTACACGCGGCACGAACGCGGGTTCGCGCTGCTGAGCATGAGGTCGCCTGAGGTGTCGCGTCTCTACATCCAGTGCGCGCCGGAGGAAGACGTCGGAGCGTGGAGCGACGAGCGCATCTGGGCGGAGATGCAGAAGCGGTTTGCGACGGATGACGGCTGGACGCTTCGCGAAGGGCCGATCACGCAGAAGGGCGTGACGGCCATGCGCGGCTTCCTGGTGGAACCGATGCAGTACGGGCGGCTCTACCTGCTGGGCGACGCGGCGCACATCGTGCCGCCGACAGGAGCGAAGGGGCTGAACCTGGCCGTTGCGGACGTACGAGTATTCGCACGCGCGCTGGAAGCGTTTTACAAGCGCGGAAGCACGGAACTGCTGGAACGTTATTCGGAAATCTGCCTGCGGCGGGTGTGGAAGGCGGAACGCTTCTCGAACTGGATGACGAGGATGCTGCATCTCGGAAACGGAAGCGAGTTTGTGGAGAGGCTGCACCTGGCAGAGCTAGACTATGTGACGAGCTCGCGCGCGGCGATGACGACGCTGGCGGAGAATTACGTGGGGCTGCCTTACGAGGAGTGTTAGCGGAGCGGGAGAAAAGCAGATTCCACACCCCGGCAGAAACCGCGGGGGTTCGGGATGACAACTTTCAGGTGGA
>JASHSV010000087.1 GCA_030038535.1 Candidatus Acidiferrales bacterium
AATAGGAAGGAATTGCGCGTCCGCCATAAGCACCGGGTTGGGACGAAGATTTGCCGTGATCTCCTGCGCCTGGCTCTGCTGGATGGTGGTGCGCGCCGCGGCGAGCGCGTGGTTGTGAGCCAGAGCCAATTTCACCGCCTCGTCCAGCGTGATCCGCACAGGCGACCGCGGAATGCCCGGCTGCGTCTGCGCGCGCACTCCCTCGACAGGAAGCAACATCGCCAGGCAAGCCGCAAAGATAAAATGGCGTGAGCACATGGCTTTCGCTCCTTATTCTTTCCAGCTCGAAATTTGGACTGGGCTCGCGATCCGCGGACAGCGCTCAGGCCGATTGGCCCAGTGCGCGATCCACGATTTCCATGCAGTTTTCGGCCCGCTTGCGGATTTGGCCCTCGAGCTCCAGTTGACGCGCCCGCAGTTGATAGACCTCGTCCGCCAGGTGAAGCGCGGCGAGCACCGCTGTGCGGAGCGAATCCACGGCGCCGGTCACTTCCGCCACGGCACGCATGCGTTCGTCCACGTAGCGCGCCAGCTCCTGCGCGTGCGCCTCGTCGGTTTCTCCGCGCAGGTGATACACCTGGCCGTAAATTTCCACGCGCACAGATGGTTCCATCCCGTTTTCCTCCACGCGGCGGAGCCGGCGTCGCGCCGCCTTCGCGCACCATTCTGCGAGCACGCGACGTTTCGCGCAACCACAGACTGCGCCTCGACGGGCCCGCGGCATTTCCACTTACTGTGTGCGGCCGGGACGGAAGCGAAGGAAGACGGCGACTCCCACCGGCACGTCGCCGTAGAGCGGCTGGAGCAGCCCTGGAACTCCGTACACGGTTACCTGCGCGCCCAGAGCCGTGCGCGTGCGGCGCGTCACGAGGATGTCGCGGTCGTAGCCGAACGAATACGCCTGGATGCGCGCCAGGAAATGCTCTACAAATCCCGGCGGCGCAGGATTCCCTGCCAGTAGCAGCTCGTTAGTGCGATCCACGTTCTCCAGGCGCGTCCAGACCGCGTTGCGCGACGCGAAGCGCAGCCGGCTTTCCAGCAGGTAGCTGGAGAAGACTTCGCCGTCCGGCAGATCTTTGTTGCGCCCCCACACGGCGATCGAGGCCCAATCGCCGCGGGCGAGCGGCCGGTGATAATCCACCGAAGCCGTCATGCGCAGCACGTCTTCCTGCGGGCTGATTGCCTCCGGGCTGTGCAGCCGGCCAATCGAATACTGCGCGCTCCAGTTGTGAAACGGGTTGACCGTGAGCCGCGTGGCCCACGAATCGGGATCACCGGAGATAATCGGCCAGCGATTTTCTCCCGGCTCGCGGCCGTGAAAGGCGGAAACCTCGACGCGCAGGATGCGGTATGCCGCGCCGACCGTGAACACGCTGGCCGAGATGTGCGTCGAATCCTGCATGTGATGGCCGAGCACGGCGATGGGGTCCTCATCCGCCGAGGCGCGATGAGGGAACGCTGGCGGGCCGAGGGCGGGATCGCCCACCGGTGCGGCGTAGAAGCTAATCAGGGCGTTGTCGCTCGCGCGCAGGTCGTAAATTCCGGCGAGTTCCATGAAGAAGTTGTGCGGGTGCTGCCCATCCACGATCGGCCGGCCGAACGCCGTCTCGCCCACCTGGAACAGCTCGGGATACTCGCGTCCGGTGATCGTGGCGGGCTCGAGGCTCAGCATCGCGCGCAAGGTGAGCGTGCCCGGACCCGCTTTGCGTTGCGCCATCCCCATCGCCCAGTTCGTGGAAAACACTTTGTCGGCGCCCCGCGGCCCGGTTTGCTGCTGGGAAACCACGAAGGCCAGACCGTGCAACATGAACATCCACGGACCGTGCATGCTCATCAGCATGGGCGGATTGGACGAGTCGGGCTCCACGCTCGTGCCGGAGTCGGAATGGTCGTCGATCTCGCCGATCAGAGTCGCGGCGGCGCCGTGGTGCATGGCCGCCTGCTCTTCGGGCACGGGCTGCGGCGTAGCGGCGGATTGCGGGTCCTGCGCCGCGGCCGAAGACGCGAGGAGCGCGAAGAAGACGCCCAGCAACACTCGATCGCCCGTATATTTTTTCATGCTTACCTTGCCGTCCTTTGGACGAGACGCCTCTTGTCGGTCACGAACTGCGTGCAGGCAGTTCGCGACGCGGATGGCGCGGGATGGTCTGCGCCCGTTGCTCGCGGGGATAGGCGACGTGCTAGATGCGAAGCGGGATCGGGGTTGGAGCCGCGGCAATTTGCGGGGGTGAATTCTCCTGCCGCGGGAGCGACAGCATGGCACTTGGCCGGGGCGGCATCGCTGCGCCCGGCAGAACGGCCGTCATCGTGCTCTGTGCGGCCCATGGCAATTGCGCGGGGAGAACTGCGATTCGCGATGCTCCCGCGTGCAGGAGATACGCGGCGGGGCAGTTGCGGCTATGCGGGCCGGACGCGGGGCTGCCCGGCGGGCTCGTCGGATGCCCGCAGTGGCTGCCGGTGGATTCCTGACCAGCGGCGAGCGGCCGCTGGCAGGCGCCCTTTGCGCAATCCACAGCGCACAGCAGGACGCCTACCCACAGAAATTGCATCGAGAGCGCCGTAACCATGGCGGCGGAGCGCGCGGACCAAAGCCTTAAGAAACTGCGCGCGCGGTTGGGAGCGGCGTCATTCATGCTCGACCTTCTTTGCTCCAAAGGATGCGGCTGGCCGGGAGATGGTTTCATGCGCTGCGCGCTGCGCGTCACGCGGTTCGCAGCGTGGCGCCGAGCTCGCGTTCGAGCGCGGCGACGATGCGCGCGCTCACTTCATTTACCCGCGCCTCGGTGAGCGTGCTCTCGTGGCTTTGCAGCGTGACGCGGACGAGCAGCGAATGCTTTCCCCCGGGAATTGCGCCGCCGCGGAAGAGGTCCACCGCGGCGATGTTCTCGATTTCCGGCACGGCCAGTCCTCGGATCGTCTGCTCGACGCGGGCGAACGTGACGCCGTCGGCGATCACGAGCGAGAAATCGCGTTCGACTGCTGGAAATCGAGGCAGCGGCTCATAGTGGAGCGCGGCGCGGTGTGCTGCAAACGCGCGGACGAGCGGATCGAGTTGCAATTGGGCTACCCATACGTCTTGTTTCAATTTGAAGCGTTCCGCCACGCGCCGCGCGAGCTGTCCGCCCGCGCCGGCCCATTTTGTTTCCCCGGCTGAAGGCATGCTCTTTTCTCGCGCCAGCGACAACCTCATCGCTCGGCCCGCCTGCAACCACGCCGGTCCGCCTGCTTCTGCCTGCACGCCTCCGCAGATTTCGAGGAGCGTTTCCAGATCGCCCTTCAAGTCTTCGAGGCCGAACGTGCGCGGCGAGTCGTGCACGCTTTTCTCGCGGGCCAGCCCCGCCGCGCCGAGCGTCAGCATCGGCGTCTCCGCGGATTTGCTGCCCAGGATGCCGTACACGCGTCCTATCTCGAACAGGCGAAGGTTGCGTTGGCCGCGGTTCAGGTTCCATTCGAGCGTGCGGACCATGGTGACAGCGCCGGTCGAGCGCAGCACGGCCGCGTCTTCCGCGAGAGGATTTGCGAGCCGCGCGATACCGGGAGCTCCGGCGGCCTCATCGCGAAAGAGCACATCGTGGGCCTCGTCCACAAACGGAATGGGTACTGCTTCCTGATAGCCGAGCCCAATCAGGCGCTCGCGGAGACGGTCCAGGGCGTCTGCGTGAGGCAGGCGGCGCGCGGGCTGGCGCGCGGCGGGCAGGCGGGGCGTGAATTTGTCGAATCCGTAATGGCGCGCCACTTCTTCGATCAGGTCCACTTCGCGCGCCACGTCGTTCCGCCAGCTCGGCTGCGTGCAGCGCCACGCGGCCACGAGCGAATCGTGCCC
>JASHSV010000088.1 GCA_030038535.1 Candidatus Acidiferrales bacterium
TCGGAGCAGCGTCGAACAGGGAAGGCACCACCGGCAGCACCGCATCGAGTGAGCGGCCCGCCTGGGCTGTGGCCGGCGGGGGCGGAGGGCCGGACGCAACGCGCGGCTTCAACGCCGCCGTTTCCCCCGGGGGCAACTCGACGGCGGCCCGGTCCAGATAGAACGGGCTCAGACCCAAATCATCGAAATAGCGCAGCCAGGCTTCGATTTTCGGTCCGGCGGGTGATTCCATCAGCGGGAGCGGTCCCGCCCCGCGGTGCCGCGGAGCGCCGCTACTTCGTCCAGAATTCGTGAGGCCAAATCCTGCTTGGTCATCTTCGGCAGCTCGAGTTGCGAGCCGTCACGCCGTAACAGGGTCACGATGTTCGTGTCCACGTCAAAGCCTGCGCCCTGCTGCGTCACGTCGTTGGCCACCAGCAGGTCTGCGCCCTTGCGCAGCAGCTTCCCCCGCGCGTTCTCCGCCAGATCGGTGGTCTCCGCGGCAAATCCGACGAGCGTCCGGCTTCCCTTCTGCGTCGCGACTTCCGCCAGGATGTCGGGCGTGGGCGCGAGTTCCAGCGTCAGCGGCCCTGTTCCGCGCTTGATCTTCTGCACAGCTGGATTTGCAGGGCGGTAGTCGGCCACAGCCGCGGCCATCAGCACCACGGTCGCTTGCGGAAGCTGCTCGAACATCGCCTTGCGCATCTCCTCCGCGGTGCGGACGGGAACGAACTCAACCTTTTCCGGCGGCGCAAGCGCTACCGGGCCGCTCACCAGGATCACGCGCGCCCCCCGCCGCAACGCCGCTTCGGCCAACGCGTATCCCATCTTTCCTGACGAGCGGTTTGTCAGGTATCGCACCGGGTCCACCTCTTCGCGAGTCGGCCCGGCGGTGATCAGCAACGTCTCACCAGCAAGGTCGTGCTTCAGTCCCAGCGTCTCGCACACCGCGCGTGCGATGCCCTCGATCTCCGCCAGCCGTCCCGCTCCGGTCATCCCGCACGCCAGGTAGCCTTCTCCCGGCTCAACCACGCGCACCCCGCGCGCGCGCAGCCGGCCCAGGTTTTCCTGCGTCGCCGCGTGCTCCCACATGTTCACATTCATCGCCGGCGCCACGATCACCGGCGCCTTTGTGGCCAGCACTAGGGTGGAGAGGAAGTCGTCGGCCAGGCCGTTGGCCATGCGTGCCAGGAAATCCGCCGTGGCGGGAGCGATCACCAGCGCGTCAATGCGCTGCGCCACCGCGATGTGTTCGATCGCGTTTTCGACGTTGGCCGGAGCGGCGTTCTCCGCCCCGAACATCTCCGTGATGACCTTCCGGCCGGTGAGCGCGGCAAACGTGAGTGGCGTGACGAACTCGCGCGCGGCGCGCGTCATCGCCACCTCCACCTCCAGCCCCTCCTGCTGCAGCAGGCGGACCAGTTCGGCGGCCTTATACGCGGCCACTCCCCCCGTCACTCCAACCGCAACGCGCATGCGCGCTCTCCGCGGCTACTCGCTTCGCCGCTTGGCTTCCTTTTCCTCGGCCCGGTCGGAAACTTCCGGCAGGTCGTACTCGAGCAGTTCGTGCTGCAGCTCTTCCACCGCGATTCGCGTCGGCTTGTGGGCGCGCGTGTGCCCGAGCAGCATGGGCGCTCCCGCCATGAGCTGGCGGGCGCGCTTGGCGGCCAAAAGCACGAACGCAAACTGGCTGCTGGGTGGTTCTTTTGAGGCTGTCATTTGCAACGTCATCCTCCAAACGAACGAAGCACCGCGCGCACCGTGTCGGTGGCCAGCGCTGTTTTGATCCGGGTGCGCGCTGCCAGCACGATCGACTGCACCTTGCGGCCTGCGCGCTCCAGATCGTCGTTGATCACTATGTGGTCGTAATGTTTCGCGTGCTCCAGAATTTCCTGCTGGGCTTGCGCCAGCCGCCGCTCGATCTCCTCTTCCGTGTCCTGGCCCCGCGCGCGAAGCCGTTCGCCCAGCGCCTGGCGCGAAGGGGGCAGGATGAATATGGAAACGGAATCGGGGAGCCCGGGACGCACCTGCGCGGCCCCCTGCACGTCTATCTCGAGGACGAGATCCCAACCCTTGGCCCGCGACTCCTCCAGCCACCGCCGCGGCGTTCCGTAGTTATACCGGCCGAATACGCGGGCGTGCTCCAGAAATTCCCCGCGTGCCACCATGCGCTCGAACTCTTCCTCGGACACAAAATTGTACCATTTTCCGGGCGATTCCGCCGGCCGCGGTTTCCGGGTGGTGCACGAAATCGAAAACATGATTTCGGGCAGCTCCAGCATCTTCTCGACCAGCGTCGATTTGCCGCAGCCGGACGGCCCCGAAACAATGAACGCGATCGGTGGATGGGATGAGGACATGAGTGTCTGTGAGCCGGCCCCGGTACGGTCTTACTCCACGTTCTGCATCTGTTCGCGCAGCCGTTCGACCTCCGCCTTCACCTCGAGCGCCAAATCCGTGATGGCCATTCCCTGCGATTCGACCCCGGGAGTCTTCGACAGCATGGTATTCGATTCCCGCTGCATTTCCTGAAGTAAAAAATCCAGTTTTTTCCCAGCTTCGGGATCCGATTCCAGCAGCGCGTCGAACTGCTGCAGGTGGCTGCGGAGGCGCGCCACCTCTTCAGTCACGTCCGAGCGCTCCGCCAGCAGCGCGGCCTCCTGAGCCAGCCGCGCCGGTTCCATCGCGGTATTTCCCAGCAGCTCCGCCAGACGCTCGCCCAGCCGCCGCGCATATTCGGGACGCAGCGTTGTGGTCAGTTTTTCGATCTCCACCGCGTGTCTCGCGATGATCCCCAGCCGCCCGCGCATCTCCGTGGCCAGCGAGGCCCCTTCCGCATAGCGCATCTCGTCCAGCCGCCCGAGAGCGTCGTCCAGGCAGCCCAAGGCCAGGCCCGCGGCCCGTTCCACTTCGTCCTCCGATGGGATTCCAGCCCCCGTCACCACGCCGGGCAGGCGCATCAGCGCCACGAAGTCGATCGCCGGCGGCTCGCCAAATTCCCGCCCCAGCTCCTGCGCGGCCCGCGCGTACGCGGCAGCGAGCGGCTGATTGAGCTGAACGGTGGCCGGCCCTGTGGCCTCGATTCGCAACGTTACGTCCACGTGCCCCCGGCGCACGTGCTGCCTCACGCGCTGTCGCAGCCGCGGCTCGAGCTGCTCCCAACCCTCCGGCAGCCGCACGTGCAGATCCAGAAAGCGGTGATTCACGCTTCGGATGCTCACACGCAGGGCCAGACCGTTGTCCTCGGCCCGCGCCTGCGCGTAGCCGGTCATCGAGCGAATTCCGTTCGTGCGCGGCCCCACGTTCAGCCCGTCTCCCCCGCGGAACGCGAGCGCGCCATCGCTTCCGCGCCGAATTGCAGCTCATAGAGCCGGGCGTAAAGGCCGCCCCGGGCCAGTAACTCCTCGTGCGTCCCGCGTTCGCGAATCTGGCCGTCGTCGAGCAGCAGGATCACGTCTGCGCTGCGGATCGTGGACAGGCGGTGCGCGATGACAAAGACGGTGCGGCCGGCCATCAGGTTGGCGAGCGCCTGCTGCACCAGCCGTTCAGACTCGGAATCCAGCTCCGACGTGGCTTCGTCCAGGATCAGGATCGGCGAATTCTTCAATAGCGCTCGCGCGATCGCGATACGCTGCCGCTGGCCGCCGGAAAGCCGCTGTCCGCGCTCCCCAATCAGGGTCTGATATTTTTGCGGCATCTCGCAGATGAAGTCGTGCGCCAGCGCGGCACGCGCCGCGGCCACCAGCCGCTCCTCCGCGACCCCCGGACTGCCGTAGCAGATGTTGTTCGCGACCGTATCGTTGAAGAGGATCGTCTCCTGCGTGACGATCGATATCTGCCCGCGGAGCGAGCGCAGGCTGAGCGCGCCCAGGTCGTGTCCATCCATGAGCACACGGCCGGACGTCGGGTCGTAGAACCGCGGCAGCAGATTGACCAGCGTGGTCTTCCCCGCCCCGCTGGCCCCCACAATCGCCGCCACCTCGCCCGCCCGCACATCCAGCCGGATGCCACGGAGTATCGCGGGGCTTCCCGGATAGGCGAAACTGACGTTTTCGTAGGTGATGCGATCGGAGAAGCGTCCCACAACTAAGGCGCCCGGTGCGTCCGCAACTTCCTCCGGCAAATCGATCAGCGCGAACACGTTTGGCGTGCATGCGAGCGCCTGCATGAACTGATGGTAAATGCCCCCGAGGCGCTTGATAGGCTCGTACACGCGGAACAGCGCGTAGATGAATGCGATGAACGCGCCCCGGGTGAGCAGGCCCGTCCGGATGCGGTCGCGCGCATACAGCAACGCGAAACAGAGCACTGCGGCGCCCAGCAGTTCCATCAGCGGCGCGTTGGCGATCCAGGCCCGGATCCAGCGCATGTTTTCGCGCAACAGCCGCCGCGAAGTCTCCCGGAATTTCTCGATCTCGAAGTTCTCCATCCCGAAGGCCTTCACCACGCGGTTGCCCGTGATGGTTTCCTGCAGGATCTGGCTCAGGTCCGCCAGCCGCGATTGGCTTTCCTGCACGGAGTGCCGGATGCGCCGGCCCAGCTTGCCTACCGGAACCACGACCAGCGGCAAAATGACGAGCGAGAGCAGCGCGAGCTTCCAATCAATCAGGAAGAGCACCACCACGCAGCCGAAGAACGAAAACGTGTGCCGGAAAAAATCCGCAAACCACTCCGCGAGCGCCCCGCGGATGCGCTCCACGTCGCTGATCACCGTGGACATCAGCCGGCCCGTGGGATTGTGTTCGAAAAATCCCATCGGCTGGCGGATCAGCCGGGCGTAAACCTGATTGCGCAGCGCGGTGACCGCGGAAAGGCCGACGAACTGGATCGATGAGATGGAGATGAACTCGCACACGCCCTTGATCACGAAAAGCAGCAGCAGCGAGAGCGAAAACACCGCCCACACGTGATGAATGTTGGAGGGGAACAGCGAATTCAGCATGAGCGTGCGGTCGGTGAAGGGGATGTGGACCAGACTGAGCTTCGAATCCGAGATAGTGGGGTCCAGCACCTTGTCCATCGCTGGAATAATCATCAGGGCGGTCAGGCCTTCGGCGAGTCCCACCACGAACATGAGCAGGATGCCCGCCGCCAGCCGCCGGCGATGCGGCCGCAGATAGCGGAACAGGCGCGACAACTCAGTTGGAAACGAGAAGGCCAAAATGAAATCACTCCGTATCCATCGGAACGCGCGCAACCCCCTGCGTGCCCGCGCCGCGGGTATAGAGGAAGTGTACGCTATGGGCGCGCCTGAGTATTGTCAAGACGCGGAACGGTCAACGTCGCGGTGCACCACGCGCACTCCGGGAACCCGGTGCCGCAGCGACCGCGCGATTGCCTCCGCCATCATCACCGAGCGATGCCTCCCGCCCGTACATCCAAATGCAATCGTAAGATAACTCTTCCCCTCGCGGATGTAATAGGGCACCAGAAAGCGCAGCAGCTCCGTGATGCGGGTCAGGAAGCGCCGGGTCTGGGGAAACGACCGGATGTAGCGCGCCACACGCGGATCGCTGCCCGTCAGGGGCCGGAATTTGGGAATGAAGTGGGGATTGGGCAGGAAGCGCACGTCGAACACTAGGTCGGCGTCCTGCGGCAAGCCGAAGCGGAACCCGAAGCTCATCACGCTGACCATCAGCGGCTGCCGGTCGAGTTTGAGGAATCGCTCTTCGATGAACTGGCGAAGCTCATGGACATTGAACCGGGTCGTGTCGAGCACCACATCCGCGAGTCGCCGGATGGGCGCCATGATGCGCCGCTCGTGCCGGACGGCTTCGCGCACGCTGGCATGGCGGCCCAGCGGATGCGGGCGCCGCGTCTCGCTGAACCGCCGGATCAGCGTTTCGTCCCCCGCCTCCACGAACACCAGCGTCACCTCCTGCTCGCGCCGCAGGCGGCGATAGATGCTGGGCAGCCGGCGCAGCATCTCGCCCTCGCGCGCATCCACCAGCAGCGCCACGCGGTCGAATTCCCCCGCCCCTCGTTCGAAAAGTTCGCTGAAATTCGGAATCAGTTCCACGGGCAGGTTATCCACGCAGTAGTAGCCCAGATCCTCAAACGCGCGCAGCACCGAGCCCTTTCCCGAACCGCTCAGCCCGGTCAGCAGGACCAGCCGCCGTCCCGGACCGCCTGGACGCGGCGCGGAAGCCTGGGGCTCGGCGCGGCGGACCACCTACTCCTTCACTCGCCGCTGATGTGTGCTGGGAATGCGCAGGTCTTCGCGGTATTTGGCGACCGTCCGGCGGGTCACCTCGATCCCTTCCTCGGAAAGTCTCTTGGCGATTTGCTCGTCGGTGAGCGGATGCGCCGCGTCTTCTTCCTCAATCATTTTCTTCACGCGGCGCTTGAGCGTCAGCAGGGAGACTCCCGCGCCCAGCGGGCCGTTCACAGACTCCGAAAAGAAGAAGCGCAGCTCCAGAACGCCCTGCGGGGAGTGCGAATATTTGTTCGCCACTGCGCGGCTCACGGTGGAGGGATGCACGCCCACCTCTTCGGCCACTTCCTTGATCATCATGGGCTTCAGGTGGTCCATGCCGAATTCAAAGAAGTCGCGCTGGTTGCGCAGGATGATCTGACACACGCGGAGGATGGTGTGTTTGCGCTGCTCGATGTTTTTCAGCAGTTGCACCGCAGCGGTGAACCGCTCCTTCACATAGTTGCGGACCTCGCGGTCGGCCGCGTCGCGAGCGAGCAGGCGGCGGTAGGTGGGGCTCAGGCGCAGTTGCGGCATGTCGTCGTCGTTCAGAAACACCTGCCATTCCTCGCCCACTTTGCGGAAAAAAACGTCCGGCTCGACCACGCGCGGTTCCGTCTTGTTGTAGCGAAGTCCGGGCCGGGGGTCGAGCTTCTTGATCACATCCACGGCCAGCTTCACCTGTTCGATCGGCTGGCCGACGGCCTTCGCGATTTCCTTGAACTGGTTGTTCTGAATCAGTTTCAAGTGGTCGCGCACGATGGCCGCGGCAAGCTGCGTGAGCGGCGAATTTTCCGGGTCGAGCACCGCAAGCTGCCGCTCCAGGCATTCCGCCAGCGAGCGCGCCGCCACTCCCGGCGGGTCCAGTTCCTGCACCAGCCGCAGCGCTTCTTCCACCTCGTTCACCTGGGCGTTCTCGCTCGTCGCAATCTCCTCGACCGTGGCCGTCAGATAGCCGTTCTCATCCAGGTTGCCGATGATGGCCTCCGCGAGCTGATGCTGCCGGTCCGTGCCTGTCGAGGCGCCCAACTGCCAGGAGAGATGGTCGGTGAGGTCCTGCGTCGAGGAGAGGAATTTCTCATAGGAAGGTCGCTCGATTTCCTCGTACTCGCCCTTGGTCTCCGACCCTCCCGTTCCGAGATACTGGTTGAAGAAGGAGGCGACGTCGAATTCATCAAAGGGATTGGTGCTCTCGCCATCGCTGGGCGCTTCCGATTCAGCCTTGACGAAGGCTTCGTCGGTGTAATTGTCGGCGCGCAAATTCTCTTCGGTCACTTCCTCCAGCATGGGGTTGGCCACCATCTCGGCGGTGACCATTTCCCGCAGCTCCAGCCGGTTCAGCGCCAGTACGCTGACCATCTGCACCAGGCCGGGCGTGAGGATCTGCTTTTGCGCGACCCGCAGATGGAGCTTCGGCTGTAGCCACTGGCCCATAGCTTTAGTTTAGCTGGAAATTCTCGCCCAGATAGATGCGCCGGACCGCCGGGTCGCTGCTGAGCACGTCGGGAGAGCCGGCCAGGAAGATGCGCCCGCCGTGAATGATGTAGGCGCGGTCGGTAACGCGCAGGGTCTCGCGGACGTTGTGATCGGTCACCAGCACGCCGATGCCGGAATTCCGCAGGTCCTGGATGATTTTCTGAATGTCGATCACGGTCACCGGATCGATCCCGGAAAACGGCTCGTCGAGCAGCATGAAGGCGGGCTGGAGCACGAGCGAGCGCGCGATTTCCAGCCGGCGGCGCTCGCCGCCTGAGAGCGTTCCGCCTTGATTGTGGCGGACGGCTTCCAGGCCCATCTGCGCGAGCAGCTCCTCGAGGCGGTCTCGGCGGCCCTCCGGCGAGAGCGCCTGCGTTTCGAGCACGGCGAGCAGGTTTTCCTCCACGGTCAGCTTCCGAAAAACGGAAGGTTCCTGGGGCAAATAGCTGATACCGGAACGCGCGCGGCGGTAAACCGGAAGGTCGGTGATGTCTTCTTCGTCGAGGAGAACAGCGCCGGAATCGGGTCTGGCGAGGCCGACGAGAATGTAAAAGGTGGTTGTTTTTCCGGCGCCATTCGGACCGAGCAGTCCGACGACTTCGCCTTGGGTAATCTCCAGGTTTACGTCATCAACGACAACGCGGCCCCTATAGGATTTTCTGACCTCGACAGCTTGTAATTTTGACATTCCGGCTCATCACTGAATCCGGTGACGCGACAGAGTGCGCGTGCCGTTGCCTGAATCGACGAGAATCCTATCATCGCCCAGAAAGAAGGTCAATTCACGGCCGGTCGTAGTGCCTTGATCGGCATCGTAGAGCGTGGGATTTCCGCCGCTCAGCACGAATTTTCCGTCGGCTGCCGTGTAATCGGCCCGGTCCGCGGTTCCATGGCGCTCGAGCTGCCACACGTTTGCCCCGCCGGTGCACACCGCCTTCGTGAGCTGTTGCACGCCGTTGGTCTCCGCGAGGATCAAATCCATGTGCGGCGAGGCGATGCGGCCGAGCCGCGATTCGGCGTGCGCGTCTTGATCCAGCTCGGCAATTGCATCGGCGCTGCGGTAAGTCAGGTGGGCGGCACGCACAGCCCACACCACGGGCTCACCGGGTTTCGCCGGGGCTGAAGTGCCGCCTGCGACAGCAACGGCCGCAGGCGTTTTCGGCGCGGGCTTCGATGCCGTAGCGGACTGCGAATCAGCGCCCGGCCCCGAACCCTCGGGAGGCTGGACCTGCGGCAGACG